>NZ_DATILJ010000054.1:0-8819 GCF_035476535.1 Aquabacterium sp.
GCGGAAGTGTCACGACGCGATAAACCCGCGTCGCGAAAGGCCAAACCGCTGTGCACCCCCTATGCCTATGCTTGCACCTGTCTCGCACGTGCGGATTTCGCGCACGCGACATAGCATTACAAAGGAGATAGGCATGCGCACGATGAAAATGTACTTGGGGGCCCGTTCGGGGCTCCGATTCGCGGCGGCAGTAGTCGCCCTGGCCGCCGCACCGTTGGCCATGGCCTGGACCGACAAGCCCGTGAAGATGGTCGTACCCGCGCCCGCCGGCGGCACCATGGACGTGGTGGCACGCATCCTGGCCGAGCAGATTTCGCAGGACATCGGCCAGCCCGTGATCGTGGACAACAAGCCCGGAGCGGGCGGTGCCATCGCGGTGCAGGCCATGCTGGCGGCACCGACGGACGGCCAGACCATCATGGTCACGGCCAGCAACATCCTCACTGAAATCCCGCACGTGATGAAAACGGCTTTCGATCCGCTCAAGGACGTGAAGCCCGCCGCCGCCGTGGCGCGCGCGAGCATTGTGCTCGTAGGCACGCCGGGCCTGCCGGCGCAGGATCTCAAGGCGCTGATCGCCTACATCAAGAGCCAGCCGGGCAAGCTCAGCTTCGCGTCCTACAGCGCGGGCACCAGTTCGCACTATGCGGGCATGATCTTCAACCAGAAAGCGGGCGTGGACTTGCAGCATGTGCCGTTCCCCGGCTCGCCGCCAGCGCTGGCACAAGTCATGGGTGGGCAGATCCCTGTAATGTTCGACGGCATTGTGACCTCCAAGCCGCTGATCGCCGGCGGAAAGCTCAAGGCCTACGCCGTGGCATCGAAGGCGCGCTCGGCGCACCTGCCGCAAGTACCCACCTTCGCCGAGCTCGGCTTTCCCGAACTCGACTTCGGCAACTGGGTCGGCACCGTAGTGGCCGCGGGCGTCTCCCCCGAAATGACGGAGAAGATCGCCGCCGCAACAGCCAAGGCCGCAGCCGCACCCAAGGTGCGCGACCGCCTCGTCGGCGCGGGTTTCGAGGCCAGCCCCGCGATGTCCGCGGCGCAGCTGGGCCTGTCTGTGCGCGCCGACTACGAGCGCAACGCAGCCATCGTCAAGGCCTTCGGCATCCAGCTCAACCCCTGAGCACCCGGGCGGCCGTGCGCCGCCCTGACATGAATCGGTAAGCGGCGGTCAGCTGCAGTCAACCGCTTCCGGCCCACCCCCACCAGAATGAATCCATGCCGCATGCATGCGCCCCGACCGGGCTGATGCGGCGGGCACCCCTCACGTTTTCCGACATCGACCTACCAGGAGATTTGCCATGAACTTTCTCGACGATTCCCTTTTGCCCGAGAACCAGGAGAAACTGGTCATCACCGTGGCGCCCTACGGCCCCGAGTGGGAGCCCGCGGACTTCCCCGAGGACATCGCACTGACCATGGACGAGCAGGTGCAAAAGGCGGTCGACTGCTACAACGCCGGCGCCACGGTGTTGCACCTGCACGTGCGCGAACTCGACGGCACGGGCAGCAAGCACCTGTCGAAGTTCAACGAGCTCATCGCCGGCGTGCGCGCGGCCGTGCCCGAGATGATCATCCAGGTCGGCGGCTCGATCTCGTTCGCCCCCGAGGGCGAGGGCGCGGCGGCCAAATGGCTGTCGGACGACACGCGCCACATGCTGGCTGAACTCGACCCCAAGCCCGACCAGGTGACGATCGCGATCAACACCAACCAGATGAACGTGATGGAGATCCTGACCGAGGACGACATCGCCGGTACTTCGTTCCAGCGTGCGGCCGTGGCCAATGCCTACCGCGAGATGACGGTGCCGGCAGGCCCCGGCTGGGTCGAGGAGCACCTGCGCCGCCTGCAGGCCGCCGGCATCCAGCCGCACTTCCAGCTCGCCACCGTGGCGCAGCTCGAAACGGTGGAGCGGCTGATCCGCAAGGGTGTCTACACCGGCCCGCTGAACCTGACCTGGGTGGCCTTGGGTGGTGGCTTCGACGGCCCGAACCCCTACAACATGATGGAGTTCGTCCGCCGCGTGCCCGACGGCGCCTGCCTCACCTTGGAGACGCTGATGCGCAGCGTGCTGCCGGTGAACACCATGGCCATCGCCATGGGCCTGCACGCGCGCTGCGGCATCGAGGACAACCTCTGGGGCAAGAAGGGCGAGAAGATGAGCTCGGTGCAACAGATCGAGCAGTTGGTGCGTGTGGCGCGCGAGCTGGGCCGCGAGGTGGCCACCGCACAAGAGGCGCGCGCCATCTACCGGATCGGCCAGACCTACCGCAGCGCCGACGAGACGCTGGCGCGCCTGGGCTACCCGCCGAATCGCAAGGCCGGTGTGCGCGGCACGCCGCTGGCGATGGCTTGATGGCTGAAACGGGGACGTTGATGGACGAAGACGACGCGCCCACCGTGCTGATCGTGCCAGGCCTGCGCGACCACGTGGCCGAGCACTGGCAGACCCTGCTGGCGGCAAGGCTGCCGCGCGTTTGCTCGGTGGCGCCAATCGGCCGTGCTGCGCTCGACTGCGCCCAGCATGTGGCTCGCATCGAAGAGGCGGCGCAAGCGGTGGGCCGCCCGCTCGTGGTGGTCGCGCACAGCGGCGGCGCCATCATGGTGGCGCACTGGGCGCTTCGCACGCGCAGCGCCGTGCGGGGCGCCCTGCTCGCCACGCCACCGGATTTCGAGAGCCCGCTGCCATCCGGCTACCCCACACTCACGGCGCTGCGCGCCGGCGGCTGGCTGCCCGTGCCGCGTGCGCGCCTGCCTTTTCCCAGCATCGTTGCGGCCAGCCGCAACGACCCGCTGGGCAACTTCGACCGCGTGCGCGAGTTGGCCAAGACCTGGGGCAGCGCGCTGTTGGACCTGGGCGAAGCCGGGCACCTGAACCCGGCCTCGGGCTACGGCCCATGGCCGCTGGCCGAACAATTGATCGACACCTTGTGCATGACCCCGCTGCGCGCGGTCTGAATTGCATGCATTCTTCGCACTTGAACACTGGAGCACCACCATGGCCCAAGCCATCCGCTTTTACGAAACCGGCGGCCCCGAAGTCCTGAAACTGGAGAGCGTCGAAGTCGGTGCACCAGGCCCAGGCCAGGCGCGCGTGCGCCATGCGTATGTGGCCGTGAACTTCATCGACATTTACTTTCGCACCGGCCGCTATCCGCTGGCACTGCCCAACGGCCTGGGTTCGGACGCGGTGGGCGTAGTCGAGGCCGTCGGTCCCGGTGTGAACGGCATCGCGGTCGGCGACCGCGTCGGCTACCTGATGGGCCCGCAGGGCGCCTATTCCGATGTGCGCGTGTTGCCGGCCGACGTCTTGATCCCCATCCCCGACGGCGTGTCGGACCGCACCGCCTCCACGCTGATGATGAAGGGCATGACGGCACAGTACCTGTTCCGCCAGGTCTTTCCCCTGCAGGGCGGAGAGACCATTCTTTACCACGCCGCCGCAGGCGGCGTCGGCCTCGTGGCCTGCCAGTGGGCTCGCGCGCTGGGCGTCACCATGATCGGCACGGTCAGCACCGACGAGAAGGCCGAGATCGCTCGGGCGCATGGCTGCGCCCACACCATCGTGACCTCGCGCGAGGACATTGCCAAGCGCGTGCGCGAACTCACCGACGGCAAGGGTGTTCCCGTGGTCTACGACTCGGTGGGCAAGGACACGCTGATGGCCTCGCTGGACAGCCTGCAGCCGCGCGGCACGCTGGTGAGCAACGGCACCTCTTCGGGTCCGGTGGTGATCGACACCATGCTGCTGGCGGCCAAGGGCTCGCTGTGGGTGACTCGGCCGGCCATGCTGCATTACGCCCAGCCGCACGCACACATGCTGGCCATGGCCGACGAATTGTTTGGCCTGGTGCGCGCGGGCAAGATCACCGGCGAGCCGAACCAGAGCTTCGCGCTGGCCGACGCGGCACAGGCGCACCGCGCGCTCGAATCGCGCAAGACCACGGGCGCGACGGTGCTCGTGCCCTGAGCCGAGCCTTTCCATCATGACCACGATGGCCCTGCGTGGCGCGGTCACGCGCGCGCGTGACTTGTTCCCGGGCGTGTTGGCCAGTGCCGTGGTGGCCGCTGCAGCCACCTTCCTGTCGCAGCACTACGGCGCACCGGTGATGCTGTTCGCGTTGCTGCTGGGCATGGCCATGAACTTCCTCTCGTCCGAGGGCCGCTGCGCCGCCGGCGTGGAATTCACGGCGCGCACCATGCTGCGCGTGGGCGTGGCCTTGCTCGGCCTGCGCATCACTTATGGCCAGGTGGCGGCGCTGGGCTGGCAGCCCGTGGCGCTGATCCTGGTCAGCGTGGTCGCCACCATCGGTACCGCCATGCTCGCGGCGCGTTGGCTGGGCTTTCAAAGCCTGTTCGGTCTGCTGAGCGGCGGCGCCACCGCGATTTGCGGCGCCTCGGCGGCGCTGGCCATCGCCGCTGCGCTGCCAGCGCATCCGCTGAAGGAGCGCGCGACGCTGTTCACCGTGATCGGCGTCAGCGCCTTGTCCACGCTGGCCATGGTCGCCTATCCGATGCTTGCGCAATGGCTGGGGCTGGATGCGCGGCAGGCCGGTGTCTTTCTCGGCGCCACCATCCATGACGTGGCCCAGGTCGTGGGCGCGGGCTATGGCATGTCCACCGAGACCGGCGACGTGGCCACGCTCGTCAAGCTGCTGCGCGTGGCCATGCTGCTGCCCGTGATCTTGTTCGCCGTGGCGCTCACGCGGGCGCGCAGCGCGGGCGCACCGGGCAAGCGGCCGCCGCTGCTGCCGGGCTTCGCGGTCGGGTTCGCGCTGCTGGTTGCCGTCAACAGCATCGGATGGGTTCCGCCTGCACTGCAAACGCTGGGTGGCGATGCCTCGCGCTGGTGCCTGGTCGCTGCCATCGCGGCGATCGGTATGAAGACGCAGCTTGGCGAGCTGGCACGCGTAGGCCTGCGCCCCGTACTTCTGATGCTCGGCGAGACCGTGTTCCTCGCCGCACTGGTGTTGGCCCTGCTGCGCTGAGGCACCGGACCCTCGGGGCTTTCCCGAGGCTGTCACCAAATGGCAAGACCGCGTCGCTGCAAGCGAATCCGCGAATGCCCCAGCCCCCAAGAATCGGCCCTGCAACGAAACCCGCTGTTCGCCACGACCGGCTGCCAGGCAAAACAGCATGAAAGATCGCAGCCAGGAGAAACCCCTTGAAGACCAAACTCTCGCCCCTCGCCAGTCCGCGCAGCCAACGCAAGCGCGCCCGCCATTCCCGCCCCCTGCTGGCGGGCCTGACGCTGGCCGCACTGGCCGGCGCGGCCAGTGCGCAATCCGGCGTCACGCTCTACGGTGTGGTGGACGCCAGCGTCGCGCACGGTAGCGGCTCGGTGGCCAGCAAGACGCAGCTTCTTTCCGGCTCCCTGCTAGGCAGCCGCATCGGCTTTCGCGGCGTCGAGGACCTGGGCGGCGGCATGGCCGCAGCCTTTGTCCTGGAGTCGGGCCTGAACGCGGACAGTGGCACCGGCACTGCCAGCAACACCAACAACCAGGCCAGCGGCGCGGCGCCCGCCGCGGCCGGCGGCCAGGGCCTGACCTTCAACCGCATCTCGTACGTCAGCCTCGTCGGCGGCTGGGGCGAAGTCCGGCTCGGGCGCGACTACACGCCGACCTTCTTAGCGCAAGCCCTGCACGACCCAGCCCAGGTGGGCAGCGGCTTGTGGATTCCGCAGTCGGCGCTGGGATCGCGCACCGTGCTGGCGAACCCGGCCGGCGTGCGAGCGTCCAATTCCGTCAGCTATCTCCTGCCCCGAAGCGCCAGCTTCAGCGGCCAGCTCATGTACGCCATGGGCGAGAACGCGTCAAATGCGGGCGCCACGCGCAACGATGGCTCGTTGGTGGGGTTGCGCCTGGGCTATGCCAGCGGCGCGCTGGACCTGGGCCTGGCCACCGAGACCATCAAGCTAGCCTCGGTAGGCGACATCAAGGAAACCGTGCTGGGTGTGAACTACAACTTCGGCATGGCCAAGCTCTGGGCGCAAGTCCTGCGCGACACCACCAAGCTCGCGGGCAAGACGAACGGGCATTCGCTGGCCGTCACGGTGCCGATGGGCGCCACCGAGCTGCGCGCCGCGTGGTCGCGCTCCAAGCAGACGAACGCAGCGGGCGCGGCCACCGGCACCACCGACAAGCTGGCCTTCGCGGCGATCCACAGCCTGTCCAAGCGCACCTCGGTCTACACCACGCTGGCGCGCAGCAGCAACAAGAACGGCGCGGCGGGCGTGCCCTTCCCCGGCGTGGCAGTGACGACCGCCAACGGCCGGGCAAACGTCTACGAGTTTGGCGTCCGCCACGTGTTCTAAGCAACGTCTCGACCTTCTCCAAGGTCCGAGGAGAAAGCCCGCGGCAAGCGGGCCGGACTTCGACCCCGGCGGGTTCGCGCTTGCTGCAGCCCCGGCAGAACTGATTCTGGCCGGCGCTGCGGCTTTTCCTTTTGCGCGGTCAGCCGGGCGGCGCGCCAGTCACCGCTTCGGACTTCGCGGAGCTTCGGCTTTGCGAGGGGCTGCAGCCGAATTGCCCCTGGTACCAGCGCGAAAAGCCACTGGGCGCGGCAAATCCCAGCAGGGCCGCGACCTCGGTCAAAGGCCGCGCGCTGTGCAGCACATAGCGCGCGGCGAGCTCGACACGCAGTTCGTTGACAACTGTGGAAAAGCTCAGGCCCTGGTCGGCCAGGCGGCGCTGCACCGTACGGCAGACGATGCCCAGGTGCGAGGCCACCTGCTCGATGCTGCAGCGCCCGCTGGGCAGCAGCAGCATCGCGGTACGGCGCACATCGTCGAGCAGCGACCGCTCCTGCGCATCCTCCGGTGTGAGCTCCAGCAGGCGCAGCGCGTAACGCGCCATCAGCGGATCGGCAGACGGATTGGGTGCATCGAGCTCAGCGCGCGAGCAGACGATGGCATTGAACTCCTGGTCGAACTCGACGCGCGGCCCGAACACGCGGTAGTGTGTCGCCAGTTCGCGCGGCGCTGCGTGCGTGAAGCACACCAGCCGTGGCACCCAATGCTCGCCGAGGAAACGGCGCATCGCGCGCAGTAGCACGCCAATCGCCAGTTCCGTGGACTGGCGCACCGGCTGGGCGCTGCCCACCGTCACTTCCTCGCGGATCACAACGACTTCGCCCGACTCCTCCAGCACCATCGCCAACGAGCCATTGAGCGCCGCATGGTAGCGGATCAGCACCTCCACCGACTCGCGCAAGGTGGGCTGGTCGCGCACCACCAGGCCGACCGCGCCGAAATTGGAAAGCTGGCGCGACTCGGCCATGCGCAGCGCAAAGCTTTCCACGCCGCTGGCCTGGGCCGAGCGTTCCAGCAGCAGATTCACGCGATCGGCCGGCACCTTGATGTCGGGGTCCTTGAGCATGCCCGGGCTCAGACCGGCATCGGCCAGCATGCGCAGCGGGTCCAGGCCCAGGCTGCGTGCAACTTCGACGTAGCCGGTCAAGCTGGCGGCACGCACCAGGCGCACATGGGGCGCGGTGGGTGTTGACGGCGAGGCTTGCATTGGCATGCAATGGTAAGTATGGGTCGGTCGAAGTCAAGCGGGAATGCCAGGCCGTCTCCATACTTCAGCCAGAACAGCAGGAGACCCTCATCATGGCAGCAAGCACCGACCAAGCCCCTTCGATCATTCGCGCCAGCGTGCGCAAGAATTCGATCCAGGTCGAGCCCCTGACCTGCACCATCGGCGCGGAACTGCGCAATGTCGACCTCGGCACGGCTGCGCACGACGCCGACCTGCTGGCCGAGATCCGCGCGCTGCTGCTCAGGCACCGCGTGCTGTTCTTCCGCGACCAGGACATCACGCGCGCTGCGCACGTGGCTTTTGCGCGGAAATTCGGCGAACTGGAAGACCATCCGGTGGCCGGCAGCGATCCGGAGCATCCGGGCCTGGTCCGCATCTACAAGAACCCCGATCAGCCCAACGACCGCTACGAGAACGCCTGGCACACCGACGCCACCTGGCGCGAGAATCCGCCGTTTGGCTGCGTGCTGCGCTGCGTGGAGTGCCCGCCGGTAGGAGGCGACACGATGTGGGTCAACATGGTCGAGGCCTACGCGCGCCTGCCCGAGGATGTCAAGGCGAAGATTGCCGACTTGCGCGCGCGGCACAGCATCGAGTCCAGCTTCGGCGCGGCCATGACGATGGAAAAACGCCTGGCACTCAAGGCCCAGTTCCCCGATGCCGAGCACCCGGTGGTGCGCACGCACCCGGAAACCGGCGAGAAACTGTTGTTCGTGAACGCCTTCACCACGCACTTCACGAACTACCACACGCCGGCCAACGTGCGCTTCGGCCAGGACGCCAACCCCGGGGCCGGCCAGCTCCTGAGCTACCTGGTCAGCCAGGCCTACATCCCCGAGTTCCAGGTGCGCTTTCGCTGGCAGAAGAACAGCGTCGCGTTCTGGGACAACCGCAGCACCCAGCATTACGCGGTGATGGACTACCCGCCGTGCCACCGCAAGATGGAACGCGCCGGCATCGTGGGCGACCGCCCGTTCTGAAAAGCCCTGGCGCCTTGACCACATGAATCGTCTCACCATCAAGACCAGCCTGCTCCTGCTCGTGGGCGTGCTGATCGGCTTCATCCTGCTGTCGGTTGCCGCGACGGTGGTACGCGTGCAGGCCGGCAACGCGCAGCTCGGCCGCATGTACAACGAGCGCGTGCGCCCGCTGATGCGGCTCACCGACATCGCCGACGCCTATGCCCGCGGTGTTGTCGATACCGCGCAGAAGGCCCGCGACGGCCTGCTTGCACCGGACGCCGCTTTGAAGAACCTGCTGGCCGCGCGCCAGCGCAT
>NZ_DATILJ010000055.1:0-15853 GCF_035476535.1 Aquabacterium sp.
TCAGGTAGGCCAGCGACGACAGGCCGGTGCCGAAGTCGTCGATCGCGATGCGCACGCCGCGCTCGCGCAGCGCCGTGAGCAAGCGGATGTTGTCGTCCACGTCTTCCACCAGCGTGTGTTCGGTGAGTTCGATCTCCAGCAACGCCGGATCGCAGCCGGTGCTGGCCACCGCCTGCTCAAACTGCTGCAGCAGGCGGCCATCGCGCAGCTGGCGGGCCGACACGTTCACCGCCACCGGCAGCGGCGGCAGCCCCATCGCGGCCCAGCGCTGCTGCTGTTGCGCCGCCTGCTGCAGCACCCAGCCACCGAGCTCGACGATCAGCCCGGAGCGCTCGGCCATTGCGATGAACTGCACCGGTGGCACGATGCCGCGTTCCGGGTGATGCCAGCGCAGCAGCGCCTCCGCGCTCACCAGCCGGCCGCCGGCCAACTCGATGATCGGCTGGTAGTGCAGCCGCAGCTGGCCTTCGCGCAGCGCGGTGCGCAAATCGCTTTCAACCCGCAGGCGCTGCTCGTTGAGCTCGCGCAGGCCGGCATGGAACACCACCACCCGGTTCTTGCCCGCAGCCTTGGCCTGGTACATCGCCATGTCGGAAGCCAACAGCACGTCGTCGGCACGCTGGCCGTCTTCGGGAAAGCGCGCCACGCCCACGCTGCCGCCCAGCCGGGCATCGAGGCCCTGCAGCTGCACCGAGCCACCCAGCACCTGGCGTGCCATCACGCCGTACAGGTGCGGGTCGCGGTAGCCGGGCTGCCAGGGGCAGATCATCACGAACTCGTCCCCGCCGAAGCGGTAGGCCCGCGCATCCGGCTTCAGCACCTGGCGCAGGCGCTGCGCCACCCTGCGCAGCATCTCGTCGCCCGCCGGGTGGCCCAGCGAATCGTTGATGGCCTTGAAGTCGTCGAGGTCCAGCGTGATGATCGAGAAGCCCTCGCCGCTGCGCCGGGCTTCGGACAGATAACTCGCCAAATGCTCGTGCGCGGCATGCCGGTTGAACAGGCCGGTCACCGGATCCAGGTAGGCCAGCTCATCAAGCCGGCGTTCGACGACATCCACATCGCGGCGCACGCCCATGGCCAGCAAATAGGCCAGCAGCATCGCGCAGGCCGCCGAACCCGCCGTGATGCCGGCGAACAGCCAGGCGCGGCGGTGCAGCGGCGCCAGCGGCACCTCGAAGCGCAGGCGGCCCAGTTCGGCACCGGCGTTGTCGATGCGTTCGGTGACCACCAGCAGGCCGCCTTGCACGACATGGCCGGGCAGGCCGCCCGCGTTCAGCGTCGGCACCGTTTCCGGCGTGAGAGCCGAACTCTGGTAGTCGACGAACAGCAAGCCCTTGGCGTCGAACACAGTGGCACGCCGCACGCCGGGCGAGCGTTCCAGGCTGCGCAGGATGTCGCCGGCAGCAGGGGTGTCCTGGAACAGCAGCGCCGCGTTCAGGTTGCCGGCAATCACGCGGGCCTGCGTCGTGGTCTCGTCGATCAGGGCCTCGCGCGCCTGCACGAACATCGCGATGTTCAGCGCCGTGCCGGTGACCAGCAGCGCCAGCCCGGCGGCGGCCAGCGCCAGCCGGGTCAGACGCACCCCCAGTTCGCCGCGCGGCGCGTTGCGCAGGGCCGGCAGCTTCATTCGCGCACCTTGCGGGCCAGGCGCAGGATCTTCGAGCTCAGCTGCAGCCGCTGCTGGCGGGCCTGCACCATGTCGATGTCGAACTGCAAGCGGCTGCCATTCATGCGCAGCCCGATGGTCACGCCGGCCTCGTCGGCGCGCTGGCCGTCGCCAATCACCAGCGTCGGCCCGGCGCCGGCCACGCGGGCCGCCAGCGGCCGCTGGCCGGCATCGTCCAGCACCCAGGCATGGCAGGCGCGTTGTTCGTCGGTGCTGGCCACCTCGCGCGCTTCGAGCCGGCGCTGGCGCACCGGCCGGTCCTGCAGCAGCTTCAGGTGCGGCCACAGCGGCGAGCTGCGGTCGGCGCACAGCAGCAGCGGTGCGCCGGACGGCAGCTCGGCCTCGCCCGGCCATTCGACAAACAGCAGCAGGTTGAAGATGATCGCGGCCTTCAGCGGCAGTTCGTCCAGCGCCAGGCTGCGCAAGGGCAAGCCCAGCAGCAGCAACAGGACGACAAGATGAGCCCAGCGCAGCATGTCGTGCCCGCTCAGCGGCCGAAGGGCCAGTCGAGTTCCAGCCGCCAGTGGCGCCGGGCCTGGGGCAGCACCGGCTGGCGCTCGGCGTCGGCGCCGGGGTCCTGCAAGGCCCGATCGGCCACATTGCGTACCGACAGCTGCAGCGCAGCGCCGATCAGCGGCAGCGGGCCACTGAGCGTGGCATTCACCAGCGCCTGGCCTGCGGCCGCGCCGCGCCGGCTGAGGGCAGCCACTTCGGCGCCCAGGCGCCAATCGCCGGCGAGCGGCAGCACCAGCGTGCCCTTGAGCATGCGGCGCGGGTACGGTGCATCGGCCGGCGCGCCTGAGCGGTCGTGGTTCAAGCTGGCATTCACGCGCCAGCGCAAGGCGCCGCTGGCATGTTCGACTTCGAACTCGGCGCCGCGGGCGGCGAACACGCCGGCGTTGTTGAAGCGGTAACGCTCGCTGTCCTTGTCGAAGCCGAGGATCAGCAGGCCCTCGGCGCGGTTGCGGTACAGCGAGGCGGACAGGCGCCAAGCCGGCGCCGGCAGCCATTCGGCGCTGAGTTCGTCGCCACGCACGTGCTCGGGCCGCAAGCTCGGGTTGCGCAGGTAGCCGGCCGTGGAATCCACCTCGTAGAACGCCTCGTAGGCATTCGGCGCGCGGAAGCTGCGGCCGTGGATCGCCTTCAGGCTCCAGGCCGCATCGGGCCGCCAGGCCAGCGCGATGCGCGGGCTGGTGGCCTGGCCGTAGCGCGACACCTGGTCGACGCGTGCACCCAGGTGCAGCGTCCACGCCTCGGACAGGCGCATCTGGTCTTCGGCGAACACCGCACTGCGCTGGCTGCCGCGTCTGTCGTCGAGGTAGACATCGGCGCTCGGCGAGAGGTCGAAGTTCTGCTGCAGCAACTCGCTGGCGCGCTGCCACTCGGCGCCGGCCACCAGCCGGTGGCCGCTGAAGCGCAGGCTGGTCAGCCGCGCCTCCAGCCCCCACCAGCGGCCGCGACCGATGTCGCGGTTGACGGTGGGCGGCGGGTAGTCGATCAGGTAGTCGCCGACAAAGCGGTACTGGCCGGCGTGCAGGCGCGTGGTGAGCTGCTCGCTTCCGCCCAGCGCCAGCTCATGCTGCAGGCCGACCAGGCGGAGGGTGTCGCGGTAGCGGTTGGCGGCATCGCCGAACACCAGGCCGACGCCGAAGGGCACGCCCTTCACGCGGTCGGCATGCACCAGCGTGGCCGACCAGGGGCCGCGGTCCCAGCGGGCGTTCAGCGCCGTGCGTTGTTCATCGTCGATGCCGCTCACGCGTGCAGGCCCGGCACCGGGCGTGGCGTCAGCCAGCGCTTCGCCGCCTGCCAGGCTGCGCGAGAAGTCCACGCGCCAGCCTCCGGCGGCATCGGCCTGCTGCCAGCCGGCGCGCAGCACGCGTTCGCCATGGCTGCCCGCACCCAGGGCGGCATGCCCCACGCTGTCGCCCACCGGACGGCGGGTGATGACATTGATCACGCCGAACAGCGCATTGGCGCCGTACACCGCCGAGCCGGGGCCCGGCACGAATTCGATGCGCTCGACCTGCGCGATGTCCAGCGGGAACTCGCTGCCCAGGAAGGCCTGGTCGTACAAGCTGTCGTTGATGCGGTTGCCGTCCACCAGCAGCAGCACGCGGGTGTTGTAGTCGCCGCTGGCGATGAAGCCGCGCACGCCGATGTAGTCGTAGGTGCGGTCGCTCACCGTCACCACGCCGCGCACGCTGCGCAAGGCCTCGGCCAGCGTGCGGTGGCCCAGCGCGTGAATTTCTTCGCGCGTGATCACCGTCACCGCGGCAGCCGATTCGCTGCGCCGCGTCGCGAAGCGCGAGCTGCCGGTGACCTCCATGTCCAGCAGCGTGTCCAGCGACAGGTCGGCCAGCTCACGCGCCGATTGCGCCTGCCCGGCCGCGGGCAGCGCCAGGCACAGTGCCGCCAGCATCCGGTTCATCCACACGCTCACTGTCACCACTGCCTTTCACGACCGCACTCGAGCCACATTTGCTCATGAGCTTATCGGCCATCACCGCAGTGTCTTGACCGCGCTGTGCGGGATCCTGCACAGGATCGGTGAGGGTGATCCCGAGGGTGATGTCGGGTTTATGCTCCGGCACCTCAGCTGCTGCCTGGCCTTCCCATGCACCTGTCCGACCCTGAATGTCCCTTCCTGCCGGAACTGCCGGCCACCGGTCGGGCCCGCACCCCGCGGCACGCCGGGCCTGCGCGGCAAGCCAAGGCCGCAGCATGGTGAGTCGCCGCCGCGTCCTGCTGGGCACGCTGGGCGTGGCCGGCGCGCTGGTGATCGGCTGGTCCATCGTGCCGCCGCGCCAGCGCATCAGTACCGCCAGGCAGATGCCGCTGGCCCCTGGCCAGCAATCGCTGAACGGCTGGCTGAAGATCGGCAGCGACGACCGCGTGACCATCATGCTGGCCAAGAGCGAGATGGGCCAGGGCGTCAGCACCGCGCTGGCGATGCTGCTGGCCGAAGAGCTGGATGCCGACTGGTCGCGCGTGACCACCGAGATGTCGCCGGTGGACAAGATCTACAACAATATCGCCACCGTGATCGACGGCCTGCCCTTCCACCCCGACGACCACGGCAGCCTGAAGACCTTCGTCGGCTGGATGACGGCCAAGTCGATGCGCGAGATCGGGCTGATGGTCACCGGCGGTTCATCGAGCATCAAGGACCTGTGGGGGCCGATGCGCGAAGCCGGCGCGTCGGCACGCGCGATGCTGGTCGCCGCCGCCGCCGCGGCCTGGCGCGTGCCGGCCGGCGAGATCACGGTGCAGGCCGGCGTGCTGCGCCATGCGGCCAGTGGCAAGCAGGCGCGCTTCGGCGAGTTGGCCGCCCAAGCCGCGGTGCAAGAGATGCCCGGCTCGGTGACGCTGAAGGACCCGGCTCGGTTCACGCTGATCGGCCAGCCCACGAAGCGCCGCGACACCCCCGCCAAGAGCGACGGCAGCGCGCGCTTCGGGCTGGACGTGCTGCCGCCCGGCCTGCTGTACGCCAGCATCGTGATGTGCCCGACGGTGGGCGGCAGCGTGGCTTCCTTCGACCCCAAGGCCGCCGCTGCGCTGCCCGGCGTGCAGCAGGTGATGGCCGTACCGGGCCTGCGCGGCGGCACCGGCGGCATCGCCGTGATTGCCGACACGCCCTGGCATGCCATGCAGGCCGCCAAGCAAGTGGTCGTGCAATGGAACCCCGGTCCGGCCGCCGGCCTGGACAGTGCCGCGCTGATGCAGCAGCTGAAAACCGCACTGGCCGCCGATGATGGCTTCGGCTACTACCGCACAGGTGACGCGGCCCAGGCGCTGAAGGACGCGGCCAGGACCCTCACCGCCGAGTACAGTTCGCCGCTGCTGGCCCATTCGACGCTGGAGCCGCAGAACTGCACCGTGTGGCTGAAGGACGACGCGGCGATGGTCTGGGCGCCGACCCAGGTGCCCGACATCGCGCGCGCCGCCGCGGCCGACGCGCTGGGCCTCTCGGCCGACCAGGTGGACCTGCAGGTCACGCTGCTCGGCGGCGGTTTCGGCCGCCGGCTGGAGGTGGACTTCATCGCGCAGGCGGCCACGGTGGCGCGGGCCGTGCCGGGCCAACCGGTGCAGAGCTTCTGGTCGCGCGAGCAGGACATGACGCACGACTTCTACCGCCCGCCCTGCGTCGCCCGCTACACCGCCGGCTTCGATGCGCAGGGCCGCTTGCTGGCCTGGCAGGCCACATCGGCAGGACCGTCGATCGTGCAGCAGTACCTGAAGCGCCAATGGGGCCTGCCCGGCGCCGGCCCGGACAAGACCACCGCCGAAGGGGCCTTCGACAACCCGTATGAATGGCCCAACGCACGCGTCGGCCACGTCATCGTCGAGACGCCGGTGCCGGTGGGCTTCTGGCGCTCGGTGGGCCATTCGCACCAGGCCTTCTTCAAGGAGAGCTTCATCGACGAAGCCGCACAGGCCGCGGCCCAAGACCCGGTAGCCTTCCGCGAGGCGCTGCTGCAAAAGCACCCGCGCCACCTGCAGGTGCTGCGCCGTGCGGCTGCGCTGTCGGGCTGGGGCAGCACGCTGCCGCCGGCCGCCGATGGTGCGAAAAAGATGCGCGGCATCGCGCTGCACCAGAGCTTCGGCAGCATCGTGGCGCAGGTGGCCGAGGTATCGGTCTCGCCGGCCGACAAGCAGATCCGCGTGCACCGCGTGGTCGCGGTGATCGACTGCGGGCTGGCCATCAACCCGAACATCATCCGCCAGCAAATGGACTCGGGCATCGTCTTCGGGCTGACGGCCGCGCTGTACGGCGAGATCACGCTGGCCAAGGGCCAGGTGCAGCAGAGCAACTTCCACCAGCAGGCCTTGCTGCGCTTCAATGAGTGCCCGGTCATCGAGACCGAGATCATCCAGAGCGCCGAGCCGCCCGAAGGCGTCGGCGAACCCGGCACGCCGCCGATAGCGCCGGCGGTGGCCAATGCGCTGTTTGCACTCACCGGTCAACGTCTGCGCCACCTGCCTTTGCGCCTGGCCTGAGGACTCACGATGAGCACTTTGAACATCAACGGCAAGACCGTCACCGTCAAGGCTGAACCGGACACACCGATCCTGTGGCTGCTGCGCGGCGAACTGCAGTTGACCGGCACCAAGTTCGGCTGCGGCATGGCCTTGTGCGGCGCCTGCACCGTGCACCTGGATGGCGAGGCCGTGCGCGGCTGCGTCACGCCGATCAGCGCCGCCGAAGGCAAGGCCATCACCACCATCGAAGGCCTGCAGGGCCCGCAGATCGAGGCCTTGCGCAAGGCCTGGATCGACGTGGATGTCGTGCAGTGCGGCTACTGCCAGAGCGGCCAGCTGATGAGCGCCTGCGCGCTGCTGAGCAAGACGCCCCAGCCCACCGATGCGCAGATCGACGACGCGATGAGCGGCAACCTCTGCCGCTGCGGCACCTACCCACGCATCCGCGCCGCGATTCGGCAGGCTGCGGGCTGAGGCCGCGACAATCGCGGCTTCACCCTGCTGAAGCCGACTTGCATGAAAACCTCGATCGCCGCGCTGGCGCTGGCCGCTGCCAGCCTGCTCCCGTCCCTGGCCCACGCCGCCTTCCCGGACAAGCCCGTCAAGATCATCATCGGCTTCCCGGCTGGCGGCCCGCTGGACGGCCACGGCCGCCTGCTGGCCGACAAGCTGCAGGCGGCGCTGGGCCAGCCGGTGATCATCGACTACAAGGCCGGTGCCGGCGGCAGCGTGGGCGCCGAGTACGTCGCCAAGTCAGCCGCCGATGGCTACACGCTGATGCTGGCCAACACCGGCGTGATGGTGATCAACCCGGCCGTCTACCCCAAGCTCAGCTACCAGACGCTGCGCGACTTCGTGCCGATCGCACGCACCGCGCAACAGCCGCTGGCGCTGGTGGTGCACCCCGGCGTCGCGGCAAAGAACGTGGCCGAGTTGGTGGCGCTGGCCAAACAGAGCCCCGGCAAGCTGAACTACGGCTCGGCCGGCAACGGCGGCAGCTCGCACCTGGTGCCGGAGATGTTCAAGCAGGCCACCGGCAGCTTCATCGTGCACATCCCGTACAAGGGCAGCGCACCCGCGATGACCGATCTGCTGGCCGGCCAGGTGCAGATGATGGCTGAGTCGGTGCCGCTGGCTTCGCAGTACGTCAAGCAGGGCAAGCTGCGCGCGCTGGCCGTCACCGGGCAGGAGCGCAGCCCGGCGCTGCCGGACATCCCCACCTTCGCCGAGCTCGGCGTCAAGGGCATGGAGGTGGTGGGCTTCTACGGCATCCTGGCGCCGGCCGCCACGCCCAAGGACGTGGTGGCCAAACTGTCGGAGGCCTTCCGCCAGGTCCTGTCGAATCCCGAGGTGCAGAAGACGATGACGACGCAGGGTGCCGACCCGGCCTTCCTGAACAGCGAACAGTTCGCCCGCTATCTCGCCGACGAGATGCCGCGCTGGGCGCGCACGGTGGAGCGCTCGGGCACCAAGCTCGACTGACCCGGCTTACACCGCCGGCAGCACCACGCCGCGGCATTCACCGAAGCCGATGCGGGCGGCGCCGGGCCGTTCGCACCAGCCGCGCAGCATCAGCGCATCGCCGTCTTCGAGGAAGCCGCGCTGTGTGCCATCGGCCAAAGTGAGCGGCTGCCGGCCGCCGTGGGTGATCTCGATCATCGTGCCGGCTTCGCTGGCCTCGGGGCCGGAGATCGTGCCGGTGCCCAGCAGGTCGCCGGGCTGCAGATTGCAGCCGCCGACGGTGTGGTGCGCGATCATCTGCGGCACGGTCCAGGACTGATGGCGGAAGCTGGTCTGCGACAGGCGTTGCGCTTCACCGCCCGCGGGCTGCAGCCAGGCTTCGAGCTGGATGTCCAGTGCACCCCGCGCGCGCACGCCGGCATCGTCCAGGTAGTCCAGCAGCGGCGGCGCTTGCGCGTCCGGTTCCCAGGCTTGGCGATAAGGCGCCAGCGCGGCCAGCGTCACCACCCACGGCGAGATCGAGGTCGCGAAATTCTTCGCCAGGAACGGGCCCAGCGGAGCCATCTCCCAGGCCTGGATGTCGCGCGCCGACCAGTCGTTGAGCAGCACGATGCCGAACACCTGCGCTTCGGCGTCCGCCAAGGCGATCGGCTCGCCCAGCGCATTGCCGCGGCCGATCAGCACGCCGAGTTCCAGCTCGTAGTCCAGCCGGCGCGTCGGGCCGAACACCGGTGCGCTGTCACCCGGCGGCAGGCGCTGGCCTTTCGGACGCCGCACCGATTGGCCGCTGATGATCACGCTCGAGGCGCGGCCGTGGTAGGCGATCGGCATCGAACGGAAGTTCGGCGACACCAGGTCGACCCCGGTGTCCCCGCGCATCACGCGGCCGGTGTTGCGGGCATGGTGGATGGACGTGTAGAAATCGGTGTAGTTGCCGATGCGGGTGGGCAGCGTGTACTCGGCCAAGGCTTGCGGGCTGAGCAGCACCCGCATGGCGGCCTGCTGCGCGGCGGAGGCGTCGCTGCGCAGCAGCGCAAACAAGGCCTGGCGCAACGCGCGCCAGGCTGCGGGGCCTTGGGCGCAGAGGCCGTTCAAGGTGGTCCCGGCGGCGGCGGCAGCGGCCTTCTGCGCATCGCCCTGCAGCAAGGCAGTAGCGGCCAGGCCGGCGAGGTCCAGCACCTGGTCACCAATCGCCACACCACCGCGGAACTGCTTGCTGGTGCCATGCGGCGGGCGGAACACCGCGAAGGGCAGGTTCTGCAGCGGAAAGTCGGTCCCTGCGGCATTCGCCGATTCGACCCAGCTGCGCGCACCCGAGTCGTGCGTGAAGTCCAGCGTGGTCGTCATGCTGCGAGCCTGTCGTCGAAGATCGCCACCGCACGCGTCCAGCCGGCCGAGGCGCCGCGGATCTTGTGCGGGAAGCAGCTGATGAAGAAACCGTCACCCGGCAAGGCCTCCAGGTTGTGCAGCTTCTCGATGTGGCAGTAGCCGATGTCGCGGCCGGCCTTGTGGCCTTCCCAGATCAGCCCGGCGTTGCCGGTCTCGCCGTACTTCTTCGCGGTGTGCACGAAGGGTGCATCCCAGCTCCAGGCATCGGTGCCGGTCAGGCGCACGCCGCGTTCCAGCAGGTACATCGTGGCTTCGTAGCCCATGCCGCAGCCGGCCGACACATAGTCGGGGTGGCCGTAGCGTGAACCGGCGCGCGTGTTGACGACGACGATCTCCAGCGGCTGCAGCGTGTGGCCGATGCGTGCGAGTTCGGCCTCCACCTCGGCGGCCGTGACCACATGGCCATCGGCCAGGTGCCGGAAGTCCAGCTTCACGCCGGGCTGGAAGCACCAGTCCAGCGGCACGGCATCGATCGTCGTCGCCGGCTTCTTGCCACCGGCCTTGGCATCCATCGTGCTGTGGAAGTGGTACGGCGCATCGAGGTGGGTGCCGTTGTGGGTCGACAGCGTCACGCGCTCCACCGCCCAGCCTTCCCCATCGGGCAGATCCTTCTGCTGCAGACCGGGAAAGAAGGGCTCGATCTGAGAATAGGTGTTCTCATGCGTGAAGTAGTCGATCTTCGGCGACAGCCCCGGCGGGTCCGAGGCCACGTCGTTTTCAAGGTAGATCGACAGGTCGACGAAGTGGCGTTTCATGGGGGGCTGGTCTCCTGCGGGAGGGTCTTGGGATCTTGGCAAGGGGCGCGGACTTCGCGGGCGGTGCCAATGCGGCCAGCAGGCCGCCGGTGATGAAACGCATCAACAGCGGGCCGGCCGCCGGATCGGCCGGCTGGTTCAGGCCATGCGACAGCGCCACGACACGTGTATCGCTCAGATGGTTCAGCAGCGCGCCCAACATGAACTGGTAGCACCAGGCCGCCTGCTGCCGCGACGCGCCGGGCATCGCGGCATGCAAGGCATCGATGAAGGCATGGGCCATCGGGTCGAAGTAGGTGCGCAGCGCAGCCTCGGCCTCGTCCACCGCCTGGTAGAGCTGGCGCGCCACCAGCAGCGCGTAGTACTCGCCCTCGGGGCTGGCGCGCAGGTCGAGCACCGGCTGCACGAAGGCGTCGACGATGGCGGCCAGCGTGGCCTCGTCGCCCGGCGTGACATGAACGCGGCGCAAGGCCGCCAGACGGGCCTCGACGGTCGAGTTCCAGTGCGCAAAGATCGCAATGAAGAGCTCGTGCTTGGCGCCGAAGTAATAGCTCACCAGCGCGAGCGGCACCGCTGCTTCTTCGGCGATCTGGCGCAAGGACACGGCATGGAATCCGCGCAGCGCAAACAGCTTTTCGGCCGCCAGCAGGATGGCGTGGCGCCGGTCCGGCCGCACACCGGCAGGCGGACGCGAGCGGGCTGAAAGCGGCGGGGTGACACGTGACATGGCGGTACTGTACATCTGATCAAATAATTGATCATCCGTACAAACCCGCCTGGCGCCGGGATCACCGAGCGGGCCTGCGCGCGGCCGCGCAGCCTAAAATCCCGGCCTGTCTCCGAGGATGGCACCCATGCCCCGCAAGCTCTTCGTCACCACCGCCCTGCCCTATGCCAACGCCGGATTCCATATCGGCCACATGATGGAATACATCCAGGCCGACACCTGGGTGCGGGCGCAGCGCATGCGGGGTGCCGAGGTGAACTTCGTCTGCGCCGACGACGCCCATGGCGCGCCGATCATGATTGCCGCCGAAAAGGCCGGCAAGACGCCGCAGCAGTTCGTCGCCGACATCGCCGCTGGCCGGCCGCAGTACCTGAACGGCTTCCACATCGCCTTTGACAACTGGCATTCCACCGACGGCCCGGAGAACCACGAACTGGCGCGCGAGATCTACCTGGCACTGCGCAAGAACGAGCTGATCGATGTGCGTTCGATCGAGCAGTTCTTCGATCCGGTGAAAGGCATGTTCCTGCCCGACCGCTACATCAAGGGTGAATGCCCGAAGTGCGGCGCGAAAGACCAGTATGGCGACTCCTGCGAGAACTGCGGCGCGGTCTACGCCCCGACCGACCTGAAGAACCCGTACTCGGCGCTGTCCGGCGCGGCGCCGGTGCGCAAGAGCAGCGAACACTACTTCTTTCGCCTGTCGGACCCGCGCTGCATCAGCTTCCTCGAACAGTGGACGCAGGACGGCAAGCTGCAGCCCGAAGTCGGCAACAAGATCCGCGAGTGGTTCACGAAGAGCGAGGACGCGAATGGTCAACTGACGGGTGGCCTCGGCGACTGGGACATCAGCCGCGACGCGCCCTACTTCGGCATCGAGATCCCCGATGCGCCGGGCAAGTACTTCTATGTCTGGCTCGATGCGCCGGTGGGCTACCTGGCCTCGCTGAAGAACCTGTTCGGCAAGCGCGGCCAGGACATGGACGCCTACCTCGCCGACCCCGATGTGCAGCAGGTGCACTTCATCGGCAAGGACATCGTCTACTTCCACACCTTGTTCTGGCCGGCGATGCTGCACTTCTCGGGCCGCAAGGTGCCGAACAATGTCTTCGTGCACGGCTTCATCACCGTCGGTGGCGACAAGATGAGCAAGAGCCGCGGCACCGGCATCAGCCCGCTGCGCTACCTGGAGGTCGGGCTCAATCCGGAATGGCTGCGCTACTACATCGCGGCCAAGCTCAACGCGCGGGTCGAGGACATCGACTTCAACCCGGAAGACTTCATCGCCCGCATCAACAGCGACCTGGTCGGCAAATACATCAACATCGCCAGCCGCGCCGCGGGCTTCCTGAGCAAGCGCTTCGGCGGACGGCTGTCATCCGACCCGGGGGTCGAAGGCCGGCTGCTGCTGGACACGCTGCGCAGCCACCGCAGCACGGTGGAAACGCTGTACGAAGAACGTGAATTCGGCAAGGCGGTGCGCGAGATCATGCAGCTGGCCGACCGCGTCAACGAGTACGTCGACCAGCACAAGCCCTGGGAGCTGGCCAAGCAGGCGGGACAGGACGATGCGCTGCACGATGTGTGTTCGGTGTGCATCGAGGCCTTCCGCGTGCTGACGATCTACCTGAAGCCCATCCTGCCGGCGCTGGCGGCGCAGGTCGAGGCCTTCCTGAAGGTGCCGGCGATGGACTTCGCCGATGCCGCGCGTGCGCTCGGCCACCACACCATCGCCGACTACAAGCACCTGATGCAGCGTGTCGACGCCAAGCAGGTCGATGCCTTGTTCGAGGCCCCCGCGACACCAGCGATGCATCCCGGCGGCGAAGCCATCGCCGACGAGATCAGCATCGACGACTTCGCCAAGGTCGACTTGCGCATCGCGAAGATCGTGCAGGCCGAAGCCGTCGAAGGCAGCGACAAGCTGCTGAAGCTGACGCTCGATGTCGGCGAGGGCACCGACCCGCAGGGGCGTCCCATCACACGGCAGGTGTTCTCCGGCATCAAGAGCGCCTACCAGCCGCAGGACCTGATCGGCAAGCTCACCGTGGTGGTGGCCAACCTGGCGCCGCGCAAGATGAAGTTCGGTCTCTCCGAAGGCATGGTGCTGGCGGCCAGCCATGCCGACGGCAAGACCCAGCCGGGGCTGTGGGTGCTGGAGCCACACGCCGGCGCCGTGCCGGGCATGCGAGTCCGCTGAGTCTTGGCGCCGATACGCGCGGCCGCGGCATGCATCGGTGGCATCATCGCCCCATGACCGGTCGCCCGCTGGCAGATCCCCGTGTCGCGCTGATGTCGCGGCGCCGGCGGTTCATCGCGCGCATCCATCACTGCGGGCCACCTGGCACACCCACGCCCATCGTGTGTGTCGTGACCAGGAGCCTGCATGCTGTCCCCGAACCAGTTCCACCGCTTCCGTCCGCGCCTGATTGACGCGCTGGCGGGCTACTCGCGCGCCCGTTTCGCCGCCGACCTCGGTGCCGGCATCACGGTCGGCATCGTCGCGCTGCCGCTGGCCATGGCCTTTGCCATTGCCTCCGGCGTCAAGCCCGAACAGGGCATCTTCACCGCCATCATCGCCGGGCTGCTGATCTCGGCGCTGGGCGGCTCGCAGGTGCAGATCGGCGGGCCGGCCGGCGCCTTCATCGTCATCGTCTATGGCATCGTGCAGCGCTATGGCCTGGCCAACCTGCTGATCGCCACCTCGCTGGCCGGGGTGCTCTTGATCGTGATGGGCTGGTTGAAGCTGGGCGTGCTGGTGCGCTACATCCCGGTGTCCATCGTCATCGGCTTCACCAACGGCATCGCGGTGCTGATCGGGCTGTCGCAACTGAAGGACTTGCTGGGGCTGCCGGTGGACAAGATGCCGGCCGACTTCTTCAGCCAGATCGCGGTGATCGGCCGCCACCTGCACAGCGTGAACTGGGCGGCGCTGGGGCTGGGGCTGGCCTGCCTGGCCATCGTCGTGCTGTGGCCCAAGTCCTACACCATGCCGGCCGCCCACCAGGGCTGGAAAACCACGCTGCGCCGCTGGGCCGCGCATGTGCCGGGCACCATCGTCGTGCTGGTGCTGGCCACCGTCGCTGCGCTGGCGCTGAACCTGCCGGTGGAGACCATCGGTTCGCGCTTCGGCGGCATCCCGCAGGCGCTGCCGACGTTCGCGCTGCCCGAGTTCAGCTGGGAGACCGCGCGCATGCTGGTGATTCCTACGATCACGATTGCGCTGCTGGGCGCCATCGAATCGCTGCTGTGTGCCCGGGTGGCCGACAACATGGCGCCGCAGCACGCACGGCATGAACCGAACCAGGAGTTGATGGCCCAGGGCATCGCCAACCTGGTGGTGCCGTTCTTCGGCGGCATTCCGGCCACCGGCACCATCGCGCGCACCGTCACCAATGTGCGGGCCGGGGCCACGTCGCCGGTGGCCGGCATCGTGCATGCGGCCGTGCTGCTGCTCATCGTGCTGGTGGCCGCGCCGCTGGCGCTGCACGTGCCGCTGGCCGCCTTGGCCGGCATCCTGCTGTTCGTGGCCTGGAACATGGGCGAGTGGCGGGAATTCGCGCGGCTCAAGCACTTCATGCTGCCCTACCGCACGGTGCTGGTCGGCACCTTCTTGCTGACCGTGATCTTCGACCTGACGGTGGCGGTGGAAATGGGCCTGCTGATGGCCTGCGGCTTCTTCATCTGGCGCATGAGCCAGCTGTTCAGCGTGCGGCCGCACGCGGCCGGCGAGCTGCCGCCCGGCGTGATGGCCTTCGAGCTGTTCGGCTCGCTGTTCTTCGGCGCGGTCGGCAAGATCGAGGCGCTGCCGGCCCAGCTGCTGCCCGGCACCCGCGCGGTGGTACTGGAGATGCACCGGCTGATATCGATCGACACCTCGGGCATCGACGCGCTGCAGCAGTTGTTCCGCTCGCTGCAGCGCAGCGGCGTGGCGCTGGTGCTCGCCAATGTCAATGAGCAGCCGCTGGGGCTGATCAAGCGTTCGGGCTTTGCCGACGAGATCGGCCACGAACAGATCGTGCCGACGGTGGGTGATGCCGTGCTGGATGAGCGGCCCGCGCCGGACGAGCGATCCGCCGGGTGACGGCGATCAGTGCAACTTCGCCAGCTCCGCCAGCAGCTTCTGCCGCGCCGGGCCGGCCGGCACGGCCTCGGCCACCAAGGTGAAGAAGGGGTCGCGGTAGCGCGACTTCTCCGCGGCCTTCTTGACCACCACGCGGGCGATCGGCCCGACATGCACGGCCAGCAGCTTCTGCGCCTGCTCCACCGCAGCGTCGCTGATCTTCACCGCGTTGGTGGCCACGGTGGGCATGCTGCCGACGGCGGTGGCGAAGATCGTCGCACCGCGGCCACCGGTGGTATGCGCTGGCATCGGCGAGACCGTGGTGCGGCCGGCGCGCGCGGCGTGGTCGATGAACAGGCCGCGCGCAGTGGGGTTGGTCACCTGCTCGGCGAGCTTGGCGTACAGCGAGGGCAGGTCGTGGCACTCCTTGGCGGCGCGACGCACCATCACGCTGGCCATCGGGCCGACATGACGGGCCAGCGACTGCTCGGCCTCGGCCAGCACCGACTTGTCCCACTGCGTCAGTGAACCGCCGGTGCCGGAAGTCGCCACGCCGGCGATCGACGGCTTGGTGCGCGCCGGCAACGCGATGATGGTCTCGTCCGACACCGTCGGGCTCACCGGCGCGTTGGCGGCCGCGATCATCGCCTTGCGGAAGGCCGCGGCCGTGGCATAGCGCCGGTCCGGGTGCTTGGACATCGCGGTGCTGACCACCGCGTCGAAGCGGTCGGTGCGGTTGGCGCCCTCCACCAGCGAAGGCGGTGGCGCCACTTCGTGCACCACCTTGTACATCAGCGCCTCGGGCGTGCCGA
>NZ_DATILJ010000056.1:0-19090 GCF_035476535.1 Aquabacterium sp.
CTCGGCTTCACTCCGGCGGATCGCTGCCCGGGTCCATCGTCTCGGCAATGTAGCGGCGCAGGGCCGGCGGCTCGGGCCCGAGGTGCAGGGCCAGGCGCTGGTCGCGCAGTGCCGCGTCCGAGGCCGAGAAGCGTTCCAGCCGTCGCTGGTGCTCGACCCAGTTCTCGTCGACGAAGTATTCGATGTAGTGGCCGGCTTCGGCCGAATCGCGGAACAAGCCCCAGGACAAGGCGCCCTGGCGCAGCCGCGCGCGCCGCGTCTGCTGCATCACCTGCACGAATTCGCGGACGCGCTCGGGGGCAATGCGGTATTCCAGCGTCACCATCACCGGGCCGTCGTCGGGGCGGATCGGCACCGCCGGCTCGGGCATCGTGCGGGTGGCCGCGGGCGTGAAGTCGATCTCGTCGCCATGCTCGATGCGCAGCCGGTGCGTCAGCAGCAAGGCCAGCACACCGAACGCGGCGGCGGCGAGCACGCTGGTGCGCACGCTGGTCCACTCGGCCATCTGGCCCCACAGCAGCGCGCCAGACGCCGAGCCGCCCATCAGCGCGGTCTGGTAGATCGACATGCCGCGGGCGCGCACCCAGTCGGGCAGCGCCATTTGCGCCGACAGCGTCAGCGAGTTCGCCACCGAGATCCAGGCCATGCCGACGATCACCGTCGCCGGCAGCGCCACCCAGATCTCGGGCACCAGCACCACCAGCGCGCTGAAGGTGGCATGGATCAGCGTGCCGTACAACACGAACTGGTCGCGGGTGAAGCGGGCGCGCAGCTTCGGAAAATACAGCGCCGCGGTGATCGCGCCAGCGCCGATGCACGACAGCAGCACCGTGAACGCCGCCGGCCCGCCGCCATGCAGCTGGCGCGCCACCAGCGGCAGCAGCGCCACCAGCCCGTAGGCCTGCACGAAGAACACGAAGATGCGCAGCAGCACCACCTTCAAGCGCGGCGATTGCATCGTGAAGGCCAGGCCGGCGCGCATCGCGCCGACGAAACGCTCGCCGGGCAGCGGGCTGGTCTCGCGCACCGATTGCCAGCGCAGGATCAGCACCATCGCCACGGCGGCCAGCAGCGCGTTCAGCGCAAACACCGCCGCCGGGCTGACCAGCGAGATCAGCGCGCCGGCGGCCACCGGGCCGATCACCCGCGACAGGTTCATCGAGATGCCGTTGAGCGCCAGCGCGGCCGACAGGTGCTCCCGCTCGACGACCTGCGGCACGATGGCGGCGAACACCGGCCAGCGCGTGGCCAGGCCGATGCCGTTGAGCGCCGTCAGCGCCAGCAGCAGCGGTGCGTTCAAGGCGCCGGCCAGCGACAGCGCGGCCAGCAGCAGCGCCACCACCAGCACCCACAACTGGGTCACCGCGAAGTAGCGCCGGCGGTCGACGATGTCGGCCATCGCGCCGCTGGGAATGCCGAGCAGGAACACCGGCAAGGTCGAGGCGGTCTGCACCAGCGCCACCATCACCGGGCTGGTGGTGAGCGAGGTCATCAGCCAGGCCGCCGCGACATCGTTCATCCACATCGTCATGTTGGCCGCCAACCAGGCCAGCCAGAGGATCCGGAACACCGGGTTGTGCAGCGGGGCAAGGGCGGCGGGGGTTTGCATGCGCTGGAGTTGACCACGAGCGGCGGCCGCCGGGCCTGGCGACCCGGTGACGCATCTCGACCGGCGGCCTCGCCGGCAGCGGGCGGCCGCGCCGCTACGGCATCGCCGCCGCCGCCGCCTTGATGGCCTGGCGGATGCGGCCGTAGGTGCCGCAGCGGCAGACGTTCTGGATCGCGTCGATGTCGGCGTCGCTGGGGTTCTTCGTGCGCCGCAGCAGGTCGACCGCGGCCATGATCTGGCCCGGCTGGCAGAAGCCGCATTGCGCCACGTCGTGGTCCAGCCAGGCCTGCTGCACCGGGTGCAGCGTGCTGCCGGTGGCCAGGCCCTCGATGGTGGTCACGCTGTGGCCGCGCACATCGGCCACGCGGGTCGAGCAGGCCGTCACCGCCTTGCCGTCGACATGGCAGGTGCAGGCCTTGCAGACGTTGATGCCGCAGCCGTACTTCGGGCCGGTGATGCCGAGCTTGTCGCGCAGCACCCACAGCAGCGCCATGTCGTCGGGCGCCTCGACGTTGACCGCCTGGCCGTTCACATTGAAAGTTTGGTTGGGCATGATGGCTCCTCGAATCATTCAGGACAGCGGCACGAAGACGGGTGTCGGCAAGGCTCCCGGCGGGAAGGGCGTGAAGTCGATCGGGAAATGCAGCGGGAAGCTGCGCGGCTTGAGGCCGGTGGCCCGCGCCCAGGCGTTGGCGATCGCGCCGCTGGAGGCGGAGAGTCCCACCTCGCCGAGCCCGCCGATGGCGCCACCGTTGGCCGGCATGATGATCACCTTCACATCCTTCGGGTAGTTGCGGTTCCGCGCGAAGTGGTACTGCGAATAGCTGCCTTCCAGCGGCAGCCCGTCCTGGATGTGCAGGCCGGCCGTCAGCACCAGCGAGATGGCTTCGGCCAGCGCGCCCTGCACCTGCGCGTCGATGCCGCTGGGATTGATCGGCATGCCGACATCGATGGCGATCGTCGCGCGGGTGACCTTGATGTCGCTGGGCACGCGGGCATCGAGCTCGACGATGCAGGCGGTGAACGAGCGCGACTCCTGGTGCACTGCGCAGCCCTGCGCAAACCCGGCCGGCATCGCCTTGCCCCAGCCGGCCGCGCCGGCCACCGCCTGCAGCACGGCCTTGGCGCGCGGCAGCCGCAGGTACTCCAGCCGGAACGCCAGCGGGTCCTTGTTCAGCTTCTTCGCGATCTCGTCGACCATGATCTCCTCGACGCTGCGTGCCGGCTGGATGTGCACCGAGCGGTAGGACACGGTGTTCATGTCGATCGCCACCGGCGTCAGCACCTTGGTGCCGACACCGAAGTTGTAGGGCGAGGCGACCATGGTCTTGAAGAACACTTGCTCATAGGCCAGGTTGCCGATCGACTGCTGCACGCCGGGCGGTGCCGCGCCGGCGGCCGCCGAGAACATCTCGCCGAAACCATGCCGCGCATCCAGCCGCACCGCGGCCACGCGCTGTTCGAAGCTGATCACCTGCCCCAGCAGCAGCGTCGCCCGCACCTTGTGGAACTGCGGCGGGCGCAGCCGGGTGTGGCGCACATCGTTGGCGCGGTGGTACATCAGCTTGCAGACGCGGCCGGTGAGCCTGGACACCTGCGCCGCCACCTGCACCGGGTCCCAGAACAGCCGGCGGCCGAAGGAGCCGCCGGACGGCACCACATGCACGGTGACCTTGTTCTGCGGCAGCCCCAGGTCGGCGGCGATGGATTGCTGCGCGACGATCGGCGTCTGCAGGCCGGCCCAGATCTCGGCGCGGTCGGCGCGCACGTCGGCGATGGCGCATTCCACCTCCAGCGGCGCGTGGGTGGCCGCGGCGAATTCGAACTCGCCCTCGACCGTCAGCGCGCCCAGCGGCGGCACGGCCAGCGGTGCGATGGCGGCCTTCAGCCGGGCCTGGATGCTGGCGTTGGACTGACCCTTCAGCGGCCCGTCGCCCCAGGTGACGTCCAGCGCATTGCAGGCGGTCCAGGCCTGGCCGAAGGTTTCGGCCATCACCGCCACGCCCGGCGGGTTGGGCACGATGCTGCCGCCCGTCGGGATGACCACGACCGCCAGCACCCCCGGCATCGCCTGCACCGCCGCGAGGTTGTTCACCCGCACGACGGTGCCGCGGATCTGCGTGGGCATGCGCAGCATCGTCGGCTTGGCGTTCGGCACGGCCTGGTCCATCGTGAACTTCTTCTGGCCGGTGACGATGGCCAGCGCATCGAGCCGCCGCGCCGGCTTGCCGATCAGCGTGTACTGCGACGCCGGCTTGGGCGGCACGTTCACCGGCAGCGGCAGCGACGAGGCCAGCGCGGTCAGCGCGCCATAGGCCGCGGTGCGCCCATCGGGCGCGACGACCACGCCGGCCACGACCTTCAGCGTCGACGCCGACAGGCCCCACTGCTGCGCCGCGGCGGCGACCAGCCGCGCCCGAGCGGCAGCGGCAATCAGCGGCAGGGCTGCGCTGAAGCAGCGCATCGTCGACGAGCCGCCGGTGATCTGGTTGAACACCAGCGCCGGGTTGGCGTCCGCCGAGCTCACCTCGACCGCGCTCAGCGGCACGTCCATCTCCTCGGCGACCATCATGCCGCACGCAGTGGCGATGCCGGTGCCGGTTTCCAGCCGCGGCAGGTCCAGCGTCACCCGGCCGTCCAGGCCTACCGTCAGCTTGACCAGCGGCATCGTCGGCAGCGAGGTCTGCACGATCGAATCGCCGATGTCGTAGTAGTCGACCGTGTCCGGAGGCGTCAGCGGCAGCGGCAGCGCGGCGGCGGTCGACGGCAAGGCCAGGTTGGCGCCGAAGCCTGCTGCGACGGTCAGCACCGGCCCGGACACCGCATAGGTCAGCAGCTGGCGACGACTGAGGGCCAGCGCCTGCTGGTCTTCCACCGCGTCGTCCACTGCATCCTTGTCCACCGGCCTTGAACTCAACGCGCTCATCGCTGTCTCCTTCTGTGGGTTCGCGGCCGATGCTGCCGACAATGCGCTGGCCAGGTTGTCGTTCAAAAGACATCGCTGACTTCGGTGTCCGGGTGTAGCCGGAACGCCGCCACCTGCGTAGCATCGGCCTCACAAGAACAGCGGACGCTGCGATGTCGACGTTGGAGACCATGCTTCGCGAAAGCCTGTGGGCCGCGGCACTGAGCCCTGAAGAACTCGACCAGGTGCTGCGCGAAAGCCATGAACGCCGGGTGCCGCCCGGTGGTTATGCCTTGCACTGCGGCGAGCCGGCCGAGCACTGGATCGGCGTGATCGAAGGCCTGGTCAAGATGTCGGTGTCGCAGCCCGACGGCCGGCACTCCACCTTCACCGGCGTCACGGCCGGCGGCTGGGCCGGCGAGGGCTCGCTGCTGAAGCCCGGCCGCTGGCGCTACGACGGCGTGGCAGTGCGCGACACGCGCATTGCCTGCGTGCCGCGCGCCAGCTTCGAGCGCCTGGTGTCCACCAACCTGGCTTTCAACCGCTTTCTACTGTCACACCTGAACGCACGGCTGAGCCTGTTCATCGGGCTGGTCGAGTACGACCGCCTGCTCGGCCCCGATGCCCGCGTCGCCCGCTGCCTGGCCAGCCTGTTCGACCCCGACCTGTACCCACGCGCCGGCAACTTCGTGCAGCTCAGCCAGGAAGAGATCGGGCTGCTCTCGGCCGTGTCGCGGCAGCGCACCAACGAGTCGCTGCACGAGCTGCAGCGGGCCGGGCTGCTGCGCGTCGAGTTCGGTGGCGTCATCGTGCTCGATCTGGCCGGCTTGCGCTGCTACGGCGGTCCAGTGGACGCGGCCGCGTCTAAAGAGAGTTAGAAGAACATGGCAGTCGGCCGTCGCCACGCCGCCCGGACCGGGCTGTGATCCACTAGCCACCTGCTGTCACCGTCTTCGCCAGGCCTGCCACCGATGAGCCAAACCCCGCCGTCCCCGCTGTCCCCTCTGTCCCCGCTGCGCGATTTCGTGGCCTTCACCACGGCGCTGGTCGCACGCGAGCCGGACGAAGCGCGCCTGCTCGCCGACCTGCGCCCGGCACTCGCGGCGCTGGTCGGCCGCGACGACTGGCTGCCCGACGAACTGGCGCAGCCCGACCCGCAGCGCTACTGCCAGTACCTGCTGCATGCCGATGGGCTGGAGCGCTTCTCGGTCGTCAGCTTCGTCTGGGGCCCGGGGCAGCAGACGCCGGTGCACGACCACACCGTGTGGGGGCTGATCGGCATGCTGCGCGGCGAAGAGATTTCGCAGCGCTACGCGCACGATGCACAGGGCCGGCTGCGGCCGGAAGGCGCGCGTGCGAGACTGAGGCCCGGCCAGGTCGAGGCGGTGTCGCCGCGGCTGGGCGACATCCACCGCGTCAGCAACGCCTTCACCGACCGCAGCTCGATCAGCATCCATGTCTACGGCGCCAACATCGGCGCGGTGCAGCGCTGGGTCTACGCCGAAGACGGCGGCCGCAAGCCCTTTGTCTCGGGCTATTCCAACCGCTGGCTGCCCAATCTGTGGGACCGCTCGAACAAAACTGTTGCTGCCCGATGAAACCTGCCATGCCCCTGCCGCCGATCCCGACCACGATCCCGACCATCAGCCCCGAGGCCGTGCGCGACGCGCTGCGCGCCAAGCGCGAGATCGCACTGATCGATGTGCGCGAAGAAGACCCCTACGCGCAGGCCCACCCGCTGTTCGCGGTGCAGCTGTCGTCCGGCCGCATCGAGCTGGATGCGCTGTGGCGGTTGCCGCGCATGGACGCTCCGATAGCGGTTTATGACGATGGTGAAGGCCTGGCCGAGCCCGCAGCGCGCCGGCTGCAGGCGCTGGGCTACAGCCAGATCCACCTGCTTGCCGGCGGCCTCGCCGGCTGGCGCGACAGCGGCGGCGAGTTGTTCCGCGACGTCAACGTGCCGAGCAAGGCCTTCGGCGAACTGGTCGAGCACGAGCTCGGCACGCCGTCGCTGCCGGCCGAGGAGCTCAAGGCGCTGATCGACAGCGGCGCCGACCTGGTGGTGCTGGACGCGCGCCGCTTCGACGAATACCACACGATGAGCATTCCGCGCGGCACCAGCGTGCCCGGTGCCGAGCTGGTGCTGCGCGTGCGCGCGCTGGCGCCGAACCCGGCCACGCGGATCATCGTCAACTGCGCCGGCCGCACGCGCAGCCTGATCGGCGCGCAATCGCTGGTCAACGCCGGCATCCCGAACCCGGTGGCGGCCTTGCGCAACGGCACGATCGGCTGGACGCTGGCCGGCTTCGAACTCGAGCACGGCCAGACCCGGCGCTTCGGCCCGGTGTCCGACGCGCAGCGGGCCACGGCGCGCGCCGCGGCGCAAAGCCTGGCCGCGCGGGCCGGTGCGGTCCGGCTCGATGGCGCGGGCCTGGCCGCCTGGCGGGCCGACGGCAGCCGCACGCTGTACTGCTGGGATGTGCGCACGCCGGAAGAATTCGCCGCCGGTCACCTGCCGGGTTTCGGCAGCGCGCCGGGCGGTCAGCTGGTGCAGGAGACCGATGTCTTCGCCGCGGTGCGCGGCGCGCGCATCGTGCTGGCAGACGACGATGGCGTGCGCGCTGCCATGACCGCGCACTGGTTGGCCCAGCTGGGCTGGGAAGTGGCCTGGCTGGCCGATGTGGCGGCGGATCGGTTCAGCGAGACGGGCCCGTGGCAGCCGGCACGGGCGGCGTTGCCCGAGGTGGCGCTGGCCAGCCCGGCGATCGCCCGCTACCGCCGGCCGTATGAAGGCACCGACAACCCGCGGGCGGCGATGCAGGCTTACCTGGACTGGGAGTACGGCCTGGTGGCACAGCTGGCGCGCGATGGCACCCACGGCTTTCAGGTGTTGGCGGTGTCAGCCCGCACGGTGACCTGAGCGGCCGGGCCTGGTGCGTGCTCAGCCGCCGCGGCCTCGGGCCTCGGCAGACGCTCCACGCAGGCCCGCACCAGCGCCAGCAGGCGCTCAGTATCGACTTGCGTGATGACTTGCGCGATGCCGCGCTCGCCGGCCGGTGCAGCGTCCACGACCTGCGCCAGCAGCCGGCCTTCGCTGGCGGGATCGCGCCATTCGACAGCGACCCGGCAGAGCGGACCGGCGAAGAGATCCGGTTCGATCAGCGCCGCCACCGGGCAGACGTCGTGCAGCAGCGGGTCGACATCGGCATAGGACTGCAGCATCGCGGCGGTGGCTGCCGCCACGTCGCCGGGCAGCGCGGCGATCGATGCGCGCCAGGGCTCGCTCATCGCCGCCTGCGTCGTCACATCGAGGCCAAAGATGCGCAAGGTGGCGCCGGAGGTCAGCACGATCTGCGCGGCCAGCGGGTCGCAGTGGAAATTGAACTCGGCGTGCGGCGTCACGTTGCCGGGGCAGAACGCGGCGCCGCCCATGATGTCCAGCCGCGCCGCGCGCTGCAGCACGCCGGGCACGCGCAGCTCGGCCAGCGCCAGGTTGGTCAGCGGGCCCAGGGCCACCACGTGCAGCGTGCCGGGCGGCTCGGCGAGCAGCGCCTGCAGCAGCACATCCACCGCGTGGTCTTCGGCGATGGTGCCGTGCAAGGGCAGCACGACGCCGCCGAGCCCGTCCTCGCCGTGCACCAGGTTGCTGCGCGGCTCGGGCTGTGCGATGGGCCGTGCGCAGCCGGCGTACACCGGTACGCCGGTGGCGCCGGCCAGGTCCAGCACGCGGCGCGCGTTGGGCGTGGTCTGTGCCACCGGGCGGTTGCCGGCGACGCAGGTGACGGCGCGCAGCGCCAGCTGCGGCGCGGCGGCGGCGACGAGCAGCGCGAGCGCGTCGTCGATGCCGGGGTCGCAGTCGATGATCAGGGGCAGGGGGGGCATCAGCATGGCTGCTCTCATGGTAAGTTATCACGCCCGGCATCGGCGGGCTGGAACGTGGCCAGCGCACCCCGCGCGCCCCACACCGCGACGCTGCGTGATGCCGCGCGGCAGGCCTGGGCCAGCGCGCTGCCCAGGAGCGCGCCGCGGTCGCGCGCCACCAGGAAGCTGGCGTTGAAGGTGTCGCCGGCGCCGGTGGCATCGACCACCGCGGCCGGGCAGGCGGCCTGGGTGGCGAAGCCTTCGTCGCGGTCGGCGGCCATCGCGCCGTCGGCACCCAGCGTCACCACCACGGTGTGAGCGCGGGCCATGCGGCACAGCGCCTTCAGCGACGCGGCATCGGGCGCCGTGCCGGTGGCCGCTTCGAAGCCACTGCGGTTCAGGAAGGCGATGTCGCAGTGCAGCAGCAGCGTCGGCAGGCGGCTGTCCAATGACAGCACGCCCTCGCGTTCAAGGTCGATCGCCAGGCGCGTGCCGCTGCGGGCGGTGCGCACGGCCAGGTCGGCCAACGGCTCGGCGGCATAAGGCATGGTGTAGGCCCAGCGGCTGTCGGCCAGTGCGGCATCCAGCAGGGGACGCGTGGCTGCCGCGTCCGCCGGCAACGCGCCGCCCGGCGGCAGCCAGACCACCGAGCGCTCGCCCTGCGGCGACACCGCGACGATGGCCAGCGACGAGGCGCTGCCGGCGCAGCGGCGCAGGTGCTGCAGCATCACGCCATGGCCGGCCAGGTCGCGGCGGATGAAGTCGGCATGCAGGTCGTCGCCGGTCTGGCCGAACAGCGCGCTGCGCCAACCCAGGCGCGCTGCCACGCAGGCGGCATTGGCCTCGGTGCCACCGCCGAACAGGCCCAGCGCCTCGCCGCGGGCCTTGTCGTCCCAGGCTGGCAGGCGCTCGGTGCGGAACACCAGGTCGGCGCAGGGATCGCCGATGGCCAGTAGGTCGCAAGCCCGGCCCATCGTGCGGTTCATCGTGCCGCTCCGCCGCCGAGCCGGGCCTCGGCGATGCGCGCCAGTGCGGTGGCCAGCGGCTGCAGCGCATAGACCGGCTCGTTGACGGCCAGGAACTCGTCGCGCAGCCCAGCCGGCAGCGCGCGCGCGCCGACCAGCGCACCGCACAGCGCGCCGGCCATCGTCGCGATGGTGTCGGTGTCGTTGCCCATCGACGCGCCGATCGAGATCGTGCGCTGCGGGTCGCCCTGCGCATAGGCCAGCAGGCCGATGGCCGCCGGCACCGATTCGGCGGCCAGCACCGAATTGCCGACGCGCCATTCCATCTGCTGCATGAAGTCCAGGTCGTCGCGCGCGGCGACGGCGATGTCCAGCGCCATCTGCAGCCGCACCGGCAGGCGCGGGCCGGCGATGCAACGTGCGCGCTCGCGGCCCAGGCGTTCGCCCAGCGCCGCGCCGGCGATGCAGGCCTCGACCACGGGCTGCAGCGCGTCGCTGACCAGCGCGATGGCCACGCCGGCGGCGATGGCGCAGGCCGAGGCAATCGCCACATCGGTGTCGTGCGAGGGCAGGCAGGTCACGAAGGCCTGTTCGCAGGCCGCCGTGATGTCGCCGGGGTGCACCAGGCCGCAGGCCGCCACGCGCATCGCCGCGCCGTTGGTGTTGCCCACCGTCGTCATCTTGCGCAGCGAGTGGCCGATCGTGCCGACGCGCGAGCCGTCGTCGCCGCGCTGCAGCGCGGCCACCATCTGCGCGGTGCTGGGGCCCATGAAGCCGGCCTTCGGGCTGGTGGCAGCCCAGTCGAGCAGGCAGCGGCGCCAGCCTTCGCCGTCGATGCTTCCGCCGCCGGCCACCAGCGCGCGGGCCAGGTACACGAGCTGGCTGGTGTCGTCGGTGACCTCGGCGCGGCGGCCGCCCAGCGCGCCGGCAAAGGTGTCGGGCTGCGGTTCGACGAAGCCGGTGACCAGGCCGCCGTGACAGGCCCGGATCTCGTCCAGGGTCCATTGTTCGGTCGGTGCGCCGAGCGCGTCGCCCATGCCGGCGAGGCACAGCGCGCCGAAGATGCGGTCGTGGAGGTCAGGGGTCATCGCGGAGGTCCGGAAGCAGCGGGGTCGGAAGAAGCGGGATCGGAAAGGACGGGGTCGGAAGACGGCGCAGTGGCACCGGCGGCCCGGGACAGACCGGATTGCCAACGCGCCAAGGACGCGGCCTCACGCCGGCGCCACAGCAGGCGCTGGCGCAGGCCGAACAGCAGCATTGCCGCCAGCGTGGCCAGTGCCGGCAGCATCTGCACGGCCTGCGGTGGCAGGTTGAGCAGGCCGAGCTGGGTGGCGGCCACGGCGCAGGCGCCGAACAGCAGCGCCGCGCCCAGCACGCCCAGCGGCGTGCGGCCGCCGAGGAACACGGCAGCCAGCGCAATGAAGCCGCGGCCGCCGCTCATGTCGGCCTGGAACAGCGTCAGGTAGCCCATGCTGAGGTAGAGCCCGCCCAGGCCGGCCAGCAGCCCGGACAGCGCCAGTGCCGCGTAGCGCAGGCGATCCACCGGCAGGCCGGCGGCGGCGGCGGCTTCGGGCGCTTCGCCGCTGGCGCGCAGGCGCAGGCCGAAGCGGGTGTGCATCAGCAACGCGTGCAGCAGCGGCACCGCGGCAAAGGCGACCCACACCAGCCCATGGTGGCCGCGCCGGTCGTCGCCGTTGAGCAGGCTGTCCAGCCAAGGCCAGGCCGTGAAGCCTGGCAGGTGCAGCGCCGGCAGCGCCGCGCTGGCCAGGTGCGCGGTGGAGCCCTTGTCGCCCGCCCACAGCACCAGCAGGAACACCGTGGCGCCGGCGGCCAGCAGGTTGATGCCGATGCCGGCGACGATGAGATCGGCGCCCCAGCGCAGGTGGCACAGCCCGAGCAGCAGCGCCAGCGCCACCGACGCGGCCAGGCCCAGCAGCGCACCGAGCGTGGCATGCAGCGCCGGCGGCCAGGCCGGCAGCCCCTGGGCTGCCCAGACCGAGCCCATCACGCCGAAGAAGGCAGCCACCAGCATCAGCCCTTCCAGCGCGACGTTGATGACGCCGGCCCGCTCGGACACCATGCCGGCCAGCGCGGCCAGCAGGATCGGCGCCGTCGCGCGCCACAGCGCGGCGAGCAGGGCGGTGGCCATCATGCCGTCGGCCAGGTTCACGTCGGCTCCTGTTGCGCGCCGCGCGGGCGCCGCAGCGCGGCCGCGGCCCGGCGTAGCGCGGCCAGCGGGTCCAGCCGCACCGAGACCACCAGCAACACCACCAGCGCCTGGATCACCAGCACCATCTCGCGCGGCACGTCGCTGCCGCGCTCCATGGCCTGGGCGCCGCCTTCGAGCAGCGCATAACCGAAAGCGGCCAGCGGCACGCGGCGGGGTTCGTTGGCGGCCAGCAGCGCGACCACCAGGCCTTCGAAGCCGACGCCTTGCGGCAGGTCGGCCGGCAGGCGGCCCAGCAGGCCGTGCGACAGGTGCAGGCCGGCCAGCCCGGCAAACGCTCCGCCCAGCCCCAGCGCCAGCATCACCGTGCGCTCGACCGGCATGCCGGCCTGGCGCGCGAAGGCCGGCGCATCGCCGACGACGCGGATCTCGTAGCCCAGCGTGCTGCGGTTCAGCAGCCAGGCCGCCAGCGCCGGCGCCAGCACGATCAGCAACAGCAGCACGCTGGCGCCGCCGATCAGCGGCGGCCGCGCGTCGGCCAGCAGCGCCGGTGTCGCCAGGAAGCCGGCCGCCGGATCGTTGAAGCCCTGCGAGACGATCCAGCGGTAGCCCTGTAGTGCGACGATGTTGAGCATCAGCGAAGTGACGATCTCGTTGGCATCGAAGCGCGTCTTCAACCAGCCCGGCAGCAGGCCCCAGGCAAAACCCACGGCAGCCGCCACCGCGCCCGCGGCCAGCCAGGACCAGCCGCCCAGCGGCGGCAGCGCCACGCCCACGGCCAATGCGGCCAGCGCGGCCAGCATCAGCTGCCCGTCGGCGCCCATCGAGAACTGCCGCGCGCGCAGGCCGAACAACATCGCCAGGCCCAGCAGCGTCAGCGTCGCGGTCTTGTCCAGCACGGCGCCGAAACGGATCAGCCGCCGCAACGTCCAGCCGGTCTCGTCCGACCAGTACGGCACGGGCAGGGCACCGGTCAACAACTGACGAAAGGCATGGACAGGCTCGGCGCTGACCAGGCACAGCAGGCCGAAAGCCAGCAGCAGCGCCAGCCCGATGGCCGCGGGCGCGCGGCCTGGCGCGGCCAGGCCGGCGCGGGCTTCGGCGTTCATGACGGGTCTCCGTGCAACGGCTCGCCGGCCACCACCGCGGCGCTCATGCCGGCCGCCACCCCGGCCATCGTCCCGGCCGTTATCCCGGGCGTGAACGGCGACGCCAGCCGCGCCTCCACCGGCCCCTGGCCGAGCGCGCCGGTCATGTACAGCCCCAGCGTGCGCGGCGACACCGCATCGGCCGCCAGGTGCGCGACCAGCCGGCCTTCGAAGATCACCACCAGGCGGTCGGCCAGCACCAGCAGCTCGTCGATGTCGGCGCTGAACAGCAGCACTGCGGCGCCGGCGTCGCGCAGCGACAGCAGCTGGCGGTGCAGGCGCTGCGCCGCGCCAACGTCGACGCCGCGTGTCGGCTGGTTGGCCACCAGGCAGCGCGGCTGCGCCGCCAGTTCCCGCGCGAACACCAGCTTCTGCATGTTGCCGCCGCTCAGCGCACCCATGGGCTGGTGCTCGCCGGCGGCCACCACGCCCTGCTGCTGGATCGCCTCGCGCGCGCGGCGGGCCAGGAACACGCGGTCCAGCCGGCCCCAGCGCGACACCGGTTGCATGCTGTAGTCCAGCACCGCCAGGTTCTCGGCGATCGACAGATTCGGCGCCATGCCGTCGTGCAGCCGGTCCTCGCCGATGCGGCCCAGGCCGCGGCGGCGCAGTGCGCGCACGCGGCCGGCCTGCAGCGGCGCGTCGTCGAGCTGCAGGCTGCCGAACGAGGGCCGGCGCAGGCCGCCCAGCACATCGGCGAGCTCGCTCTGGCCATTGCCTTCGACACCGGCCACGCCGAGGATCTCGCCGCCGGCGATGTCCAGCGTCACGCGGTCCAGCGCCGGCCGGCTGCCCGGGCGCAGAACCGTCAGCTCACGCAGCGCCAGCCGGGCCGGGCGACCGCGGGCGTTGATGTGCGCGGCCGGCAGCGCTTCGACCGCGCGGCCCATCATCAGCGCCGCCAGCTCGGCCGGCGCCAGCAGGCGCGACACGCCACCGCCCACCACGCGGCCGGCGCGCAGCACGGTGAAGCGATCGCTGGCCTCGCGCACCTCGGCCATCTTGTGGCTGATCAGCAGCACCGTCAGGCCCTGGCCGGCCAGCTCGCGCAGCGAGCTGAACAGCGCCTGCGATTCCTGCGGCGTCAGCAGCGCGGTGGGTTCGTCCAGCAGCAGCAGCCGGGCACCGCGGTGCAGCGCCTTCAGGATTGCCACGCGCTGCTGCTGGCCGGCGGACAGCGTGCCCACCCGCGTGCCGGCGTCCAGCGGCAGGCCGTGCTGCTGCATCGCCCGCTGCGCCGCGGCCACGGCAGCGGCGCGGTCGAAGCGCAGCCCGCGCACCGGCTCGGCGCCGAGCACGATGTTCTCGGCCACCGTCATCGACGGCAGCAGCTGCAGGTGTTGCGGCACCAGGCCGACGCCGGCGGCCAGCGCATCGGCCGGCGAGCGGAAGCGGCAGGGCTGGCCGTCCAGCAGCAGCGTGCCGGCATCGGGTGCGATCAGGCCGTACAGCAGCTTCAGCAGCGTCGACTTGCCGGCGCCGTTTTCGCCCAGGACGGCATGCACCTCGCCGGGCTGCAGCTGCAGCGAGACCTGGTCGCAGGCCAGCACGCCATTGGCGTAGCGCTTGCTGAGGCCGCGTACTTCGAGCGTTGGCGTGCCGGGCAAACGGACCGGACCTTCGTGCCGTTCACGCGGGCCCGGCTGCAGCAGAGGCAAGGAGGGCGTCATCGGGCTTCTCCGGTGCGGGGAGGTGCGGTGGCCAGCGCAGCCAGCGCCTGCCGCTCGGTGGCCGGCAAGGCCTGCCAGGCCGGCGCGCTGGTGGCCAGCGACACGCCACCCTCGGCCAGGCCCAGCGATGCGATGCCGCCGAACACCAGCCGGCCGGCGCGCCATTCACGCAGGGCCTGCAGCAGGGCCACGTCGACATGCTTCATCACCGAGCTCAGGATGTGCGCGGCGCGCTGCGGGTAGGCGGCGCGGTACAGCAGGTACTGGTCGGCATCGACGCCGATGACCCAGCGGCCGGCCTCGGCGGCGGCTTCGATCACGCCCTGGCCGGAACCGCCGGCCACCTGGAACACCAGGCCGGCGCCTTGCGCGTACAAGGCCTTGGCGATGTCTTTCGCGGTGGCCGGGTCGCTGAAGGAGTTGGCGTACTGGCGCAGCACGCGGGTGCGTGGATCAGCGAGCTTGGCGCCGGCGGTGAAGCCGTCGAGGAATTCATCGACCACCGGGATCGGCAGGCCGCCGATGGCGCCCAGCACCGGCGCCTGGCCGCCTTGTTCGCGGCCGACCACCTGGGCCGCCAGGTGACCGGCCAGCAGCGCGGCTTCACGCGGGCGGAAGACCAGCGAATGCACGTTGGCGCAGCGGCAGGCGCGGGTGTCCACCGCGGCATCGAAGACGATGAAGCGGGCCTGCGGGTAGCGCGGGGCCAGGCGCTGCACCAGGCCCACCATCGCGAAGCTGCCGGTGATGACGAGGTCGAAGTCACCGCTTTCGGCCAGGTCGGCCAGGGCCGGTTCCCAGCGCGTGGGATCGCGGCCGCCCTCGATCACGCGGGTGTGCAGGCCGAGTTCGCGGCCGGCCTGCTGCAGGCCGCGGGCCGCGGCGTCGAAGAAACTTTTGTCGCCCAGCGTGCCGTTGACGAACAGCGCGACGCGCGGCTTGGCAGCGCGTGCGCCGTCGCCAGGGCTACCCGGGTGGCCGCTCCAGGCGAAGGCCAGCAGCGCGGCGATGACCAGCAGCGTCCAGCCGGTTTGCCGCGCCAGGCGGCGCCAGGGGAACGCGTCGCGGTCCGGCGTCATGGCGCGATCTCCGCGGGCGCGGCGCCGTAGTCCGCGGCATTCAGCGTGCCGCCGCGGCGCTCGATGTGTTCACGCAGCAGCGCGACGTCGATGTGGCCGGTGTCGACATAGCCGGGATGCGATCGCAGGTCGGGGTAGCCGTCGCCGCCGCCGGCGACGAAGCTGGTCAGCGCCAGGCGGTAGCGCGCGGCGGGGTCGAGCGCGCGCCCGCCGATGCGCAGGTCCAGCAATTGCTGGCCATCGAAGCGGAAGCGCGCGCCGCGGTACTGCGCAAAAGCCCCGGAGCCCGGTGTCTTGCGCGCCGCGGCCAGCAGGTAGTCGGCCAGCTCGGCGCCGCTCATCGTCACCACCACCAGGCGGTTGCCGAAGGGCATCACCTGCAGCAGGTCGGCCAGGCGCAAGTGGCCTTCGCGCAGCGAATCGCGGATGCCGCCGGACGAGGTCAGCGCCACGTCGGCACGGGCGGCCTCCTGCATCGTCTGCGTGATCAGCGCGCCCAGGTTGGTGGCGCGTCGGCGCACGCTGTCGCGTTCGCCATCGAAGTGGCCGACGATGCGGCCCAGCACCACCGACAGGCCGCTGCGGCTGCGCTCGGCCAGCGGGCCCAGCGCGCCGAGCACCGCCGCGTCCTCGGCCACGGCCGCGCCGGCCGGCGCGCCGCGCAGGTTCACCGGCAGCTGGGCATAGCGCAGCAGCGTGAGCCGGCCGTCACGCCATTCGAAGTCGGCGCGGCCCAGGTAGCGGCCGCGGTCGCCGGACTGCACGATCCAGGCGCCGTTCTGCCGGTCGGGCCGGCAGTCGTCGCCGGGGCGGTGGCGCTCGACCGGGCGGCCGTCGGCCTGCAGGCAGACGATGCTGTGGCTGTGGCCGCCGACGATCAGGTCGATGCCGCTCACTTCACGCGCCAGCTCGACATCGCCGGGCGCGCTGCTGCCATGCCGGCCGTCGGCGTAGTGGCCCATGTGGCTGAGCACGATCACCATGTCGGCCTGGCCGCGCAGCGCCGGCAGCCACTGGCGGGCGCTGTCGGCCGGGCGCTCGAAGTGCAGGCCCGGGTGGCGCGCGCCGACGCCCATGCGCGCGGTGTCTTCGGTGGTCAGGCCCAGCACCGCCACGCGCAGCGGGCCCAGCGGGAAGAGGCGGTAGGGCTCGAACAGCGGCCGGCCCTCGCGCTGCACGTTGGCCGACAGCCAGGGAAAGCCGGACCAGGCCTCGCGCTGCCGGGCCTGCACCGCGGGGGTCTTGTCGAACTCGTGGTTGCCGACCGCCATGGCGTCGTAGCCCAGCAGCGTCATGCCGCGGAAATCGGGCTCGGCGTCCAGCAGGTCGGATTCGGGCGTGCCGGTGTTGACGTCGCCGGCGTCCAGCAGCAGCACGGCGCCGCCTTGCGCGGCGAGTTCGGCGCGCACCTGGTCCACCAGCGTCTTGCGCGCGGCCAGGCCGGCTTCGCCGTCGGCGTTGCGCCAGAAACGGCCGTGGTGGTCGTTGGTGTGCAGCACCGTGAAGCGGTAGGGCGCGGCGGGCGGCGGTGTCTGCGCGCAGGCGGCGAGCAGCAGCGCGGCAGCGAGCATGGCGCCCAGCGGCAGCCGCATGCGGACCTGGCCGGTGCTCATCGCTCGTCCACCGCGAACAGCCACCACTGCGTGCGCTGGCGCGGCGAGAAGTTGTCGTCTGACACCAGCAGCAGCGTGGCGCGGCCATCGGCCAGGCGCGGGCCCCAGGCCGCGGCCTCGATGTTGTCGACCGGGCCGGGCGTCAGCGTTGCCAGGTCGAGCAGCAGGTGCTTGGCCATCATCTTCGGCTGCCGGCCGGCGAGCGTGGGCCAGGCCAGCACGTCGTCGGCACCGCCGCTGTGCGCCAGGTACAGGCGCACGCTGAACGCGAACACGCCTTCGTCGACTTCGTGCCCACCGCGCTCGACGACCAGCAGCGTGTCGGCATCCACCGCCAGGATCTCGCTGACGCCTTGATCGGCGCGGCGCTGGCCGCCGCGTGCTTCGTGGGTTATCGGCTCCAGTGGGTAGACGTATTGCTGGGCGCCGCCCTCGCGGGCCAGGCGGGTGAAGCGCAGTGCGGCGCCTTGCGCTGCGGTCGGCAGCGGCCCGTCCTGCAGCAGCGGTGCTTCCAGCGCCAGCCACAGCGCGCTGCCGTCGGGTGTGAAGGCCAGGCCCTCGAACGAGCGGTTCGGCCGCGAGCCGCTGCGGCCGTCCGGCGATGGGCTCAGCACGGAAGGCAGTGGCCAGGTGCCGAGGTGGCGGCCGCTTCTGTCGCTGCGGTGCACGACGGCCGGGTGGCCGTGTGCAGGGTCACCTTCGCTGGCCCACACCAGCGCGTTGCTGCAGGGGTCCAGGCGCAGGGCTTCGCCGTCGGCCACGTCGGCGTTGCGGGGGCTGTCGGCGCTGCCGAAGCGGGCGAAGGGCTGGCCATCGGCGCGCCGCAGCGTGTGCACGGCCAGCAACTCCGGTTGACCGGGACCGCCGCCGCTGATCGGCAGCGTGGCTTCATAGACGCGGGCGGGGGCGTGCTCCGAACGGTCGTCGCTGAGCAGCCACCAGCGGCCGCTGCGGGGGTCATGGTCGATGCCGGAGATGCCGCCGAAGTGCCGCAGCAGCCCGGCGGCGTTGCCGGCCGGGCGATCGGCGCCGGGCACCGAGGCTGCGGCGCCGGCCGTCTCGTGGGGCCAGGACTGCACACCCAGCAAGCTCAGACCGCTGACAGCGCGGGGCGCATGCGCCGCAGGCGGACTGCAGGCACCGCTCGCTGCCGCGCTGGCCGGGTCCGCGAGGGTGGCCAGCCAGGCCGCCAGCACGCCGGCCGCGATTCCGGACACCGCCCCAGGCACGCCACGGCCGCGCGGGCGGCGGCGGCAAGAGGTCGGCGGGCAACAGGGGCGCATCACGGCGGGAAGTCCGGTGTCGGGGCGGGCCTGGCGATCGGTTCAGCGGTAGCCGCGTCGTCAGATCTCGGCGCGCAGCGTGACGAAGAAGGTGCGCGGACCGCCGAGGAAGTATCGCCCGCTGGTCAGCGGATTGGCGGTGGCCAGTTCCATGCCCAGGCCGCCCAGGTAGCGCTTGTCCAGCAGGTTGTCGATGTTGAACGACAGCTCGGCCTTCTTCAGCACGCCGGTCCAGGCTTTGGGCAACTGCCAGCTGCCGGACAGGCCGACCAGCGTGTAGGCCGGGATGTATTCCCGCGGGTAGGTGGCCGGGCCGCCGTTGCTCAGCGTATTCGCGTATTCATGGTAGGTGCCGGCGGCCTTGCCGACGTACTTGGCGTTCAGCGTCACGCGGGTGCTGTCGTTCGGCCGCCAGGCCATTTCGGCGAAGGCGTTGTGGCGCGCCGCGCCGAGCACCGGGTCGCCGGCGCGGATGCCTTCGAAGGCGGTGTCCTCGACGTATTTGGCGCTGTTGAAGGCGTAGTTGCCGTACAGCGAGACAGGGCCCAGCACGGTGCGGCCGGTGATCTCGAAGCCCTTGGAGCGGATGCCGCCTTGGTTCAGGAACGAGGTCGTCGCGTCGCGGCCGAAGATGTCGCCGTCGGGGTTGCCCAGGCGGATCGAGATGCGGTCGCGGTAGTCGATCGAGTAGGCCTGGAACGCCAGGCCATGCGGGCCGCGCGACCAGCGCAGGCCGGCGTCCAGGTTGACCGAGGTTTCCGGCTTGACGCCGCTCTGCGCGCCGACCGCG
>NZ_DATILJ010000057.1:0-42160 GCF_035476535.1 Aquabacterium sp.
CAGCGGCCCCAGCGGCCCCAGCGGCGATCCTGCGGCGCTCGATGCCGACAAGTTCTACGCGGAATGGGGCGTGGACACGCGCCCCGGCCCGCACAGCGGCCTGCGCGCGCCGCGTGTCGAGGCCTCGCCGCGGCGCATCCATCTGCTGCAGCGCAAGGCCTCCAAGGTCGGCGAAGGCCTGGGCGTGTCGACCGGCTGGATCCACCGCGCGGCGCTGAAGAACCGCGGCGTCGAGATGATTGCCGGCGTGAGTTATCGGCGCATCGACGATGCCGGCCTGCACATCCATGTGAGCGGCCAGGAACGGCTGCTGGCGGTGGACCACGTGATCGTTTGCGCCGGCCAGCTGCCGCAACGATCGCTCGCCGGCGGCCTGCACGGCGCGCAGGCACGCGTGCACCTGATCGGCGGCGCCGACGAGGCCGCCGAGCTGGACGCCAAGCGGGCCATCAACCAGGCGGTGCGGCTCGCGGCCACGCTGTGAGCGCCAGTCGCGACCCCCACAACACGAGACGACACATGGACATCCAGGCGGCGCTGCTGCGCGAACCCAAGGCGGCCTTCAGCATCGAGACGGTGCAGCTCGACGCCCCGCGACCCGACGAGGTGGTGGTCGAGATCGTGGCCTGCGGGCTGTGCCACACCGACCTGTCGGTGCGTGACGGCGTCATCCCTTTCCCGGCGCTGCCGAACGTGCTGGGGCACGAGGGCTCGGGCGTGGTCATCGCGGTGGGTTCGGCGGTGAGCAAAGTCGCCGTCGGCGACCCGGTGGCCTTGTCCTTCGCCTCCTGCGGCGCCTGTCCGGCGTGCGAGGCGGGCACGCCCGCCCGCTGCGACAACTTCCTGCCGGCCAATTTCATGGGCCGGCGGGCTGACGGCTCCTGCACTCACCATCAGCACGGCCAGGACATCAACGGCTGCTTCTTCGGCCAGTCGTCGTTTGCCTCGCATGCGCTGGTGCGGGAGCGCCACGTGGTCAAGGTGCCGCATGACGTGCCGCTGGAGTTGCTGGGCCCGCTGGGCTGCGGCATCCAGACGGGCGCCGGCACCATCCTGAACCACCTGAAGCCGCAGCCGGGCAGTTCGGTGGTGGTGTTCGGCGCCGGCGCGGTGGGCTTGTCGGCCGTCATGGCAGCCAGGATCGCGGGCTGCACCACCATCATCGCGGTCGACGTGCACCCGGCCCGGCTGGCCCTGGCCCGGGAGCTGGGCGCGACCCATGCCTTGCACGCCCGCGAGGACGACGTGCTGGCCCGCATCAAGGACATCACCGGCGCCGGCGCCGACTGCGCGGTGGAAGCCACCGGCGTGCCCGAGGTCGTGGCGCAGAGCATCCGCTCGGTCCGGCGCGGGGGCCAGGTGGCGCTGCTGGGCGTGGGCCGCATGGACGCGCCGCTGCCGCTGGTGCTGGGCGACCTGCTCAGCGGCGCGGTGATCCAGTCCGTGGTGGAAGGCGACAGCGTGCCCGACAGCTTCATCCCGCAACTGATCGAGTTCTACCGCCAGGGCCGCTTTCCGTTCGATCGGCTGATCCAGTTCTACGACTTCGCCCAGATCAACGAAGCCGCCCACGATGCCGAGACCGGCCGCGCCATCAAGCCGGTGATCTGCATGCCAGGTGCCAACAGGAGACGACCATGACCGCCACCGCCCACGACATCGACCGCCTGTTTGCGCGTCAGGATGCGCATCAACACCGCGTGCGCGCGACCTCGGCCGAGCAACGCATCGCCAAGCTCCAGGCGCTGCGCGCGGCCGTCGTGGCCCACTTGCCGGCCGCGGTCGCGGCGATGGCCGAGGACTTCGGCAAGCCGGGCTTCGAGGCCGCGTGCGAGGTCGCCGCGCTGCTGGGCGAGATCGACCACGTCGTGGCCCACCTCGCGCAATGGATGCAGCCGGTCGAGGTGCAACCCAGCGCCTCTGCGGCGCCGGGCGCCACGGCGCGCATCCTGCGCGAGCCCAAGGGCCAAGTGCTGATCTTCGGGCCCTGGAATTTCCCCTTCGCGTTGCTGCTGCAGCCGCTGGTGGGCGCCGTCGCCGCCGGCAATGTGTGCGTGCTGAAGCCGTCCGAAATCACGCCCGCGACCAGTGCCGTCTGCGCACGCCTGCTGCGCGCCACTTTCGAAGAGGCGGAAGTCGCCGTCGTCGAAGGCGGCCCCGAGATCGCCGCGGCGCTGCTCGAACGGCCCTTCGACCACATCTTCTTCACCGGTTCCACCCAGGTGGGCAAGCGGGTGATGGCCGCGGCGGCCAAGCACCTGGCGTCCGTGACGCTGGAGCTCGGCGGCAAGTCGCCTGTCATCATCGATGACGACGTCGACCTGGCCCAGGCGGCCTCGCGCATTGCCTGGGGCAAGTACATGAACGCAGGGCAGATCTGCCTGTCGCCCGACTACGTCCTGGTGCAGGCCGCGCAGCGCGACGCGTTCGTGGCCGAGGTCGCCCACTACGTGGGCACATCGTTGCACGTCGGTGGGGCGTTGAACGAAGCGGACCTGAGCCAGATCGTCAACGAGCGCAACCTGCGCAGGCTCGCCGGACTGATCGACGACGCGGTGGGCCGGGGTGCCCGCATCGCGCTGGGCGGCCAGGTGCTGGCCTCGCGGCGCCTGGCGCCCACCATCCTCGTCGACGTGCCGCGCGACGCCGCCATCATGCAGGAAGAGATCTTCGGCCCGATCATGCCGGTGCTGAGCTACGAAGATATCGACGACGCGGTGAACTTCGTCAACGGGCGCGGCAAGCCGCTGGCGCTGTATGTGTTCAGCCGACGCGCGGCGTTCGTCGACGCGGTCCTGGCGCGCACGTCGTCGGGGGGCGTCACCATCAACGACGTGATTGCCCATGTCGCGGAGCCCGGCTTGCCCTTCGGCGGCGTGGGGCCGAGTGGTTTGGGTTCGTATCACGGGGTCTACTCGTTCCTTGCCTTCAGCCATGAGCGCAGCGTCTACGGCCAGGCCGCCGAGAACCCGATGGAGGCCTTTGGTCGTCCACCCTATGCGGGCAAGCTCGAGATGCTGACGAGCATGATCAGCTGAGACACAAACCACATCCGACAGCGTTTATTGCGCCGCGGCGGCACGCGCTTTCAGTACCGCCAGCTCGCCGATCGTGCGGCCCATCACCAGGCTGGTGTCGTTCGTCGAGCGGTAGTGCAGCCCGCCCCAGACGCGCGCCATCGCCACTTCGTTGGTGAAGTCGTCGATGCGCGTCCAGCGCCGCGTCGCGCCCTTGGCCGTCGGGCTGCTGGTGGCCAGCGTCACTGGGCCAGACCCGACCTCGGCCTTCAGCACCGCGCCGACGGCGCCGGCCAGGATGCTGTGGCCGCTCGGGTATTCCGGGTGCATCGGCGTGTCGATCAGCGGCAGCCAGCCGGCCTCGCGCGTGGTGGCGTCGTGGCCGTCGAGGTCGGCATTGCGGATCGCGGTCACCGGGCGCCAGAAGCGGTAGTGGTGCTTGGCATCGAAGACGGCGATCAGCGCGTCGTCCATCGCCTGCGCCGCCGTCGCGAACAGCCGCGCGTTGGCCGCGATGTCGCGCCCCGGCGCCAGCGCGACCGAGCGCACGACGCCGTGGTAGATCGCCGGCAGCGAGTAGTCCCAGAAGCGCGCGATGTCGGTCTGCTCGGCGCTGCGGCGCGTGCTGTCGCGGCCGCCGTAGGCCTTGATCTCGTCGAAGTCGCGGGCCCAGGTGTCGCTGGTCAGCGCGGGCGGCGGCCCCGGGCGGTACTGCGACGGGCTGGCCATCACCCACGGCGTGCGTGCGGGCCACGCGGTGGCGGCCGGCAGCGCGGTGGGCACGTAGACGCCGGGCTGGTTGCCGATGTGCGGGCGCGTTGCATCGGCGGCCGCGAAGACCGGCGCTTCCTTGGCGCGTGCGGCGAGCACGGCGGCGGCCGCACGTTCGCCGGCGGCGATGCCGGTGGCCTTCGCCGGCGCATCGGGCAGGGCCGCCAGCATCGCCGTGTAGCTCGCTTCGATGGCCGCTTTCTGCGCCGGCAGCAACGCCGACAGCGCCGCGCGGTTCGCGGCGGCCACGGCGGCGTCCTGCGCCGCGGGCGGCACCTGCTGCACCGCGTCGTGCACGGCGGTCTGCACGACGGCCATCACGCGCATGGCCGGCGGCGTGCCGAGCTTGGCCTCGGCGATGAACTCGCCGGCCTTGACATTCCAGTCGGTGACCGCGTCGGCATGGGCCGGCGACGCGAATTGCAGGACGGCCAGCGCGATGCCGGCGAAACAGGGCAGGGCAGGGGAACGAACGGGGGTCATGGTGAGGTCTCGATGAGAAGCTTGGAGAGCCTGCACTGTGCGCAGGGCCGCGTTCCATGCGCGTTCCACGCCGCGGCGCGGCGCGGCAGGCGCGCTGCCCGTGTTCAAGCCAGGTCGGCGATCAGCGGGGCGTGCGCCAGCGGCGCTTCGGCGACGATGCGCTGCATCAGCTCGGACAGAGGCCATCCGGGCCAGGGCGGGTCGGCCGTCTGCGGCGGACGGCGGCGTGTCCACGCGGCGAGCAGCTCGTCGCGATCGGGTGCACTCAGCGACGGCTCGGCGGCTGCGAAGCCGAGCACGCGGCGCGCGGTGCGTGCATGGCCTTGCGCGTCGAGCAGCTCGGCGAAGGCCATCATCACCGACGGCTTCACCGACTGCATGCCCAAAGTGAGCGTCACCTCGGCGGCGTCCGCCAGCAGCGTGCGCGCCTCGCCGAGCGCGCCTTGCCGCGTCACGATGCGCGCCAGGTGCACCTGCAGCCAGGCGGCCAGCGAGCGCAGGCCGGCGGCCTCGGCCCCGGCCAGGCCTTGTTCGGCAAACGCCCGCGCGGCGCCGACGTCGCCGGCCTTCAGTGCCAGGTCGCTCAGGTTGGCCAGCGCGAAGGCGCGCGTGCTGACCAGGCCGTGGCGCTCGCACAGCGCCTGCGCCTCGAGCAGGTGCTGCCGGGCCGCATCGTCCTGGTCCAGGAAGGTGTACAGCGAGCCCAGGTTGTTCAGGCACACCGCCAGGCGCGCGTCGTCGCCGTGGTGGCGGTGCTCGGCCAGCGCCTCCAGCGCCAAGCCGAGCGCCTCGTCGTAGTGGCCCAGGCGCTTCTCGCACAGCGCGAGGTTGTCCAGCGTCGACGCGATGTCGCTGGCATGGGCGCGCGCACGCGCCAGGTCGAGCGCGCGCAGGTAGGTCTCGCGCGCCTGCGCCGAGCGGCCGGCGTAGTGCGCGCAGCCGGCCTGCACCGCGAGCGCCTGGTAACACGCATCCCGATCGGCCGAGGGCTGCGCCGCCGTCAGCGCATCGGCTGCCGTCGCCTGCGCGTCGGCGTAGCGCGCCAGTCGCATCTCCATCAGCGCGCACTGGCCCAGCACGCGGGCGCGCAGCACGTCGTGGGCGGCCGCCAGCGGCGAATCCGCGGCCGCGCGCCACAGCGCCAGCCCGTCCTCGAAACGCGCGCGGTGCTCGAAGTAGTGGTGCCAGGCCGGCAGCACGCGCAGCAGCGCGGCGGCGTCGTGCCGCACGATCGAGTGCATCCACGCGCGGCGGCCGTTCTCGAAGTCGTCGTCGATCGCGCGCAGCGCCTCGCGCCGGCCGCGTGCGGCGCCCGGCTCCAGTTGCTGCAGCCAGCCGTGGAAGTGCGCCGCATGCCGGTCCTGCGTCGCCGCGTGAGCGTCCAGTGCCTGCAGCCGCAGCGCCGCCAGCTGCTGCACCAGCGGATGCAGGCGCATGCGTTGGGTTGTGGGCTGACGGTCCTTGGCCAACAGCGACTTGTCGGCCAGCGCGCCCAGCACCGGCAGCGAGGCACCGGCCACCGCGCGTGCGGTCTCCACCGAGAAGCCGCCATGGAACACCGACAGCCGGGCGAGCGCCTCGCGCTCGATGGGGCCGAGCCGGCGCCACGAGTGCTCGAACACCGTCTCGAGGCTGGCATGGCGCTGCGGCAGGCGCGCATCGGCGGCGCGCAGCAGCTCGGTGCCCTGGTGCAGCTCGCGCGCGATGTCGGCGCAGGACAGCACGCGCACCCACGCCGCCGCGAGCTCCAGCGCCAGCGGCAGCCCATCCACCTGGCGGCAGATGTCGACGATGGACGCGGCGTCGGGACCGGGCGAGAACGCGGGCTCGACGCGCCGCGCCGCATTGACGAACAGCCGCACCGCGTCGAAGGCCTCGACGCGGTCGCCGTCTTCCGGATCGGGGCAGGGCAGGCCTTCGATCGGCAGCAACCACTCGTCGGCCAGCTGCAGCCGCACGCGCGAGGTGACGATGGCCTTCACGCGCGGACACTGCTGCAGCAGCAGTGCCAGCGTCGTGGCCTGATCGGCCAGTTGTTCGAAGTTGTCCAGCACCAGCAGCAGCTGTCGGTCGCGCCACGCGTCGATCGCACGATCCAGCGCGCCGCCGCTGCGCTGGCCGGTCGCCACGCCGGCCTCCTGCGCCAGGCGCAGGCCGAACTGCGCGGCGGTCTCGACGTCCTCGAGCACGACGAACGCCGCGCCATCGGCATGCTGCGGCGCCAGCAGCTGCATCGCGCGCCGCGCCAGGCGCGACTTGCCGACGCCGCCCGGGCCCACCAGGCACAGCAGCCGGCATTCGTCGCGCGACATCAGGTCGGTGATGCGCGCCAGCTCGCCGGAGCGGCCGACGAAGCCGTCGTCGGCGGCCGGCGCGGCGGCGGGTGCGGTCGATGCGCTCGCGTGCGGCGCGGCCGATGAGACCAGGCTGTCGTGCAAGGCGCGCAGCGCGGCGCCCGGCTCCAGCCCCAGGTCGGCCTGCAGGCGTTCGACGAACTGCCGGTAGGCCGCACGGGCCGCGCCGGCCTGGCCGCTGGCGGCCAGCGCGTTCATGCGGTGCTGCAGCGCGGCTTCGTCCAGCGGGTCCGATTCAAGCAAGCGCGCGGCCAGCGCCAGCGCCGCCGCCGCATCGAGGGCGCCGCCCTCCAGGCAAGCCAGCGCGGCATGGCGCCAGGCCGCGCGCAGGCGGTCGCGCTCGAAGCCCAGCCAGCGCGTCCAGCCCTCGCTCTGACCGTCGTCGAAGCCGTCGAGCAGCTCGCCACCATAGGCCGCCAGGGCCTCGGCCGCACGGCCCTCGTGCAGGGCCGTCTCGAAGGCGGCGACATCGGTGGGCACGTCGAAGCGCAGCGCCACCGTCTCGGTCACGACGGCCTGCGCCCAGGGCAGCAAGGGCAGCCGGAACAGCGTCTTGCGCAGGTTCGCGAAGGCCTGCTTGTCGCTCAGCTCGGGCCACAGCAGCGCCGCGACCTCGGTGCGCGGCACCCACTGGCGCCGCAGCGCCAGCAGCACCGCCAGCTGGCTGCGGCGCTCGAAAGGCAGCACCAGCGTGCGGCCGCCGTGTTCGACCGCCGGCACGCCGAACAGCTGGAAGCGCAGGTCCGCCATGGTGCGCCGAAGTATCCCCCGGCGGGCGCCGAGGAACGCGCGTGGAACGCGGCGCTGCGCACAGTGCGCTGCCGCCGGACGCTTCCGGCGCTTCCTTCCACCCGTCGAGGACTCTTCATGCCCCGCTACGACAACATCCTGCAAACCATCGGCAACACACCGATCGTCCGTCTCAACAAGCTGGCTCCGCAAGGCGTGCATCTGCACGTGAAGTTGGAGTCGTTCAACCCGCTCGGTTCGGTCAAGGACCGGCTGGCGCTGGCGGTGATCGAGGACGCCGAACGCCGCGGCCTGCTGCGCCCGGGCCAGACGGTCATCGAGGCCACCAGTGGCAACACCGGCATCGGCCTGGCGATGGTCTGCGCGCAGAAGGGCTACCCGCTGGTGCTGACGATGGCCGAGAGCTTCAGCGTCGAGCGCCGCAAGCTGCTGCGCTTCCTGGGCGCCCGCGTGGTGCTGACGCCGGCGGCCGAGAAGGCCACCGGCATGCTGAACAAGGCCATCGCCCTGGCCGAGCAGCACGGCTGGTTCCTGTGCCGCCAGTTCGACAACGAGGCCAATGCCGAGATCCACACCCGCACGACGGCGCGCGAGATCCTCGACGACTTTGCCGGCGAGCGCCTGCATGCCTTCGTCTCCGGCTTCGGCACCGGGGGCACGCTGCTGGGCGTGGCGCGCGCACTGAAGGCGGCCGACCCCGCGGTGCGCATCGTCGCCGCCGAGCCCGACGTCGCGCCGGTGCTGTCCAGCGGCATCCCGCAGCCCCGCGGCGCCGACGGCCAGCCGAGCGCCAGCCATCCGGCCTTCAAGCCGCACCCGATGCAGGGCTGGTCGCCGGACTTCATCTCGCGCCTGACCGAGGCCGCGATCAACGAAGGTTTGGTCGACCAGATCGTGAAGGTGAACGGCGCCGAGGCCATGCGCCTGGCGCGCGCATTGGCGACGCAGGAAGGCATCTTCGTCGGCACCTCCAGCGGCGCGACGCTGGCCGCGGCGCTGGAGGTTGCGCGCAGTGCGCCCGCGGGCAGCCACATCGTCTGCATGATGCCCGACACCGGCGAGCGCTACCTGTCGACGCCGCTGTTCGAGGGCATCGACATCGAGATGAACGACGAGGAGCGTGCGATTGCCGCGTCGATCTCGGCCGCCCCCGCGCCGGTGCCGCAAACCGTGCCGGCCTGAGCATGTCGTCTGCTGACGCCGCCGAAACCGGCCGCCTGCGGCCCTTGCTCGAGCGCCTGGGCGCCGGGCTGGACGCGTACTTGAGCTTCCAGCATCCCGACGCGCTGCACGACAGCGCACGCTGGCGCACGCGCCTGGACACGCCGCTGCCGCAGGCCGGCATCGGCGCCGACGCGGTGGTCGACGAGCTGCTGCACGAGGTCGTGCCCTACGGCTCCGCGATACCGCGGCCCGGCTTCAGCGGCTTCATCACCACCGGCGCGACGAGCGTCGCGACGCTCGCCGCCACGGCAGCCGGTGTCGCGTCGCCGCAGCGCTACGGGTTGACGGCGTTCAACTTCCTCGAGGAGCTGTCGCTGCGCTGGCTGGCTGAAGCCTTCGGGCTCGGCGCGATGCAGGGCGTCTACAGCAGCGGCGGCTCGACCGCCAACCTGCTGGCGCTGGGCGCGGCACGGCAGCGCCTGTTCGAACAGCGCGGGCGCGATCCGGCGGCCGACGGCCTCGACCGGCCAGTCGCGATCTATGCCAGCAGCGAGACCCACCACACCGTGCAGCGCGCCGCCGGCGTGCTGGGACTGGGCCGCCGCGCGGTGCGCGCCATCGCCTGCGACAGCGGCGGCCGCCTGCGCGTCGATGCGCTGCGCGAAGCGCTGGCGGCCGACCGCCGCGCCGGCGTGCTGCCGATGGCCATCGTCGCCAACGCGGGCACGACGAACACCGGCGCGATCGATCCGCTGTCCAGCCTCGGCGAGCTCGCGCGGGCGCAGGGGCTGTGGTTCCACGTCGATGGCGCGTACGGGCTGCCCGGCGTGCTGGACGAGCGCATCGCCGCGCTCTACAAGGGCGTGGAGCACGCCGACTCGGTGATCGTCGATCCGCACAAGTGGCTGGGCGCGGCGGTCGGCATCGGCGCCACCTTCGTGCGCGACCGCGCGCTGCTGCAGCGCGCGTTCACGCAGGAGCCGGCGCATTACCTCGAGGGCAGCGTGCAGACTCCGGCGATCGGGTCGGTGACCGGGCCGGCGGCCGAGCCCGCGACGCTGCACTCGATGGACGATTTCGGCATCCCGTACTTCGACTTCGGCGTCGAGTTGAGCGCGCCCAGCCGCGGTGTCGTGGTGTGGGCGCTGCTGCGCGAGATCGGCGTCGAGGGCCTGCGCCAGCGCGTGCGCCGCCACAACGACATGGCCACCGCCGTCGCGCAGATGGCGCGCGCGCACCCGAACCTCGAGCTGCTGCTGGAGCCGACGCTGTCGATCTGCTGCTTCCGCTACGTCGCGCCCGACATCGACGACCTCGACGCGCTGAACCGCCAGCTGCACCGCCGCCTGATGCGAGAGAACCGCAACATGCCCAGCACGACCAGCGTCGGCGGCCGGCTCGCGCTGCGGCCCTGCTTCGTCGGCGCGCGCACCGGCATGGCGCAGGCGCGCGAGCTGGTGGCCGACGTGCTGCGGCTGGGCGATGCGCTGGTGCGCGAGGGCGCGGTGTCGGCGGTGCAGGCCTGATCACCTGCTCTCGCAGTTGCCCTAGCACGCGCTTGAGAAGCCGCCGATCGAGCGAGTCTCACGCCCCCTCGCGGGCGCCGAGCTTGCGCACGATGGTTTCCATCAGGCACCACTTGGTGAGCGCGCTTTGCAACAGGTTGGCCCCGACGAAGGCCGTGAAGCCGAGGAACCATGGGCTGATGAAGACCGGGCTGCCGGGGATGCCCAGCGCCAGCGACAGCAGGATGAAGGTACCGGCGACGAGACGGACGATTTGCCAGGAAGTCATGTGATTGCTCCGTGAGTTGAGGGCTTGGAAGGCTTGGCAGCGTTGGCTTGCGCCGCGTCGGCTTCGGCGTCGCCGGACCCGGTGATGGCGTCCAGACGGTGGCGATAGGCCATGAAGTAGAGGACCGGAATCACCACCAGCGTCAGCACGGTGGAGACGAAGATGCCGAAGATCAGCGAGATGGCCAGCCCATTGAAGATCGGGTCGTCGAGGATGAAGAAGGCACCGAGCATCGCGGCCAGGCCGGTCAGCACGATGGGCTGGGCGCGCGTGATCGCCGAAGCGACGATGGCGTCCTTGAAGGCCACGCCGTCGCGCACCTGCAGGTTGATGAAGTCCACCAGCAGGATCGAATTGCGCACGATGATCCCGGCCAGCGCGATCATCCCGATCATGCTGGTGGCCGTGTACTGCGCGCCCAGCAGCGCGTGGCCCGGCATCACGCCGATGATGGTCAGCGGGATCGGCGCCATGATGATCAGCGGCGTGAGGTAGGAGCCGAACTGCGCCACCACCAGCAGGTAGATCAGCACCAGGCCGACTGCATAGGCCGCGCCCATGTCGCGGAAAGTCTCGTAGGTGATCTGTGATTCGCCGTCCCACTTGATGGCGTAGTCCCGGTAGGCCTCCTCGGGCTGGCGAATGAAGTATTCCTGCAGCGTGCCGCCGCCCGGCGTGGCGATCTTCTGGATCTCGCCGCGCATCGCGAACACGCCATAGAGCGGGCTGTCGAGCGCGCCGGCCATGTCGGCAACGACGAAGCTCACCGGCAGCAGGTCCTTGTGGTACTGCGGCTGCTCGCGCACCGTGTCGCTCACGCTCACCAGTTCGCGAATCGGCACCAGCTTGCCCTCGGCGCTGCGCACGGCAAGCTGCAGCAAGGCGTTCAAGTCGCCCTGGCGTTCCGGCGGCAGCCGCAGCACTGCCGCGGCCGGGTATTTGCTCTGGTCATGCAGATAGGCGGTGGCCTCGCCCGCCAGCCCGGCGCGCAGCGTGGTGACGATGGCCTGCTGCGGCACGCCCAGCATCGCGGCCTTGCGGCGGTCCACCAGCAGCAGTGTCCTGGGCGCCGCAGCGAGGCTGCTGTCGTCGACGTCCACCACGCCCGGCGTCTTCTCGAACACCGCGCGCACGGCCTTCGCCACCTGCTGGCGGCCGGCGGCTTCGGGGCCGTAGACCTCGGCAACGATCGGCGACAGCACCGGCGGGCCGGGCGGCACTTCGACCACCTTGACGTTCGCGCCGAAGCGGCTGGCGATGCGCTGCAGTTCGGGCCGCACACGTGTGGCGATAGCGTGGCTCTGGTCCTTGCGCAGGTGTTTGTCGACCAGGTTCACCTGCAGGTCGCCCACGTCGCCCCCGGCGCGCAGGTCGTACTGGCGCACCAGGCCATTGAAGTTGATCGGCGCGGCAGTACCGGCATAGGCCTGGTAGTCGCTCACCTCCGGGACGCTGACGAGGTAGTTGCCCAACGCGTGCAACACCGCGGCCGTCTGCTCGACAGGCGTACCGGCCGGCATGTCGACGATGACCTGGAACTCCGACTTGTTGTCGAAAGGCAGCAACTTCAGCAGCACCCCGCCGGTGGCCGGCAGTGCCAACGACACGGCGATCAGCGCGGCGATGCCCAGGCCCAGCAGGCCACGATGGCGCGCGCCGCGCCGTTCGTCGAGCAGGGGGCGGAACAGGCGCTCGAAAGCCGGCGCGATGCGGGCCGACAGGCCGTGGTGGGCCGCCGCGGGGCTGCCCTGCAGATCGGTGGGAGCGGCGACGTCGGGCGAGGCCTTCATCCACAACCTGGCCAGCCATGGCGTCACGATGAAGGCAATCGCCAGCGACAGCAGCATGCCCATGCTGGCATTGATCGGGATCGGGCTCATGTACGGGCCCATGAGCCCGGAGACGAAGGCCATCGGCAGCAGCGCGGCAATGACCGTCAGCGTGGCCAGGATCGTGGGACCGCCGACTTCGTCCACCGCGCCCGGGATGATCTGCGTCAGCGTGCGGCCCGGATGGAGCGCCTGGTGCCGGTGGATGTTTTCCACCACCACGATGGCGTCGTCGACCAGGATGCCGATGGAGAAGATCAGCGCGAACAGCGACACCCGGTTCAGCGTGAAACCCCAGGCCCAGGAAGCAAACAGCGTCACCGTCAGCGTCAGGATCACGGCACTGCCGACGATGGCGGCCTCGCGCCGGCCAAGTGCCAGGAACACCAGCGCAACGACCGAAGCGGTGGCGAACAGCAGCTTGGTGATGAGCTTCTGCGCCTTGTCGTTGGCCGACGCGCCGTAGTTGCGGGTCTCGGCGACCTGCACGTCGCCTGGGATCACCGTGTTGCGCAGCGCGTCGACGCGGCGCATGACCGCGTTGGCGACATCGATGGCGTTCTCGCCGGGCTTCTTGGTGACCGAGAGCGTCACCGCCGGGTACTCGACCGCCGGGGCCGCAGGGGCTGCGGCGTGCTTGCCAGCCACGCCATGCCAGACGTAGCGGCTCGGCGGCAGCGGCCCATCGTGCACCTGCGCCACGTCGCGCAGGAAGACCGGCTTGCCGCCGCGCACGCCCACCACCAGGTCGGCGACTTCGCTGGCCTGGCGCAGGAACGGCCCGGCCTCGATGGCCACCGAGCGGTTGCCGGAGATCAGCTCGCCGACCGGCAGCCCGAGGTTGGCCGACAGCAGCGCCTGGCGCAGCTCGGCCACCGTGATGCCGACACTGGCCATGCCGGCCGGGTCGAGCTCGACCATCACCGCGCGGCCCGGACCACCGATGGTGGTGACCTCGCGCGTGCCGGGCACACGCTTGAGGTCGGCTTCGACGCTGTGGGCCACCCGCTCCAGATCGAAGGGACCGGCAGCCGGGCTCGTGCTGAACAGGGTCAAGGTGACGATCGGCACATCGTCGATTCCCTTGGGCTTGATGATGGGATCGAGCACGCCCAGCCCCTTGGGCAGCCAGTCGGCGTTCGAGTTCACCGTGTGGTACAGGCGAACCAGCGCCTCGGTGCGCGACACACCGACCTTGAACTGCACGGTGATCACGGCCAGGCCCGGGCGCGACACCGACATCACGTGTTCGACGCCGGAAATCTGCGCCAGCACCTGCTCGGCCGGTCCGGCCACCATTTGCTCGACATCCCGCACCGCCGCACCCGGAAAGGGGATCAGCACGTTGGCCATCGTGACGTTGATCTGTGGTTCTTCCTCTCTCGGTGTCACGCCGACCGCGAACAGGCCGAGCAGCAGCGCGACCAGCGCCAGCAAGGGCGTGATCTGCGCCCGCAGGAAGTAGGCCGCGATGCGGCCGGAAGCGCCCAGGGCCGCGGGATGGGACGGTGAGGACATGGTCGGGACGGGCTGCCAGCTTCAGCGGATGCGGGCAGCGGCCTGCGGGTCGGTGACGACACGCTCGCCGGGCATCAGCCCCGACAGGACCTCGACCTTGTCGCCGTCCGCCCGGCCCAGGCGCACCTGGCGCAGCACCGGCCTGCCGTTGGGGTCCAGCACGTAAAGGCCCGTCATCTCGGCGCGGCGGACGATGGACGGTGACGGCACCAGCAGGGGCGCACCGGCCGCTGCGGCCCCGCCCACCGGGACGGCCAGCCACAGCCGGGCGAACATGCCTGGCGCCACGCCGGCCACGCCCGCAGGCAGGTCGGCGCGCAACTGGACCGTGTGCGTGCCCGGATCCACCGTCGGCAGCAGCTGCAAACGCACCGGCGTCACCCACTGCCTCCCCGCCGGCAGGCCCGGCAGCTCGACGCGGGGCAACTGGCCCGCGGCCATGCGGGCGGCGACCGTTTGCGGCACCGCGACGGTGACCCGCAGGGCGGCGGGGTCGTACAGGGTCAGCAGTGGGCGACCGGGCATCGCCATGTCGCCCAGCGACACCGGGACCTCGGCGATGACGCCGGCGAAGGGCGCCCGCACGATGTGGAAGCCGCTCTGCGTGCGCGCAGCGCCCGCTTGCGCCAATTGGGCATTGACCTGTGCCTGGGTCGACTTGAACTCGGACTCGGCTCGCTCCAGCGCGGCCTGGCTGATGTAGTTCTTCTGGAAGAGCTGCTTCTGGCGATCGAAGTCCTTGCTGGCCACCTCCAGCGAGGCGCGCGCGGCCTGCACCTGCGCATCCGTGGCGGCGGCGTTCTGATCCGCCGCGCGTGCATCGATGCGCAGCAGCACCTGGCCGGCAGCCACGCGGTCGCCGGCCTTGGCATCGAGCCGGACCACGGCGCCAGGGACCTGCGCGGCGACGACGGTCTGGCGCAGCGCTTCGACCACACCATCAAAAGCCGAAGCGGCGCTGCCCGTAGCCGCTTGGGCGGCCACGGCAGCGAGCTCCCCCGCCAGCGCCCCAGTCGGCGCGGCCAGGCCGAGCCATGCGGCGATGGCGAGATGGCGGAGTGGAATCGCTTGCATGGGGCCTCGTCCAAGCTGTGCCGGGCCTCGCAGGCCAGGATCAAGATCACGGGATGTCGATAGTATTTGCGTACATAGCTAAATAGTCAAGTAGGATATTACGCAAAGAGCGAGCAAAGCAGGGCGCAGCGAGGCATCATGGCGACTGTTCAACATCCGGCTTGTCCTCCCATGGAAGGTCTTCCCGAAGAGGCATTGGCCCAGGTGGCGGCGTACTTCCAGGCGCTGTCCGAGCCGACGCGCCTGCAGATCCTCAACCTGCTGCGCCAGGGCGAGCGCAGCGTGGGCGAACTGGCCCAGTTGTGCGGCTACAGCTCGGCCAACATCTCGCGCCACCTGGCACTGCTGACCCAGCGTGGCCTGGTCCGCCGCGAGAGCCGCGGCAACAGTGCCTACTACAGCATCGCCGACGCGTCGGTCTATGCGCTGTGCGACCTGGTCTGCGGCAACATCGCCCGGCAGCTGGAGCGCATGGCCAAGGGGCGGTCGGCGTTCATGGCCCCCGCCGCGAAGAGCGCGCGATCGCGATCGTCAAGGTGATGGGCACTGGGCGCGGGTCGGCGCGAAGTGAGCGCCACTCGATCGGAGTGGATGGGTATGGATATACTGTTTATACCGTTTACTCTGTTCAAGGATCACCGCGCATGGCCAATGCCCAGACCTCCCCCGCGGCCCCGGAAACCCAGGCGTCGGCGGCCGAGCAGCCCGCGGCGATGAAGCCCGTGGATACAGGCGCGGCCGCTGAGCCGAAGCCGGTAGTCAAGCCGAACCGGAACGCCAAGCCAAAGCCGGCCGCCAAAACGAAAGCGACCACCAAGCCGAAGCCAGGCGCCAAGCCGAAACCGGCGGTCAAACTGAAGCCGGCCACCGAGCCGAAACCGGTGGCTGCCAAGAAAGCGGCTCCCGCCAAGGCAGCCAAGCCCCAGGCGGCTGCGGCGCCCAAGCCGGCCAAGCAGAAACTGGTGCGCGACAGCTTCACGATCCCGCGCGCCGAATACGCGGTGCTGGACACGCTGAAGCAGCGTCTGGTCCAGTTGGCCCGCCCGGCCAAGAAGAGCGAGGTGCTGCGCGCCGGCATCAAGCTGCTGGCCACGCTGCCGGACGCGGCGCTGCTGGAAGCGCTGGGCGTGGTGCCGGAAATCAAGACCGGCCGGCCGAAGAAGGCCAAGTAAAGCGGCATCGCACCGGCTGTTGCCGCTGGCGGCGGCGGTGCGCTTGGCTAGGCTGCTTTCGCCGTCGCCACGTCGTGGGCCATGGCCCGGAAGAATTCGAGCGTGCTGACGTCGTGTCGTCTCATCCCGTCGGGACACCAGAGGTCGAACCCGGCGGCGCTGCCGCTCAGCTCGAGCAGGCCGATGCCGACCAGCTTTTCGCCGATCCGGGTCTGCATGTCGTCCGGAAGGATGAAGGCCGTCGATGGCATCCACAGGTGGCGAACGCCATCGACCGCGGTGTCCAGGTACTGATGCGTGTGCCCTGACACCACCAGTCGAAGCGTCGGCTGCAACAGGCCCTGGAGCAGGCGCTCGGCGGCAGCACGGCTCACATAGCGCCCTTTGCGCGCGAGTTCGCCGGCTTGCGGGCGCAGCATCGGGCGGTGCAGAAACAGGGCGGTGTGCGCATGGTCAGCCGCGGGGGCGGCCTGCTTCGCGATCCACTCCCACAACACCGCCTCCTGCGCCGAGTCGGTGCCCAGCAGCTGCGCGTTGATGCCCAGCAGCTTCCAGTCACCGGCCTTGACCACCCAGCGGTCGGGGCCGAACACACGCTCGTAGGCCGCCAGCAGCCGCTCGTCCAGCGGCTGTTCGCCCGAGCCGTCGCCCACGTCGTGGTTGCCGGGCACGCAGCGCACTTCGGTGGGCCATTGCCGCGTGTGACCCGAGGCGAATGCCAGCTCGTCGCCGTGCATCTGGCCGTCCAGCGTGATGTCGCCCAGATTGACGGTCAGGTCCGCCCCCAGCCGTTCTACTGCGCGGCGTGCCGCATGCCAATTCGCCACGCACTCGGGTGAGCGGGCGGACAGGTGCGTGTCTGCAATCAGGGCGATGCGCATGGTGTCGGTTCCTGTCGACCATCCCGCGATCGACCCTGCAGCCTAGGGCGCCGAGATGACATGCACATGTCGGCCGGGCCTCTCGGATGGGTTCAGGTGTGACGAAGGGGCCCGGGCGGACGGCTGCCGGCACCCGGCACCGGTGCGTGCACCAGCGCGATGCTCAGCCATACCGCGACGCTGAAATACAGCGTCATCCACGGCATCTCGCTCTTCCAGTCGTCCCAGCGGTGCGACACCACCCAGCGCCCGGACGTGTCGAGCACGCCCTGCAGCAGGCCGAGGTAGCTGCGCCCGCTGGCTTCGTCGGCCAGCCAGCGCGACCAGTACATCGGCACGTCGACCGCGAACATGAAGCCGACATAGCCCAGCCCGGCCACGCACCACAGCGCCATCAGCGGGCGCTGGCGCGCGTCGCAGCGCGGCCAGATCAGCACCAGCGCGGCCACCGACAGCGCGGCGCTGAAGCCCCAGAGCGACTCTTCGACCACATGCCCGAGGTTGGATGTCGTCAGCACCGAATACCACGAGAAAAGCTCGGCCAGCATGATCAGCGGCAGCACGGCGCGCGAGGCCTGCCTGCCGAAGGCGCTGCCGGTTTCGCGGGACGCTTCCCGCAGCATCAGCGCCCATTGGGCGACGAAGCACAACTCGGCGATCGTCGCCACCGAGCGGCCGACGATCACGCTGGACAGCCAGGAATCGAACAGGCACAGGCGCGGCACGTCGTAGACCGGCAGCACCGAACGGTAGGCGCAGCCCAGCACATAACCAGCGGACAGCAGCAGCTGCAAACGGCGCATGTCATAGGCCTGCGGCGGCAGCACCGCTTGCCGCCGCCGCAGCGCGTTGGCGCTGCCCAGCCAGGCCGCCACATTCAGCGCGCTGACGGCGCAGAGAAACAGCCACCAGCCCAGGACGCTGAGCATCATTCAGCCGCCCGGCGGCGGGTTCGATGCACCGGGGAACATGCGCACAAGCTCACCTCGAATTAACTGTATAAACAGTATATTCCTTTGATGCCGCTTCTCAATGAAGCACGTGCGGCTGCCAGGCGCATGGCATGGCAAGGCCGCAGGCCTCACGTCCGGCGGTTCATCTGCGTGTCACCGAGCGCCGCTACCGTCGCCGGTTGCTCGACTCGTGGCCCCTGGCCACCCACCACCACCATGAACTCCAGCACGCCCCTGCTGTCTCTGTTGAGCCTGCTGCTACTGACTGCCTGCAGCGACGACGCCGAAACGCCCGCCATCAGCGCCCGACTGCTGGACGGTGCCGTCGAAGGCGCGCAGTACAGCGCCAGTCCGTCCGGCCTGAGTGGGCGCACTGGCGCCGACGGTTTGCTGAGCTGCAAGCCGGGCGACAAGCTGGCCTTCAGCGTGGGTGGCGTGAGCCTGGGCACGGCCGATTGCAGCGCGATGATCAGCGCCGCCGACCTGGCTGGCACCGCCACACTCAGCGAGTTGAAACTGCAGAACCGGCTGGTCTTCCTGCAGGCGCTGGACGAAGACGACGATCCGGCCAATGGCATCCGCATCACCGCGGCCGTGGCCGACGCGCTGGTCGGCAAGAGCCTGGACTTCAACGCCGCGGCCGACGCCTTCGACACTGCGCTGAAGGCGCTACTGCCCGGCGGCCAGACCGATGTCTATGGCCAGGCCTACAGCGCGCGCAGCCTCGGTGCCGCGCGCCGCCTGGCGGCGGTCGAGCACTTCGAGTCGACGTTGGCCAGCGAGATGGGCAAGACCGAGACCAGCCGCAGCAGCCAGGCCAGCGCCGGTGGTGAGGTGATGATCACCAAGTACCAGCTGCGCGCCGACAACAGCCTGTACGTGCCTTACGAGGGCAGCCACGCCGCGTCGCGCAAGGACTTTCCCAAGGGCTTCTACCCGGCGGTGGGTTCCGGCCTGGCCTTCAAGGGCAAGGCCGCCGACGGCAGCCTGGAGTTCTGGGGCATCACCGACCGCGGCCCGAACGGCGACAGCCCCAACGCGCCGCGGCCGGACAACGCGGTGCTGACCAGCATCACCAAGATGTTCCCGGCACCGAGCTTCACGCCGTCCATCGGCACGATCACCGTCGGCACCAAGGGCGCAGTGCTGAGTGCGCTGATGCCGCTGAAGTCTGATGCCGACACCCGCCTCAGCGGCCGGCCGCTGCCCTTCGGCAGTGTCGGCAGCAGCGCCGAAATTCCGCTGAGCGATGCGCTGAAATACGACAGCGGCAAGGGCGCCTTCGACGCCCAGGGTCTGGACAGCGAGAGCCTGGTCTACGACAGCGTCGCCAAGGTGTTCTGGACCTCGGACGAGTACGGCCCGTTCATCGTGCGCATCGACGCGGCGACCGGCGTGATCCAGAAGCGCTATGCGCCAGGCACGTCGCCCGGCAGCCTTCCCGACATGCTGAAGCACCGCCGTGCCAACCGCGGCATGGAGGGCCTGGCGATGGACCTCTCCAGCAGCAAGCTGCATGGTTTCCTGCAAAGCCCGATCGACCCGCTGGACGCGGCCGGCAAGAGCATCGAAGTTGTCGACGCGGCCGACCTGGACCAGGACGGCAAGAAGGACGACAAGGTCAAGATCCGCGACTTCGCGCCCTTCGCGCGCTGGATCGAGTTCGATCCGAAGACTGAAGTCTCCAGGCTCTACGCCTACCCGTTGGCCTATCCGCTGGCCGCCAGCGGCGGCAAGTGGGACCGCAACCGCACCGGCAGCGCCAAGCTGGGCGACCTGTTGTCGCTGGGCGGCGGTCGATTCATCGTCATCGAGCAGGGCGCCGATGCGACCGGCACGGTGCGCAACTTCCTGATGCTGGTGGAAGTGCCGGCAGGCGCCACCGACATCGCTGCCATCGGCATCGAACTGGAGAAGAACAGCATCGACGGCAGCACCGCCAGCGCCACCGCCTGGGCCGATGTCGTGAAGCTGAAGAAGACCGTGCTGATGGACCTCAACGCCGCCGGCTGGAAGGCCGAGAAGGCCGAGGGCCTGGCCATCGTCGACGCCCAGACGCTGGCGCTGATCAACGACAGCGACTTCGGCCTGCGCACCAGCCTGGTCGACGCCAATGGCAAATTGATCGACGGCGACCCGACGGCTTGCGCCGTCGACATCAACGGCGTGATCCTCCATGACGGCACCTGCACCGCCGGCGCGGTCGGCGTGCGCGTGACGCGCGGCAACGACATCGATCGCAGCACGCGCATCTGGCTGTTGAAGTTTCCGAAGGCGCTGACGAGTTACGCGCTGCCGTAGGCGGCCGGTCGCTGACACTCGATTCGCCATCTCGTCCTGACGTGATGCGGATCAGGGTTGTTCGACAGGCCGGGGATCGCAACGGCTTAGACTGTCATCGGCTGCGTACCGCCAGGGTGCCGCCGACTTGTCTTTCTGTCGGAGATCCCCATGCACGACGATGCCACGGTCAAGGTCTTCAGCTTCTACACCGATGGGGCTCACGTCGAGAACCCGACGGTCTCCACCTTCAAGGCAACGCCTGCCGCCATTCGCAAGCTCGGTGGCAGTGTTATCGAAGCGACCGGAGAGGAAGTGGCGCTGTCGGAGCTTGACCAGCATGGTCGCTACCGGCGCCTGGCCACCGGCTGGGGCGCACTGGACTGAAACGCATCAGGCCGTGAGTGCGTCGAGCGGCGGCGCGGCGAGCAGGCAGACCCCCAGGCCGGCGAGCTTGGCTTGGCGCTTGGCGGCCGCGGCCGCGCTGGCGACATCGTCCGAGCAGTGGTAGCGGCCCGCCATCACTGCCACAGCGCCGATGCTCAGCGTAGTGCAGGGATGGAAGCGCATCACGCCGTGCCGGTCCTCGGCCGTGATGCCGCCGGCGGCCAACGCGTCGGCGTCGAACAGGCTGCGCGCCATCGCATTGAAGTCGTGCACGATCTGTTCGCAGCGTGCGGCCCAATCGCCGCTCTGGAACAGCAGCACAAAATCGTCGCCGCCGACATGGCCGACGAAGTCCCGCTGCGCATCGCATTGCGACACGACCACCCGTGCCACCAGGCGGATCATCTCGTCGCCGCGCCAGTAGCCATAGTGGTCGTTGAAGGGTTTGAACTGGTTCAGGTCCGCATAACACGCGACGAAGCTGCGGCCGCTGGCGAGCAGGCGGTCGATGTGCTTGCTGATCGGAATGTTGCCCGGCAGAAAGGTCAGCGGGTTGGCGTGGCGGGCCGCCTCGATGCGCGCTTCGGTGACGGCACGCACGAGTTGTTCACCGGTGCCCAGCCCGCGGTAGCGCCCGCCCTCGGTGATGATGAAGCCTTCGGTCAGGTAGCGCTGGTCGCTGGAGGTCAGCACCGAGGTCAGTTCCTCGATGCCGGTGTGCAGGTCCAGCAGCAGCGGGGTGTGATTGGCATGCAGCAGTGCCGGTCGCCGGCCATAGAGCTCGCGGAAGTAAGGCTTGGCATAGCTGCTGATGAAGCGCTGGCGGTTGAGCAGACCGAGCGGGCGGCCCTGCTCGGCCACGGCCAGGCCGTGCAGGGACTCGTCGCCCTGGAACAAGGCGAACACCTCGTCGTGGGTGCTGTGCGCGTTCACCGGCGCCACTTCGCGCAGCAGGCGCGCGGCGGTGATGCCGTGGTTGCCGGCGCGTCGCTGCTCCGGGAACACTGCGATCACATCGCTGGTGAGCACCTGGTGCGCGGCCGGCAGCACGGCCTGCGCCGTGGCCGCCTGCGGGCGCCCCAATGCGTAGCCCTGGCCATAGCGGATGCCCAGGTCGCGCACGATGCGCAGTTCTGCCTCGGTCTCGATGCCCTCGGCCACCAGGCTGGTGCCGAAGGTCTCGGCAATGTGCAGCAGCGCGCGAAAGGTCTGCAGCTTGTTGCCGCTGGTCGACAGGTCGTGGGTGAAGTACTTGTCGATCTTGACGATCTCCGGCTTCAGCTCGGACCACAGGCGAAGACTGGACCGACCATCGCCGAAATCGTCCAGCGCGATGCCCACGCCCTGCTGGCGCAGCAAGGTGGTGGCGGCGTTCAGGCGATCGACATCACGCACATGCTCATGCTCGGTCAACTCGATCACCACCGAGGCCGGCGCCACGCCGCGACCACCGATCAGGCCGTGCGGCAGCTGCCCCGAAGCCTGGTCCAGCGCCAGCAGCAGTGCGGCGGCGCTCAGGTTCACGAACAGCTTGCCGGCACAGCCGCGTTCGGACCAGGCCCTGATCGCGGTGCGCACGCAGGCGATCTCCAACTCGATCAACACGCCCTCGCGGCGCGCCGCGGCGAACAGCGCGTCGGGATTCGTCCAGGCCACGCCGGGTGGCGTGCGGACCAGCGCTTCATGGCCGAACACCGTGGCGTCGGCCAGCGACACGATGGGCTGGAAGTGCACGCTGAGTGCATGCCGCTCAATCAGCTGCCTGACGCTGCGAACGTCGGCAGTCGCGGCCGAGAGGGTCATGGCATTCATTGCAGGATCTTTCTGGCGTCGATGCTGAAGCTATCGGCCCAGGGGCGCGGCCGCTGAAGCATGTCCCGGCACCGGTCAGGGGTCTTGGCCTGCCGTCACACGCGGGTCACATTCGCCCTCAACGCCGCGGCACGGTCACCGTGAAGACGTTGCGCGAGGCGCGCCGTTCATGCCGCAGGCTGCTGGCCACGTGGCGGATCATGGCCAGCCCCAGGCCGCCCGGTCGGGCTTCGTCCAGCGATGCGGCCGGGGCCGGCTGCGGCGCCTTGCCCGGCTCGAATGCCCGGCCCTGGTCCTGGAACTCGAGGATCACCGCTGTGGGCAGCACGCTGAGTTCGATGTCGACCCGGGCCTGGTCGGCGATGTCATGGCCGTGGCGCACGACGTTGGTCAGCCATTCCTCCAGCACCAGTTCGACGCCGTACACCACGCGCGGCGGCAGCGCATGCGGCGCCAGGAACTGCAGCACGGCGAGGCGCGTGGTCTCCAGCGCCGCCGGCGTGTGCTGGTAGTGCAGCCGCAGCCGCGCAGCGCTGTCGGCCATGCTCAGGGCCGAGCGGTCGAGCAGCGTTGCCAGCACGGGCTCAGGCCGCCAGCACGGCCATGGCCTGCGACTCGCTGTCCGCGACGTCGATGATCTGGTCGATCGACATGGCCTCGAAGGTGTCGCGCACCAGTGGCTGGGCGCCGAACAGCACCAGCCGGGTCTTGCGCTGCTGCATCGCGCGGCCGGCACTGATCAGCATGCGGATGCCCATCGAGGACAGGAAGCTCACCTGCGTCAGGTCGACCAAGGCGTGCTTGCCGGTGGCTACCACCGCGGCGTTGAAGCGGGTCTCGATGCGGTCGACGCCGGGCGTGTCGAGCCGGCCTTCGAGCATCACCTTGACCAGGTCCGGGTTGAGGTCGTCGGTCGTCAGTTCCATCGTGGGCCTCGGGCGCGTGCAGCGCGGTGTTGCGGTGTGGGTGGCAGGCCTCCACCGCCAGCGTCACGGCAGAGGTCCGGAACATCGCATCGTGGGCTCCGATCACGACAGGAATGTGACAAGCAGCAGCGAGAAGTCGTCGTCCAGCGGGCCGGGACGGGCACACGCCAGCACACGGCGCAGCAGGCGCTCGGGCTCGCCGGTTCGATCCGCCGGCGCTTCGTGGATCAGCGGCAGAAAGTCCGCCAGCCGCCATTGCCGGCCTTCGGCGGTCATGATCTCGAACACGCCGTCGCTGAACGCATACAGGCTGCTGCCCGGTTCCACCGCCACCTGGGCGGCCAGGAAGTGGTGGTCTGGCGGCACACCGCCGACGATCGGATTGCGGGTGTGCAGCGGCTGCAGCCGGGTGCCGTCGGCACTGCGCAGGTAGGCCGGGTGATGGCCCGCCGCGGCGAAGTCCAGCACCCGGCGCGCGGCATCGTAGACGCCGTACCAGATGGTGAAGAACAGGCCGCCGTGGTTGTCCATCGGAAAGGTCTCGTTCAGCCGCGACAGCACTTGCGCCGGATCAGTGAAGTCGGTGTGGGGCAGGGCGCGCTGCCGCAGCACGTTGAGCACCGAGACACAGTGCATCGCCGCGCCGGCGCCATGCCCGGCGACGTCGATCACGTAGGCGGCCAGCCGGTGCTCGTCCAGCGCGACATAACCGAAGCCGTCACCACCCAGCCGCGTCGAGGGCTTGAACACCCAGTCAGCCCGCAAGGCGGCCGAACGCAGAGGGGGCGGCAGCAGGGCCTGGACATAACCGCTGGCCTTGTCCAGGTCGCGATCGAACTCCAGCGCGGCCTCGGCGACCTGGCGCGGCTGCAATTCATGCCGCAGGACCTGGCGGCCGATCTGCAGCAGCGCCCCCGGGGTCAGCAGCGCCGGGCCGCGCACCGCCTGGCCATCGATGAAGCTGCCGTTGGTGGAGTTCAGATCGATCACCTGCAAGGCGTCCTGCCCGGCAAGGCTGCGCACCTCGCAATGCTGGCCGGACACATCGGCCTCGGCCAGCACCAGGTCGCATTGCGGCTTGCGACCCAGCACCAGCGGCCTTGCTTCAACCTTGATGCGCCGGCCGGGATCGATGCCTTCGACGATCACCAGCGTGTGGACCCAGTCCTCGGGGGCGACCATCGCGGCCCGCGGAGCGCTCTTGCGCACGATCGTCTGATCGCCGGTGGCTTCGGAGTTGCGATCGAGGTCGTTGAAATTCACGCCGCAAATTGTGACACCGTGGCTCACCCGGATGTCGGCATGCCGCTCAGGCGTCGGTGCCAACAGTCCACTGCGTCTGACGCAGGTATCGTGCCGAACTACGCGGCTTCTATCGACCCTGGGCATGCCGGGTCGAGCGGTCGCTCACACGGGAGTTGCCATGAAGCTGGCTGTTGGTGTTCACGACCACGGCGACGGGGCCTGGGCCGCTGCCGTGGCCTTCGACGAATGGGATGCGCCAGAAGCGTCCCGAACCTTCGTGTCTCGCATCGCCCAGGTGGAGAAACCGTCGCGCGGCGCACTCGATCTGCGACAGCTGCCCTGTCTTGTGCAGTTGCTGAGGGAGCACGCCCTGGCACCCGACCTGATCGTCTTCGACGGGGCCGTCTATCTCGACGCGGCGGAAACGCCGGGCCTGGGCCGAAGCCTGTACGACGCCCTCGGGGGGCGCACCGTCATCATCGGCGTCTCGACGAGATCGATGCCTGGCCTGCCGGCGCAGTTCGAGGTCTACCGGGAAGAAGAGGCCCGGCCTGTGATCGTGACCTGCGCCGGCATCGACCTCGGTGCGGCAAAGGCCAGGATTCGCGCGATGCACGGCAAGCGACGCGTCCCGACCTTGTTGAAGCGGGTGGCCCGAATCGCCAGAGACGGCGGCTGACCTGGTCCCGGCCATGAGCGGGCACCCGCCACAGTCGGCGGTGGCCGCGAGGCCGTTGACTTTATGATGGCAAGCGCTTGACCGCCGAGCCGACCCGGCTCGCCCCACAGTGCCGCCATGAATGTGCAGTCCGAGGATCCGCCCGATCTCGCGTTGGCAGAAGTGCGCTGGCATTTCGGCGCGTTCATCCTGTGGCAGACGCAGCGGCGTCTGGAGCGCGCCGGCCAGCTCGTGCGGCTCGGGCCGCGCTCTTTCGACCTGCTGCTGTTGCTGGTCCAGCGCGCCGGCGAATTCCTGAGCAAGGATGAGCTGCTCGCCACGGTCTGGGCCGGCGTGGTCGTCGAGCAGGGCAGCGTGCGCGTGCACATGTCGATGCTGCGCAAAGCCCTGGGCGAGCCGGGCGACAAGGATGAATGCCGGGAGTGGATCTCCAACGTGCCGCAGCGGGGCTATCGCTTCAACGGAAGGGTCCGGCACGAAGCGATCGACGCCGGGCTTGCGGCGTCGAGGCCACCGCCGCAGCAGCACAACCTGCCCTGCCAGCTGACGAGCTTCATCGGTCGCGAGGCGGAGATCCATCAGCTCAAGCACCTGTTCACGACGACGAGGCTGTTGACGCTCACCGGCGCGGGCGGCTGCGGCAAGACCCGGCTCGCGCTGCAGGTTGCGGGGGAGGTCGTGCACGCTTTCCCCGAGGGCTGCTGGCTCGTCGAGCTTGCACCGCTGGGCGACCCGGCGCTGGTCGCGCAGACTGTCGCGCAAACGGTGGCAAGTGCGCTCGCCGTCAAGGAGCAGGGCAGCGGGCCGCTCGACGAAGCGATGGCGCAATGGCTCGCGGCCAAGCGCCTGCTGCTGGTGCTGGACAACGCGGAGCATGTGCTCGAGCGCTGCGCGGCGCTGGCCGACTCGCTGCTGCGCCGTTGCGCCGGCCTGCGGATTCTCGTCACCAGCCGGGAGCCCCTGGGCGTGCGCGGCGAGCTCACGTACCGCGTGCCGTCGCTGTCCGCCGAAGAAGCGGCGCGCCTTTTCATCGAGCGCGCCCGGCTGCATCGCCCGGACTTCGAGATCACGTCGAAGAACGCCGACACGCTGGCCTCCGTCTGCCGGCGTCTGGACGGCATCGCGCTGGCCATCGAGCTGGCCGCGCCGCGCACGCGCACGATGTCGATCGAGGAGCTGGAACGGCGCCTCGACGACCGTTTCGGCCTGCTCAATGGCGGGCACCGCACCGCACTGCCTCGGCATCGCACCTTGCGCTCGCTGATCGACTGGAGCCACGATCTGCTGAGCGCGGGCGAGAAGGCGATGCTGCGCCGTGCCGCGGCGTTCTCCGGCGGCGTGACGGTCGACGCGGCCGAGGCCGTCTGCACCGGTGACGGCGTGAGCCGGGAAGAGGTTTTCGATCTGCTGACCTCGCTCACCGACAAGAACCTGCTCGTTGCTGAAACCCATGACGACGCCACGCGCTTCGGCATGCTCGAGACCGTGCGCCACTACGCCCGGGAGCAGCTGCGCGAGAGCGGCGAGGAAGTGAGCACGCGGGCGCGGCACCTCGCGTACTGCCTGTCGCTGGCCGAGCGGCTCGACGGGGCCGGCGACGATGCGCAGCGCCAGCTGATGCTCGGCCGCATGGACCTGGAGCACGACAACGTGCGCGGGGCGCTGGCCTGGTCTGAAACCAGCGCTTCCCATGCCGCCATGGGCCTGCGGCTTGCCGGCAAGCTCGAGTGGTTCTGGCGGATTCGCAGCCGCTTCGCGGAGGGCGTCGCGTGGGCCACGCGGCTGCTGGCGGCCGCGGGCGTGGATGCGCCGGCGGAAGATCGCGGCGTCGCGCACCACGCGGCGGGTGTGTTGGCCTATCACCAGGGTGACTGCGCTGCCGCGGAAGTGCATCAGCAACAGGCGCTCGCGATGTTCCAGGACCTCGGCCAGCGCGATCGCGTTGCGCGCGCACTCGGCAACCTCGGCAGTGTCGCTCTGTTGCGCGAGGACTTCGCAACGGCTCGCCAGTGCTACGAGCAGGCGCTGGCGTTGGCGCGGGCGCTCGACGATCGGCGCAGCATCGCGCTGGGGCTGCAATGCCTGGGACTGGTGGCGCGCGACACAGGCGACCTCGCCGGCGCGGAAGTGCTTCTCGAGGAAGGCATTGCCGTGGCGCGCGAGCTCGGGCCCTGGAGCGCGGCCGACCTGATGAGTTCGCTGGCACAGGTGAAGCAGGTCAACGGCGATCTCGTGCAGGCACGAGCGCTGCTGATGGAAGTCCTGGCCGCCGAGCGGGCGTTCGGCAACGACTACGGGGTGGCCATGACCTTGGTTCAGCTGGCCGAGCTTGCCCATGACCGGGGCGACATGGCGTCGGCGAAGACCTCGCTGAGGGAAGCATTGGCGATCGTGGAGGTCACGAACGCCCGTATGGCGCTGGCCTATGCGCTCGAAGTGTGCGGCCCCGTGGCCCTCGCAGCGGCGGGCCCCCGTCTGGCGGTCCGATTGTTCGGCGCCGCCGAGCGCTTTCGGGAGGAGGTCGGTGCCGCGTTCAACACGGGGCCCCTCGATCGTCCGCGGCACGAAGGTTTCGTGGCCGCCGCCCGCGACGCATTGAACGACGGTGCCGCGTTCGATCGTTCATGGAACGAGGGGCGGTCGATGACGCTGGCGGAAGCCGTGCACTGCGCACAGGACATGTGCGCCATGCCGGGTGGCGGACGAGAAACCCGCGGCGTCAGCCTTCAGAAGCCGGCCCGCTGAACCAGAAGGCGATGTTGCGCATGTTGAGGCTCGTATCACCTAGGCCGGGACGAGCTGGGCGAGGATCGCGAGATCAGGCAGGCACTGGAGATCCGCCGCGCGGATCTTCGCCGTCATGAAGTCGATGAAGACGCGCATGCGCGACGGCAGGTGTTGCCGGCTCAGGTAGCAGATGTAGTGGGCCCTGTCGTCGGGTGCGTGTTGGGCCAGGCACGGAATCAAGGCACCGGTCCGGAGTGCATCGCAGATCAGGTAGCCCGACATCTGGGCGATTCCCTGGCCGGCCAGTACGGCCTGGAGGACCAGCTCAGCGTCGTTGTAGGTGAGCGCTGCGTTCGGCAGGAACTTGCGCAACTGGCCGTTGATCTTGAACTCCCACTCGCAGATGCGTCCGGAGGACAGGCGGAAGTTGATGCACTGATGATGCGCCAGGTCGTCCACCGTGGCCGGCAGCCCGTGAGCCTGCGCGTACCCGCGGGATGCGCAGACCAGCATCTGCATCGGAATGATCTGCTTCGCAATGATCTCGGCATCCTCCATGCGGCCGTTGCGGAACGCGATGTCCACCCGGTCCGAGATGAAGTCCGTGGGCTTGTCGCTCAGCACCAGGTCGATCGAGACTTCCGGGTAGGCCCTGCGAAACTCGCCCAGCAGCGGCGCGACCACCTGGCGGCCGAAGCTGACCGCCGAGCTGATGCGCAGCTGGCCGCGGGGCGGGCCCTCGCGCAGGTCCCGCATCTCCTCGACCGCTTCCACGATGCGGTCGACGCCGGTATGGCACCTGGCATAGAACAGGTCGCCCTCGTGCGTCAGCGTCGTGCTGCGCGTCGTGCGGCAGAACAGGCGCACGTTCAGCTGGTCTTCGAGCCTCTGGACGCTGCGGCTGACAGCGGAGCGGCCGACGCCCAGGCGGTCGGCAGCGCGCGCGAAACTGCCTTCCGCCGCCACGGCAATGAAGGCCACGACCCCGGCATAGGTCGTGGCGAAGCTCGAGGCCAGCGGGTCAGGGCGCGGCTTGACGGGCGCGCTGGAGGGGAGGGGGAGAACGGAGAGGGTCACGGGACGCTTTCGCGGTTCAAGGCCAGCCAACTCTGATCGCAGACGCCCCTGATCGCCAGTTAATGCCTGTCAATCCTCGTTATGAGCGCCCCCAGACCTGCCGCTTCGCGTCAGGCCCCCCGAGGGGGATGAGCAAAGTGGCAGAGCCACATTTGCTCATGCGTTCCGTGCCGCAGAGCGGCGATTGGTGAACAGCGGGCAACACCGGGATGACTCAGGCGGACCTAGCCGCTGGCGGATCGCATCCCTACGCTCCAGCCATGATCGCCTCAGACAAGCCATCACCCGCCGCGTCGCGCGAGCGAATCGACTACGACATCGTCATCGTGGGGGCCGGCCCGGCAGGGCTGGCCGCGGCGATCCGCGTGAAGCAGCTGGATCCCGCGGTTTCCGTGGTCGTGCTCGAGAAGGGCAGCGAGCCGGGTGCCCACATCCTCTCCGGCGCGGTCATGGACCCGCGCGCCATCGGCGAGTTGCTGCCGGACTGGCAGGAACGCGGCGTGCCGCTGAATCAGCCGGTGACCAGCGACGAGTTCCTCTTTCTGGGCCGCAAGCGCTGGCTGCGCACGCCGGGATTCCTGGTGCCGCAGTGCTTTCGCAACCACGGCAATTACGTGATCAGCCTGGGCCAGGTGGTGAAGTGGCTGGCACAGCACGCCGAGAGCCTGGGCGTCGAGATTTACGCCGGCTTTGCCGCCACCGAGCTGCTCTCCGACGCGCAGGGCGGCGTCATGGGCGTCGCCACCGGCAACATGGGTGTCGCGCGCGACGGCACACCGACCGCGGCGTTCCAGCCGGGCGTCGAGCTTTGCGGAAAGTACAACCTCTTTGCCGAGGGCGCCCGGGGCCAGTTGGGCCGCGCGTTGATCGACCACTTCGGCCTCGCCGAGGGGCGCGAACCGGTCAGCTTTGCGATCGGGCTCAAGGAAGTCTGGGAAGTCGAGCCGGCGCGTGCCCGACCCGGCCTGGTCGTGCACACGGCCGGCTGGCCGATGCGCAGCGACACCTTCGGCGGTGGATTCATCTACCACCAGCAGGACCGCAAGGTCTCGCTCGGCTTCGTCATCGGCCTCGACTACCCCAATCCATGGCTGAGCCCCTTCGAGGAGTTCCAGCGGTGGAAGACCCATCCGGCGATCCGTGCCCACATCGAGGGCGGACAGCGCATCGCCTATGGTGCGAGAGCCATCAACAACGGGCTGCCGCACAGCCTGCCGAAGACCGTGTTTCCAGGCGGTGCGCTGGTCGGCTGTGACGCCGGCTACCTCAATGCGGCCAGGATCAAGGGCAGCCACTCCGCCATCAAGACGGGCATGCTCGCGGCCGAGGCCGCCTGTGCCGCCTTGCACGAAGGGCGCTCGCGCGACGAGCTCACGGCGTATCCCGCGTCATTCGAACGCAGCTGGCTGCATTCGGAACTGCAGGCTTCGCGAAACTTCAAGCTCTGGTTCAAGCACGGGACTGTCATCGGCACGGTGATGACGGGCATCGAGCAATGGCTTCTGCCGAGACTCGGGATCCGCACGCCGCCATGGACACGGCACAACCGGCAGGCGGACCATGCAAGCCTGCGCCCGGCGGATGCCTGCCAGCCCATTGCCTATCCGAAGCCGGATGGCCGACTGTCCTTTGATCGGCTGAGTTCGGTGGACCTCACCAACGTGCACCACGCGGAAGGCCAGCCCGTGCACCTGACCCTGCGCGACGCCACCGTGCCCGTCGCCGTCAACCTGCGCAGCTATGCGGGCCCGGAGAGTCGCTACTGCCCCGCTGGCGTGTACGAGTTCCTGGAGAACGAGCGCGGCGAGGCGCGGCTGCAGATCAATGCGCAGAACTGCATCCACTGCAAGACCTGCGACATCAAGGATCCGACGCAGAACATCGTATGGACCGCGCCGCAAGGCGGCGACGGTCCGAGCTACGACGCGATGTAGTGATCAGAAGGATTCGTGCATCGGCGCACCGGCCGATTCCACCGGCGTGATCGGTGTCGTGTCTAGGGGCTCCTGCGGCGCAGGCCATGCCTCGTCCGCTGCAGTTGATGGCCCGGCCCGGGTGGGCGTCTGGGCCGCCGCTTCAGTGCCGGCAGGCGGGATGAGCAGCAGCAGAAACAACGCGGCAAGGATGGCGAGAACCGCCGTCGACAGCGTCTTGGTCATGGTCGCTACCTCTTGAGTGAATGGACGAGGACTTCGCAGGGCAGGCGCCGGCGCATGCACCGCCTCCGCAAGAGCGTGTCGGCAGCACCGTGCGAATCGGCGTCAAGTCATCGTAGGTAGCGCGTGGGCATGCGAGTAGGTCCTCCGCACGGACCACCGTGTTGCCCGCTGCGCATCGGTGGGCCGGTTGGTGCGTTGCTAACGACACGGTGGATCGTCCGGCATGTCTGGCGCATGCAGAGCGCATTGGTGCGTGGTGATCAACACCACGACGCCTCTTGCGGACCTACCGCGACGCAGACACGACACCTAGGATTTCTCCAGCCACTTTCCTCACCCACCGGTCCCTCGCGGACCCTTCAAGGAAGCATCATGAAAATCGTTGTCATCGGCGGCTCCGGCCTGATCGGAAGCAAGCTCGTCACCCTGCTGCGCGCTCGGGGACACGAGCTCATCGCGGCGTCACCGGACTCGGGCGTGAACACGCTGACCGGTGAAGGGCTCGCCGAGGCCTTGCGCGGTGCTCAGGTCGTGGTGGATGTCGCCAACTCGCCATCCTTCGAAGACCAGGCGGTGCTCGACTTCTTCCAGACTTCGGGGCGCAACCTGCTCGCGGCCGAGACCGCTGCCGGCGTGAAGCATCACCTCGCCCTGTCCGTGGTGGGCACGGACCGCCTGGCCGAGAGCGGCTATTTCCGCGGCAAGATCGCGCAGGAGAAGCTGATTCGCGAATCGGGCATTCCGTACACCATCGTCCACTCGACGCAGTTCTTCGAGTTCCTCGGCGGCATCGCGCAGTCGGCCACCCAGGGCCAGCAGGTGCGGATGTCCGCCGCGTTGGTGCAACCCATCGCCTCCGACGATGTGGCCGCCGCCTTGGCCGACTATGCGCTGGGCGAGCCTGTCAACGGCGTGGTCGAGATCGCCGGGCCGGAGCGCGTTCGCCTGGCGGACCTCGTCCAGCGATTCCTCCTGCGCACGAAGGATTCGCGCAGCGTGGTGCCTGATGCGCAGGCGCGCTACTTCGGCGCGGTTCTGCAGGACGACACCTTGCTGCCGGGCGACAAGCCGCGCATCGGTGCGCTCGACTTCGACGCCTGGTTCGCCCTTCCCAAAGCGCCGCGCTGAGAGCGGATCGTTCGCCACCGCCAAGCTGCCCACGAGGTGACGCGATGAAGAAGCTGAGTCCCCCGCCCGTCAGCCTGCTGGACCGATACCGCGGTTCGACCTTCGAGCCTGTCTATGCAAGCAAGGTCACCGTCACCGGCGGAGAGGCCCGGCACGGCCGTGCCTCGGGCCATGTCCGGTCCGACGATGGCGAGCTCGATATCGCCCTGCGGCTGCCGGTGTTGATGGGCGGGGAGGGCGGCGGCACGAATCCGGAGCAGTTGTTCGCCGCGGCCTACGGCGCGTGCTTCCATGGCGCGCTGAGCCTGCTGGCCACCAAGCACGGCATTGCGATCCCGAACCACTTCTCGGTGGAAGTGGAGGTCGCCTTCGGCCGCGACCCGGTGGATGGCCAGCACACGCTGACGGCGCACGTCATCGTGCGGCTGCCCGGCCTCGCGCTGACGGTGGCCGAGGAACTGGTGCGGGCCACCGAGCGCATCTGCCCCTACGCCAAGCTGGTTCGCCAGGGCATCGAGGGTTCCGTCCGCGTGCTCGTCTGACCTTGCCTCACAGGAGCATGAGGATCATGTCCAAGCCCCCCGCCAAGCCAATCCTCGACTGGGTCGACCGCCGGTTCCCCCTGAGCGCGCTCTACAACGATCACCTCAAGCAGTACTACACGCCGAAGAACCTCAACATCTGGTACGTCTTCGGATCCATCGGCCTGACGGTGCTCGCCATCCAGCTCGTCACCGGCATCTTCCTCGTGATGCACTACAAGCCGGATGCCGCGCGTGCCTTCGCTTCCGTCGAGTACATCATGCGCGATGTGCCGTGGGGATGGCTCATCCGGTACATGCACTCGACGGGCGCCAGCGCGTTCTTCGTCGTCATGTACCTGCACATGTTCCGCGCGCTGCTGTATGGCTCCTACCGCCGGCCGCGCGAGCTGGTGTGGATCGTCGGCTGCACGATTCTCCTGGCCCTCATGGCCGAGGCCTTTCTGGGTTATCTACTGCCCTGGGGCCAGATGAGCTATTGGGGCGCCCAGGTCATCGTCAACCTGTTCAATGCGATCCCGGTCATCGGACCCGACCTCGCCTTGCTGATCCGTGGCGATTACGTCGTCAGCGACGCGACCTTGAGCCGGTTCTTCAGCCTGCATGTGGTGCTGGTGCCGCTGGCGCTGATCGCACTGGTCGTCGCGCACATCATGGCGCTGCACCAGGTGGGGTCCAACAACCCGGATGGCATCGACATCGATGCGAACACGGATGCCAAGGGCATTCCGCTCGACGGCATTCCTTTCCAGCCCTACTACACGGTGCACGACATCTTTGCCGTCTCGGTCTTCCTGATGGTGTTCTTCGCGGTCGTGTTCTTCGCCCCGAACGGCGGCGGCTACTTCCTGGAGGCGAACAACTTCATCGAGGCCGACCCGCTGAAGACGCCGTCTCACATCGCGCCGGTCTGGTACTTCACGCCGTTCTATTCGATGCTGCGCGCGACCACCGACCTGATGGTCGATGTGTTCTGCGTCATCCTCGCGGCGCTCGGCGTCATTGTTCTCGTCCGGCGCGGTCTCGGCAAGAGAACGAAGGCGCTCGCCGCCATCGCCTTGCTGGGCGCGATCGTTCTGCTGCGCATGTTCGATGCGAAGTTCTGGGGCGTCGTCGTCATGGGTGCCTCGGTGCTGCTGCTGTTTTTCCTGCCCTGGCTGGATCGCAGCCCCGTGCGTTCGATCCGCTACAGGCCGGGGTGGCACAAGGCGCTGTACGCGGTCTTCGTCGTGGACTTCCTGATCCTCGGCACTCTCGGAACGCGTGCTCCCACGGCCGTCGGCACTTATGCAGCACAGGCCTTGACGATCCTGTACTTCACCTTCTTCCTCGCGATGCCGATCTGGAGCCGGCTGGGAAGCTTCCGGCCCCTGCCGAACCGGCTGAATTTCACGCCGCACTGAGTTTCACGTCACATCACTGAGTGCGCCGCGGAGGTTTCCATGACATCGCTACCCCTGCTTTCCCGCTTGCATCGAAGCGCGTGCATGAGCTTGTGCGCGGCGTCGCTGGCCGGCTGCGCGGTGGGCCCCGACTTCGTCCCGCCAGGCAACAGGCTGGGCGAAGTCCGGCTCGAAGCCCGTGCGGACGACGCGGATCTCACGCCGATGTCCGACGCCGGCGTTCCCACTGAATGGTGGACCTTGTTCAACGACGCCGTGCTGGCGCAGCTGCAAGCACGCGCGCGGTTCAGCAACCTCGATCTGCGCATGGCATTCGAACGGATCGAGGAAAGCCGGGCCCAGCTGGGCATCGCCGACTCCCAGCGCTTGCCGAGCGTGGACGCCGGCGCCGGCCATGCGCGCGAGGCGCTCAGCGCGCACGGAAAGTTCGCGGCGCTGGGCGCACCGACCCGACCCTCCGACTTCTGGCAGCTGGGCTTCGACGCCAGCTGGGAGATCGATCTGTGGGGCCGTGCACGGCGCACGCGCGAACAAGCCGCCGCCACGCTGGAAGCCACGGTGTACGAGCGCGAGGCCGCGCGGGTGGCCCTTGCCGCCGAGGTGGCGCGAACCTACCTGGCGCTGCGCGGGACGCAGGCGCAATTGGACATCGCGGGGCAGAACCTGGCCGTCGCGCAACGCATCGTCGGCCTGGCGGAAAGCCGCGAGCGTCACGGCATTGCAACGCGCTTCGAGACGGCGTCCGCCCGGGCCCAGCTGGGGGCGATCCAGGCCACGCTGCCGGAGCTAACTCGGCATCGCAACGTCCTGATGAATGCCCTGGCCTTGTTGCTGGGCGAGGAGCCGCGCGCACTCGATGCCCAACTGCGCCAGGCCATGCCGCTGCCCTCGCTGCCGGCCAGCATTCCGGTCGGCATGCCTTCCGAACTCGCGCGTCGCCGGCCCGACATCCAGCGCGCCGAGGCCCAGCTTCATGCCGCCGTGGCGGCCATCGGCGCCGCCACGGCGGACTTCTACCCACGCGTCGGCTTGCGTGGCCGGCTGGGTGTCGAAGCCTTCGAGCCTGGCGATCTGGCCAGCTGGGACGCGCGGTTCTTCTCCATCGGACCCATCGTCCATCTCCCCGTCTTCCAGGGCGGACGCTTGGTGCAGCGCCTCGCGCTCAGCGAATCGCGGCAAAGGCAAGCCGCGCTCGCGTACCGCCAAACGGTGCTGCGCGCCTGGCACGAAGTGGACAACGCACTGGATGCCTTGGCGGCCCGACAGCGGCAGCACACCGAGCTGCAGGTGTCGTATGAGCAGAACAGGCAAGCCCTGCAAGTGGCCGAGCGCGGTTACCAGCAAGGCGCAGCCGACTACCTGGGCGTGCTGACCGCGCAGCGCAAGGTGCTGGCCAGCCAGACCAGCCTCAACGCCAGTGCGACCGGCGCGACGCTGGCGCTGGTCCAGCTCTACAAGTCGCTGGGAGGTGGCTGGGATCCGCAGGCAGTCGAGGCGCGGCCATGAGCAGTGCCAAGACGAGGGCGATGGCCGGGCTCGCCGGCATTCTGCTGGCCGCCATGATGGCGGGCTTGAACGGCCGGGTCGGTGCACTGGCGCTCGCCGATGTCCGCGGTGCACTCGGCCTCGGCCTCGATGAAGCGTCCTGGCTGAGCACGGCCTACAGCGGCGGGGAGCTGATCGCGATGCCTTTCGCTGCATGGTTCGCCATCACGCTGTCGGTCCGGCGCTTCAGCCTCTGGATGCTGGGCGTCTGCGCGGCCGCTGCGGTGATGCTTCCCTTCCTCCACAAGCTGGATCTGTTGCTCGCGCTGCGATTCCTGCAGGGTGTTGCCGGCGGCACGATGATTCCCTTGCTGATGATGGTGGCCTTGAAGTTCCTGCCGCTGTCGATACGCCTGCACGGACTGGCGCTCTATGCCTTGACGGCCACGTTCGCGCCCCAGCTGTCGACCTGGCTGGCGGGGCAGTGGACAGACAGCTTGTTCGATTGGCGCTGGGTGTACTGGCAGATCGTGCCGCTGGCAGCCCTGGCCGCATCGCTGATGGCCTGGGGTCTGCCGCGCGAACCGATCCAGACCGCACGCTTCCGGCAAGCCAACTGGGCCGGCATGGCCCCTGGTGCGCTCGGCCTTGGCCTGCTCGTCGTGGCCTTGGACCAGGGCGTGCGGCTGGATTGGTTCCGGTCGCCGCTGATCACCGTGTCGCTGGCCGGCGGGCTGGCCTTGTTGCTCGTTTTCCTGCTGACGGAGTGGTACCACGCATCTCCGTTCATCAAGCTGCAGATCCTGGAGCGGCGCAACCTGGGGCTGGGATTCACGGTGTTCCTGTTCCTGCTGGTGACGCTGACATCCGGTTCGCTGCTGCCGGCCCACTACCTGGCCAACGTCCAGGGCTACCGCCCCATGCAGATGGCGCCTGTCGCGTTGCTCGTCGCCTTGCCCCAGTTGATCCTGGGGTCCGCCGTGGCGCTGTTGCTGTATCAGAAATGGGTTGATGCACGCATCGTGTTCGCGTCCGGACTGGCCCTCATTGCCTTGGCCTGTTTCGCCGGCATGCAGCTGACGTCCGACTGGCATCGGGACCAGTTCATCCTGGCGCAGGCCCTGCAGGCCGTCGGCCAACCGATGGCCGTCGTGGCCATGCTGTTCCTGGCCACCAGCGTGGTGCAGCCCCAGGAGGGGCCCTACGTGTCCGGCTTGATCAACACCTTGCGTGCCTTCGGGTCGCTGGCCGGCGCCGCGGTGGTGGCGCAATTCATGATCGTGCGCAGCCGCTTCCATGGCGAGATGCTGCTCGATCACGCGGCGGGCGCGGCCCACGCGATTCCGGAGGCGCTGCCTCCTTTGCAACTGATGGGAATCATCGGCCACCAGTCCCTGGTGCTGTCGGTCGGCGATGCCTATCTCGTGCTGGGCGTGCTGGCATTGCTGTTGATTCCGATGGCCCTGAAGCTCAGTTACGTTCCACCGCCCGATTCGGGCAAGGCTTCTGCGGCCTTGCCCCTTCCATCGCCTTCGCAAGGATGATCCACCATGGCATTGCCAAAGACGGCCCGCATCACCGGCGCTGCGCTGCTGCTCGCAGTGGCGACCGGCTGTACGTTTTATCTCAATCGTCCCGATTCCAGCGCATCGACGCAGTCGACGAACGACGCCTACGTCCAAGCGGAATTCACCACGGTGGCGCCGCAAGTGGCCGGCATCGTGAACAAGGTGCTGGTCCAGGACCATCAGTCCGTCCGGGCAGGCGAGCTGCTTGCCATGCTCGACGACCGTGAGCTGGTCGAGGCCGTGAATGCAGCGAAGGCCCGCGTCGCCAGTGCCCAGGCGGGCATTGCCAGCCTGCAGGGGCAGCTGCTTCGGCAGGAAGCCGCCATTCGCCAGGCGCAAGCGGCGCTTGCCGCGGACGATGCTTCGCTGCAACTGGCCAAGGAGAATCAGCAGCGCTATCGCAATCTGTCCCTGGATGGGTCCGGAACGCTGCAGGCCTTGCAGCAGGCCGATGCACAGCTCGGCATTCAAGTGGCCAGCCGGGAAAAGAACCAGGCGGGATGGCTCGCCACTCGGCAGCAGGTGAACATCCTCAAGGCGGATCTGGACAACGCGCGGGCGGCGCTGGACCAGGCACGGTCAGCACAATCCAGCGCGGAACTCAAGCTGTCCCATACCCAAATCACGGCGCCGGTCGACGGGACGATCGGGCATAAGTCGGTTCGTATCGGTGCCTTCGTCACTGTCGGCCAGCCCCTGCTTGCGATCGTCCCGCTCGACAACATCTACATCACCGCCAACTTCCGGGAGACCCAGTTGGCACGTGTGCAGCCCGGCCAGGCCGTGGAGATCGAGGTGGATGCCCTCCCGGGCGAGATGCTGAAAGGGGCGGTGGAAAGCCTGGGCCCGGCCAGCGGTGTCAGCTACGCCGCCGTGGCGCCCCACAACGCCACCGGCAACTTCACGAAGATCGTCCAGCGCCTGCCGGTGCGGATCTGCATCAATCCGGGTCAGCCGGCGGCGGCCAGGTTGCGCGTCGGCATGTCCGTCACGCCAACGATCCATGTCGACCGATGACTTTGCCTTTGGCGCGCGGCGGCTGAGCGGCCTTCAGCCGAAGGAGCAGCCATTGATCAGCGTACTTCTGCAGACCACCATCGCTCCCGACGCCGACGACTGGAGCATCGAGCGCTTCGGCTTGCTCCGTCAGTTCCTGTCCGGTTCGCGTGGCAGCGATGGCCGGCCGCTGTTCAATGTGATTGCGCGAGATCGGGGTCCTGTCGGCAGGCCGGATCCGGTCCTGTCGGCGCTGCACGGCTCCGCGTTCGACGAGCTGTGGCTGCTTGCGGTGGGCACCGAAGAGGGCCTGATGCCGGAAGACTGCGAAGGCATCCGCCGGTTCCGCCAACGCGGCGGCGGGCTGATGCTCACCTGCGACCGCAGGGCTCCTGCGGCTGCCACTCGCCGGCCCGCTTACCACTCCGGCGTCAATGGCGATTACCAGTCGGTGCGAGTGGTCGGAGAACCGCATGCCGTGCTTCACGATCCGCTCGCCCCTGGCGGGTTTGTGCGTTACTTGCCGGCGCATCCGCACGAGGGCATGGTGATGGCGCCCGACAACGAGCCGGGCGCGCGCGTGATTCTCCGCGGCCACAGTTTCGCCAGCGGAGCGGACTTCAATCTCGCTGTTGCCATCGAGCGCTCCGCCGAGCGCGGGCCCGCGATTGCGCAGTCGAGCTTTCGTCACTTCTGCGACTACAACTGGAACCTCGCGAAGGGCGCCCCGTCGTTCGTCAACGACGTGCCCGGTGACGGTCTCGAGCACTTCCCGGAAGCCGTTCGCTCGACACAGCAGTACGTCCGGAACGTCGCGCTGTGGCTGGCCGGCAGGTCTCCGTTCTTCGCGCCATCGCTGACGGGTGATCGACCGTGATCAATGCCCTGCGCTATCACTTGAGGAAGTATGGGCTGCTGGACATCGCGCTGCGGCACCCGCGCTTGCTGGGCAAGTTGATGGCGAGTCGCTGAAGAGCGTGGCGCCGCTGATTCGATTGGTGCTTGCCGCTCAACGGACTGGTCCGTCGAACAGATCTAGTGCAGCTTGTCCTCGATTCCTAAGATTCACATCAGCACGCACGACATCGAGTCGAGTGCATCACGGACAACAGTGTCCATTCAACCCAGGAGCCATGAATGACGCAGCGTATCAACTACATGCAGCAATCGCCGGAACTGTTCAAGAAGTTCATCGAGTTCGGCAATCTCATCAAGGACGGCAGTATCGAGGAATCGATTCGCGACCTGGTCGTGATTCGCGCATCGCAGCTCAACGGATGCGCCTTCTGCCTCGACATGCATGTCAAGCAGGCCAGGATGCACGGCGAGCGTGAGCTTCGCCTCCACCACGTGGCGGCTTGGCGCGATTCGACGCTGTTCATTCCGCGGGAACGCGCGGCCCTGGCGTGGACCGAAGTGCTGACCCGGTTGCCTGAGCAGGGCGTTCCCGACGACATCTACGAGCGAGTGCGCACGCAGCTGTCGGAGAAGGAGCTGTCGGACCTCAGCTTCCTGGTGATGTCGATCAACGCCTGGAATCGCATCAATGTCGGATTCAAGACCGTTCCGGGGTCTTTCGACGCGGCGCTCGGTCTCGACAAGTCGAAGCTGAGCTGACGCGGGAGATGCACATGAAGATGCATGTCATGTCCGCCGTGGTCGGCATGGCCGCGCTGACGGCTTCGCCCGCGATGGCCGCGCCAGCTTCGCACGACGGCAAGGATGTCAGCGAGATCCTGGTGAAGGAGCTCTCGGACCTGCCGGGCAAGGAGGGGCTCATGCTCACCGTGACCTATCCGCCGGGTGGCGCCGACGAGGTGCATCGCCATGACGCACACGCCTTCGTCTACCTGCTCGAGGGGTCGATCGTGATGCAGGTCAAGGGCAGCCCGCCCGTCACGCTCAAGCCGGGGCAGACGTTCTACGAGGGCCCCTCCGACATTCATCTCGTCGGCCGCAATGCGAGCAGCACGAAGCCCGCCAAGTTCGTCGTGTTCCTGGTCAAGGACAAGGGCGCGCCGGCGGTGAAGCCGGTGAAGTGAGCGGCATCGCCGCTCACGATTCGTATTAGGCGGCGTGATGGCCGCTTGCTGCCCGCCCGTCGCAACGAAGATGACGGGTGTCAGCTCACCGAGGAGGCTGTACGAGGGCGTGCACTTTCCACCCGTTCGTGCACGGGACAACTCACGCCGGCGCGGTGTCCCCGCGAAGTCCGGCCAGCTACACGGTGATGCGACGGGCGGGATGGGACCGGGGCGATGCGCCATGTGCGATGGCGGGCCTTGCTCCGGCGGTGCCTACAAGGAGTGTGTCATGCCCATGAATCTGAGCCGAACCGACGCCTATGCTGATCTGGGTGACGCGTGGCTTCGCTATCAAAGCGCCCGACTTCACCAGCGACATCTTCAATTCGGACAGCACTGCCGTCTTGATGCCGACGCGCTGCTGGGTCGAGCCGCTCGCAACGCGCGAGCGGCTCGTTCGATCCAGGCGCCGAGCCAACGCGCGCGCGCTTCGGCCGATCGCTTCCGGCGCGCCACGATGGAAGCCATTGAGCGTTGCGCGTGGCTTGACTTCCGTTGACCCAGAACGCGACGCGCTCAGTATTGCCAGAAGATGCGCTGCAGTTCCTTGGTATCACCGGTCTTGGTCAGCGCCAAGGCCGCCAGGATCTTGGCCTTCTGCGGGTTCAAGTCATGCGCGACGACCCAGTCGTACTTGTCGTCGGGCTGCTCGGAGTTGCGCAGCACGAAACCATCCGGCACGCGCGCCGAGCGGATGATCTGCACGCCGTCGGCACGCAGCTTGCGCAGCGTCGCCACTTCGTAGTCGGGCACCGAGCCATTGCCGGTACCGGCATGGATGATGGCCTTCGCGCCGGCCTTGGCCGCAGCTTCGGCCAAGGCCGTGCCCATCTCGCCCGAACCGTAGACGATCGAGACCATCGGCAGCGCGTCGATCTTCTCGATGTCGAATTCGCTGTCGTTGGTGTGGCGCTTGACCGGCGCGCGGAACCAGTAGGTCTTGCCCTCGACCACCGAGCCGAGCGCGCCCCATTGGCTGCCGAAGGCATTGGTCTTGATGTTGATGCGCTTGCTGGCATCGCGACCGCTCAGGATGTCGTCGTTCATCGCCACCAGCACGCCCTTGCCGCGCGAGCTCTTGTCGGCGGCGAGCACCACCGCGTCGTACAGGTTCAGCGCCCCGTCGGCCGACATCGCCGTGCCGGGCCGCATCGAGCCGACCAGCACGATCGGCTTGTCGGTACGCACCACCAGCGTCAGGAAGAATGAGGTCTCCTCCAGCGTGTCGGTGCCGTGCGTAATGACGATGCCGTCGACGCCCGGGTCCTTGGCCAGCGCGGCGACGCGCTTGCCCAGCGTGATCAGCTTCTCGTTGGTGAAGCTCTCGGAGGCGATCTGGAACACCTGCTCGCCGCGCAGGTTGGCGACTTCGGCCAACTCGGGCACGCCGGCGATCAGCTTGTCGACCGGCACCTTGGCCGCCTGGTAGGTGGCGCTGTTGGCCGCCGACGCGCCGGCGCCGGCGATCGTGCCGCCGGTGGCCAGCACCACGATATTGGCCTTGGCGGTGGCCTGGGCCGGGGCCGCAGCCGGCGTCTGCGCGCAGGCGCTGAGTGCGCTCGACAACAGCAGCGCAGCCGCGGCGTGGATCCATCGATCGATCTTGAACATGGGGGTTTTCTCCTGGGGGATGGGATGTGTCGCGGCGGCCCGGCGGGCGCCTTATTCGGTGCGCGAGCCCACGGCCTGCAGCACGGCTTCGAGTTGCGGGCTCATCGGCAGGTCCAGGCTCACGCCCGAGGGCAGCTTGCGCAGGAACCAGCGCTTGTAGCGGCGTTCGATCTCCTGGTCTTCGGCCAGCAGGCGGAACGTGTTGTTGACCACGCGGGCCAGTGGCGCATCGCCTTTGCGGAACATGATGCCGTAGGGGTCGTAGGACAGGAACTCGCCGGTGACCACGTA
>NZ_DATILJ010000058.1:0-4058 GCF_035476535.1 Aquabacterium sp.
GCTTCCATCACCGGGTGGGTGTTGCGCAGCGCCAGGCGCGCGTGGGCCGCGGAAATATCGGACATGCGACGCGGCCCCCAGCGGAACTCGGCGCCGGTGTAGCGCACGCTGGGGTGCTCGCCGGCAAAGCCGACCGCGAAGCTGGTGACGAAGTCGAACAGCAGGACGGAGCCCGCCGGCGCGTTGTCGCCGATTTCCTGCAGCACCGCCGCCACCTGGGCCGGCGTCAGGTACATCAGCACGCCTTCGCACTGCAGCAGCACGGGCGTGCGCGCACGCGGGCCGGGCAGGTCGAGCTGCTGCCACCAGCCGGGCTGCGTCAGGTCGATGCTGGCGTTGCGCCGGCGCGTGCCGGCGGCCGGCAGCAGCGTTTCGCGCAGTGCGGCCACTTCCGGCACATCGGCGTCGATCCAGCGGTTGCGGCCGTTGTCCAGCCACTGGTGGTAGTGGGCCAGGCCGCAGCCCAGGCTGACGCCGAGCGCGCCGGGATGCTGGGCGAAGAATTCTCGCGCCTGGTCCCGCAGGATGTGCGTGCGCGCGAGGATGCCGTACAGCGTCGGCCGATCGGCCAGGAAGGGCTGCACATCGACGCCCAGGACCTGCAGCAGCCGGGCGGCGTGCGCGTCGTTCACGGCCAGTTCGGGGTACAGCGCATCGCCGTGGGCCCGCGCCGCCAGCGGGATGAACAGCGTCGACGAGACTGCACCCAGCCGGCAGGGCGTGGAGGCCGGCGGAGGCGAGGCGGGCGGGGGCAGGGTGCGCAGCGTCATGGCTTGGCGGCGGCCTGCGCAGGCGACCCGGGAGCCCCGGGGCCTCGCACCGCTGCCGCAGAGGGCGACTCTAGGGCCGGTGCGGGTTTCACGCAATGCGCCGCGCAGGCCCGCCAGACGGCGGCCTGCAGCGAGCTACCGCTGCGGATGGACGTTATCCAGGCCACCGACGCAGGCGCGACGCGAGCCCGCTGCAGCGACAGGCAGCCCGTCGCGCCCCGTCGGCCCGCCAGGGCCATGCGCGATCGGGCGAACTCATGTGAGCATCAGAACAGCAATCATTCGCATTTGTGTTAGATTCCCGGCTCCATTCGCCCCCGGTTTTTCCTGTGCCGCCGAGTTCCACTTTCCCGCCCTTGAGCCCTGCCGGCTCGGTCGCACTGCAGGCGGCGCCGCTGCTGCGCAGCCTGCCGCCGTTGCCCCGGGCCGGCGAGGTGGCGGACGAGCTCACGCCCGCGCAGCGCCGCGTCATGGTCGGCGGCATCGTGCTGGCGCACGTGGCGGCGGTCTGGGGTTTGATGCAGATCGGCGCGGTCCGCGAAGCGGTGCTGCAGGCCGCGCCGATGTTCGTCAACCTGATCACGCCACCGGCGCCGCCCGCCCCGCCGGCACCGCCCCCGCCGCCGAAGCCGCAGCCGGTGAAGCTCAAGCCGCCGCCGCCCGCGCCGGTCATTGCCGCGGCGCCCAGCCCGGCGCCGGCCGCCTTCGTCGTGCCCGCACCGCCGCCGGAACCCGTGCCGGAGCCGGCCCCGCCGGTGCCGGTGGTGGCCGCCGCGCCGCCGGCGCCGCCCGCACCGCCGCCACCGCCCAAGATCATTCCGGCTTCCGCGGTGCAGTACCTGGAGCCGCCGGTGGTCGATTACCCGCGCCTGTCCAAGCGCAACGGCGAAACCGGGCTGGTGATCGTGCGCGCCTACATCGACACCACCGGCGGTTCGCCGCGCAGCGTGCAGGTCAACAAGTCGTCCGGGCACTCGCGGCTGGACGACGCTGCCGTCGCGGCGGTGCACAAGGCGCGGTTCAAGCCCTATACCGAGAACGGCCGGCCGATCGAAGGCTGGGCGCTGATCCCCATTCACTTCGAGTTGGAGAAGTAACGTGAACGCAGATGCCGGAAGCCTTGGCTTTGGCCATTTCATCACCCAGGCCGACGTGGTCGGCAAGGTCCTGTTGCTGATCCTGATCGTGATGTCGGTGGCCTCGTGGGCCATCATCGCGATGAAGGGCGTTTCGCTGCACCTGCGCAAGGGCCGCAGCCACACCTTCCTGAACTTCTTCTGGAATGCCACCTCGCTGGAATCGGTGGCCGCCGAGATCTCGACGCATGGCGCCCGCGACCCGTTCTCGCACCTCACGGCGCATGCCATGCAGGCGCAGGCCCACCACGCCAAGTACGGCGCCTCCAAGCTGGAGGAAGCCGGTTCCTCCAGCGACTTCGTGACCCGCACGATCAAGAAGGTGCTGGACGAAGAAACCACGCGGCTCGAGAACGGCCTGGCGGTGCTGGCCACCGTCGGCGCCACGGCGCCCTTCGTGGGCCTGTTCGGCACCGTCTGGGGTGTCTACCACGCGCTGGTGGCCATCGGCATGAGCGGCGCCGGCACGCTGGACAAGGTCGCCGGCCCGGTGGGCGAAGCGCTGATCATGACCGGCCTGGGCCTTGCGGTCGCCATTCCCGCGGTGATGGGCTACAACTGGCTGACCCGTGCCAACCGGGTGCTGGCGGCCAAGCTCGACGCCTTTGCCTACGAACTGCACACCTTCGTCTCGATGGGCCAGGCGCTGGGCCATGGCGTCGAGGGCGATGCCGCGCCGACCAAGGTTCGGTCGATGCCGACCCGCCCGGTCGCGGCCTGAGGAGCGCCGAAATGAAACCCCCAAGCTCACTTCGTTCGCTGCCCCCAAAGCCCGGCACGGGCTCCTGCGTCGCCCTTGGGGCGCTCAGTACCTTCGGAACGGCCGGGCGGTACTGACATGGCCTTCGCCAGTTTCGACTCGAAGAGCGCGGGCGCGCCGATGTCCGAGATCAACATGGTGCCGCTGATCGACGTGATGCTGGTGCTGCTGGTGATCTTCATCGTCACGGCGCCGTTGCTCACGCAGGCGGTCAAGCTCGAATTGCCCAAGGCCAGTTCGCAGGCCAATGATCTGCGGCCCGACAAGATCGAGTTCGCCATCGACGCCACCGGCACCCTGTACTGGAACGGCGAGCCGGTGACGCGCGCCGTGGTGCAGCAGCGCTTTGCCGTCGAGGGCAAGAAGCCGACACAACCCGAGGTTCACCTGCGGGCCGACCAGAACGTGGCCTACCGCTTCGTGGCGCAGACCCTGGCCGACGCGTCGAAGGCGGGGCTCACCAAGGTGGGCTTCATCAGCGAGTCCGAAGCGGCCCACTGACACCATGGCCACCCCACCGACCCAAGCGCTCCAGAATGACGTTAGCGTTGGCAATGCCCCTGCGCCCGGCGCCGCCGCTGCGCCGGGCCTGCAGCCTACGGTGCGCATTCGCAGCGAGCAGCTGTTCTCCGGCGCGCAGGAGGTGCACATCGAGCACCACGGCCTGCTGTACCGGCTGCGCCAGACCTCGCTGGGCAAGCTGATCCTCACCAAATAGTCGTTTCCCACCCCTCATCACATCGCACCAGCCCGCCGCCGCCAGCCCGTGCATCACTTCCCGCAGGAGAGCACCGTGCCGCGCGCATTCAGAACAAAACCTTCGAAGTTCCCGAGCCCCAGCCAAGCGGCAGCAGCGCCGTCGGCGGCCCAGAAGAGCCTGCTGCCACTGGGCGCCCTGGCGGCCGGCTTCGGCCTGCTGCAAGGCATGGCGCTGGCGCAGACGCCGCCGCCGGCACCGCAGCCCGAAACGACCTTGCAGCCGATCTCGGTCAAGGCCAAGACGGAAACCGATGCCACCTCGGTGCGCGCCACCACCTCCACCATCGGCAAGGGCAACCAGGACCTGCGCGACATCCCGCAATCGCTGACCGTCGTCACCGAGAAGCTGCTCGACGACCGCCGTGTCGACACGCTGAAGCAGGCGCTGCACCAGACCGGCGGCGTCACCTTCATGGCCGCCGAGGGCGGCGAAGAAGACGTGCGCCTGCGCGGCTTCTCGCTGGCTACCAGCGGCGACATCTACGTCGACGGCCTGCGTGACCCGGCCTTCTACGACCGCGACACCTTCAGCTACGAGCGCATCGAGCTGCTGCGCGGTTCGGCCTCGATGCTGTTCGGCCGCGGCTCCACCGGCGGCGTGGTCAACCAGGTGCACAAGCAGGCCTTCCTGGC
>NZ_DATILJ010000059.1:0-1841 GCF_035476535.1 Aquabacterium sp.
GCCAGCGGGATCAGCACCAGATCGTCGGCCAGTCCCAGCACCGGGATCAGGTCCGACACCAGGTCGATCGGCCACACCAGGTACAGCGCCAGCAAGGCCACCGCGGGCTTCAACCAGGCAGGTGAGCCCGGGTGGCGCAGCGCGCGCCACAGCAGGCGCGCGTCGCCGCGTACCAGGGTCCACAGCAGGGACAAGCGTTTGAACATGACACGCACTCCTCGCACAGCGGCGCAACACCGGCCCAGATGGGGACGCCGGCCAGACGCTGCAAGGGTAGCGCGCGCCGGCAGGCCGTGGCAGTGTCACCGCCGCTTCAGTGGTCAGCCACTGCTGACAACAGCTCGCGCCGCCTGCCGATGCCGCGCCGGGTGGCCAGGGTCGAACATGCTTGCCAGGGGCCGTCTCTCAGGCCGTCCAAGGAGTTCTCGATGCGCTACCGCACCTGCGCCGCCGGGCTGACGCTGGCATTCGCCAGCGCCGCAGCGCTGGCGACCCCTTCACCGCAGGGCGCCGGCGAACTGTTGGCCCGGCATGCCAGTCTGCAGCAGCAGCTGACGGCAAGCTCGTTCGGCCGGCCGATCGTGCTGCAGTCCGGCGACTCCGCCAAGAATCCGCACGGCGACGTGTACGCCGAGATCCGCCATCCGTTTGCCGGCGTCACATCGGCCTTGCAGCCCGCACAGGCCTGGTGCGACGTGATGCTGCTGCAAACCAATGTCAAGCGCTGCGTGGCGGCCGGCGACGCCGCCTCGCCGACCTTGCGGGTGAGCCTGGTTCGCAAGTCCAGCCAATCGGTGGAGGAGGCGCAGCAAGTCGAGTTCAGGTACACCGTGCGCGCGGCATCGGCCACCTACCTTGCCCTCGAAATGAAGGCGGACAGCGGGCCCGTCGGCACGTCCGACTACAGCCTGACGCTGGAAGCCGTGCCGCTGGATGCCGAGCGCACATTCGTCCACATGTCCTATGCCTACGCCAACGGCCTGCCCGCGCGGCTGGCGACCGAAACCTATCTGGCCACCTCCGGCCGCAGCAAGGTGGGCTTCAGCGTGACAGGCCGCGACGAGTCCGGCCAACCCGTGTATGTGACAGGCGTGCGCGGCATCGCGGAGCGCAACACGATGCGCTACTACCTGGCGATCGAAGCGGTGCTGGCGGCTTCGAAGCAGCCCGCCGCGCAGCAGCTCGAGCGCCGCATGGACCAGTGGTTCAGCGCGGTCGAGCGCTACCCGCGACAACTCAAGGAAATGGAGCGGGCAGACTACCTGGCGATGAAGCGCCGGGACTTGCAGGTCTCGACAACGCAGCGATGACAGGCCCCGAGAGCCGAAGCGATCGCATCGGCGTGATCAGGGGTCATCACATGCTGGCCGACAAAGCCGCTGGGACGTAGCCATCAGACGGCCGCAACCGCGACTCATCCTTCGGCCGTGAGGTCGCTGCGCAAGCGCAGTACGGCTGTCGATTCAGCCGGCGGGAACCACAGCGTTGCCCATAAGCGAAGACGATCCGTCCAGACAAAAGCCCTCTTGGTGCGCTGGGGCTGCGAGGCTTACCTTCCGCTTGTCCATGACTGACAGCCGGGAAGAGCAAGTGAGTGCCATCCACATCGCCGCGCGCATGCGCCGCATCAAGCCGTCCCCCAGCAGCGCCGGCGCCGACCGCCTGGCCCAGCTGCGCCGCGAGGGGCGCGACATCGTCAGCCTGCTCATCGGCGAGCCGGATTTCGACACGCCCGAGCCCATCCGGCGCGCCGCCATCGAGGCCATCGAGGGCGGCCAGACGCGCTACACGCAGACCGCCGGCACGCTGGCTTTGCGCCAGGCGGTCGCGGCCAAGTTCGA
>NZ_DATILJ010000060.1:0-26177 GCF_035476535.1 Aquabacterium sp.
TAGGCGTTGACGGTCTCGAAGCCGGTGATCGAATGCAGCCGGATGTCGCCCAGCGCCCAGGTCAGCCGTGCGCTGCCGCCGGTGTTCTCGAGTTCCTGCTCGTTCTTGCCGTCGGTCGAGATCGTGCGCTCGTCGAAACCGTCGACCAGGTCGTTGCTGCCCTTCTTGATGATGTTGGCGCGGAACAGCCGGGCCGAGCCTTCCAGGTTGCGGTTGTGCAGGTTGAACAAGGCCGTCAAGTCCTTGCTCGGCGTGAACAGCGCCTGCAGGCGGATGGCGCGGTCGTCGTAGCCTTCGAGTTCGCGGGTCTGGGCATTCGCGACGGTGTTGGTGACCCAGTCGTTGCGGTGCTGCACCTGCGCCGAGATGCGCATTGCGCCGCTCTCGCCGAGCTGGATGTTGCCCGCGCCTTCGGCATTCACGGTGCCGAAGGTGCCGGCCGAGATGCTGGCGTAGGCGTTCTGCTTCTTCGACGGCTTGACCGAATCGAACTTGACCACGCCGGCCGGCGTGTTGCGGCCGAACAGCGTGCCTTGCGGGCCGGCCAGCACTTCCACTGCGGCGACGTCGAACACCGGGAAGCCCTTCAGGATCGGGTTCTCCTGCACCACGTCGTCATAGATCAGCGAGACCGGCTGCGAGGCATTGCTGCGGAAATCGGTGTTGCCGTAGCCGCGGATGTAGAAGCGCGGGAAGGCGCGGCCGAAGGACGATTCGATGTTCAGGCTCGGCACGCGGCCCGACAGCATGCGCACGTCCTGGCCGCTGGAGTTGATGACGTCGAGCTTCTCGCCGGACAGCGAGAACACCGCGCTCGGCACGTCCTTGATGTTTTCGGTGCGGCGCTCGGCCGTCACGGTGATGGTTTGTAGCTTGCCCGCTTCGACCGGCTCGGCGGTCTGTGCAAAGGCCGGGGCGGCGAAGGCGAGCGCCAGCGCGGCGGCCAAGGGATGGTGGGCAAAGGCGGGGCGATGCATCGATGAAATTCCTGTTTGAATGGGTGCGGCGGCGCGGAACGCAAGCTACGTGCCGCATGCGGCGCCGGCGGGGCCGGCGAACATGACAGCAGCATTTCATTCTGCATGTCGACCTCCAGGCGAGCGATGACATGCCCTCGCCATGTTGCGCAGAACAAACGCCGGGCCGGGCCCGGCGCCGGCCGGTCACATGAACAGATGCTCTCCGGCGTTTTCGCCGCCGAGGACCACGTAATTCACCTTGCGCAAATCGGCCAGCGTGCGCCCGCCGGCGTAGCTGACCGAGCTCTGCAGGTCTTCGCGCATCTCGCGCAGCGTGTCGGTCAGGTGGCCCTTGATCGGCTCCAGGATGCGCTTGCCCTCGACGTGCTTGTATTCGCCCTTGTTGAAGTCGCTGGCCGAGCCGTAGTACTCCTTGTAGCGCTTGCCGTCGACCTCCACCGTCAGGCCGGGCGACTCCTCATGGCCGGCGAACAGGGAGCCCACCATCACCATCGCCGCGCCGAAGCGCACGCTCTTGGCAATGTCGCCGTGGTGGCGGATGCCGCCGTCGGCAATGATGGGCTTGGTCGCCACCCGCGCGCACCACTTCAGCGCAGAGAGTTGCCAGCCGCCGGTGCCGAAGCCTGTCTTCAACCGCGTGATGCAAACCTTGCCGGGGCCGATGCCGACTTTGGTGGCGTCGGCGCCCCAGTTCTCCAGGTCGATCACGGCTTCCGGCGTGCCGACATTGCCGGCGATCACGAAGGCCTGCGGCAGCTTCTGCTTGATGTGCTCGATCATGCGGCGCACGCTCTCGGCATGGCCATGCGCGATGTCGATGGTGATGTAGTCGGCACCCACGCCCTCGGCGGCCAGGCGGTCGATCACCGCCGCGTCGAAGGGTTTGACGCCCGAGCTGATGGACACGAACAGGCCCTTGTCGCGCATGCGCCTGGCATAGGCCACGGTGTCCAGGTCGAAGCGGTGCATCACGTAGAAGTGGCCACTGGCGGCCAGGTGCTCGGTGATGGCCTCGTCGACCACCGTCTTCATGTTGGCCGGCACCACCGGCAGCTTGAAGCGGCGGCCGCCGAATTCCATCGAGGTGTCGCACTCGGCGCGGCTGTCGACGCGGCACTTGCGCGGCAGCAGCAGGATGTTGTCGTAGTCGAAGATTTCCATGGGGGCTCCGTAGCGAAAAGGCTGCGAGCGCTTGACCTGGGGCCCGGTGCTGCCCACGAAGCCGTCGAGCGGATGCGACGGTGCGGGCGGAAGACCGGGCGCCAGAATTTGGGCCCGGTGGCCGATTCTACGCAGTCAGTGGGCGCAGGCCGGGGGGCGGGGCATCGCTGCCGAACAGCGCGCCGAGGTCAGCGCTGCTGCGCCGGCCCAGCGCGCTGCCGTGCTCCGCCAGCCAGGCGACGGTGCGGGCGCGGCCGGCATCGCGCAGGTGCTCGAGGAAGCGGCGGTGCGCGATCAAGCGGCTGTCGCCGGACAACGAGGCCAGCGCGTCATGGCCATCCACCACGTGCCAGTTCAGGCGCGCCAGTCGGGCGTCGCTGCCGGCGCGCCACCACTGCCGGCCGGCCCGGGCGCTGTTTTCGGCCAGCGCGCGCATCTCGCGCAGGAACGCGGCGTTGAAGCCGATGTCCATCGCGCGCAGCTGGATCTCGGCGGCGGTGGTCGGCAGCGCACCGTAGGCCCAGGGGCTGAGCATCACCAGCAGCAGGTCGCTGGCGCCGCTGTCGTGGATCAGCGGCGACACCGCCGGGTTGGCGCTGAAGCCGCCGTCCCAGTACGGCTCGCCGTCGATCAGCACGGCCTTCTGCAGCGTCGGCAGGCAGGCCGAGGCGAGCACCGCATCGATGCTCAGCTCGCCTGTGGTGAACAGCCGCAGCCGGCCGCTGTTGGCCTGCGTGGCGGCGATGAACAGCCGCACGTCGCGCTGCTGCCGCAGGCGGGCGAAGTCCACCTGCGCGGCCAGGATCTCGCGCAAGGGGTTGGCATCCTGCCCCAGGCGCTGGTACGGCGACAGCTGCTGCGACCAGCGCATCCACCAGCGCGCCGCCGGCGTCAGCGTGGTGTGTTCGCCTTCGCCTTGCGTGAGCCACTCGAAGGCCGGCTGGCTGCCCACCGCATCCCAGTAGCGCGCCAGCGCGGCGCGAGCGCCGTCCCGCCCGCCATCGAGCAGGCCCTGCGCCAGCACCACGGCATTCATCGCGCCGGCACTGGTGCCGCTGATGGCGGTGATCGGCATCGGGCCGTGTTCGAGCAAGGCGTCGAGCACGCCCCAGGTGAAAGCGCCATGCGCGCCGCCGCCTTGCAGCGCCAGCGCCAGGCTGGGCGACCGGCGCGGGATCAGGGGCCAGGTCGGCACGTTGCAGGCCGGGCCGGTTCAGTGCGCGGCGCAGCGGTCGGCCGCGACCGCGAGCAGGCGGCCATCGGGCCCTTCGATCCAGCCGCGGGCTTGCAGGCGAGTGGGCTGCGCGCTCTCGGGCCAGCGCAGTGCGCGCAGGTGGCGCAGGCCGCGCGGGCTGCCGGCACCGTCCAGCGGCAGCGGGCCGGCCACCGAGCGCACCAGCTGCCGCTCGATGCGCGAACCTTCGCTGCCGGCCGGCAGCATCTCCACCAGCGCCAGCCAGCCGCTGCTGCCGGCCGGCAGCGTGCCGCGCACGTCGAGTTGCAGGCCGAAGTAGCCGTTCCAGGCCGGGCCGGACTGCACCTGCAGCTTTGGGCCAGGCAATCGGGTTCGGCGCTGCGGTGACGCCTGCCGCTCGCCGGACCCGGGCGACACCCGCTTCTCGCCACCCGGCGGCGGCGCGGCGCCGGCACGCTCGGCTCGTTCCCGGGCTTCGAGGGGTGCGGCCGCGGCCAGCTCGGCGTCAGGGCCTTGCGCCGCAGGCGTGATCCAGTCGAACAGCCAGCCGGCCGGCGTGTCCGCGCCCTGGGCGGCGGCCCAGCAGTCGGGGCAATCGGCGCTGATGAAGCGCTCGGTCACCGGCGCGTTGTTGCGCGGGCAGCCCGGCGCTGCCGGGGAAGCGCTGGCGGCGCAGGCGGCGATCAGTGCTAAGCAGGGCAGGAAGCGGTGCATCGCCGCATTGTGGCGGGCGCGCCGGGAGCGGCTCCTAGAATCCCGCGATGCACGATGCCGATTCCCACCACGATAGCGCGCCGGCCACCGGTGCCGGCAGCCTGCTGCACAACCTGAACCCGGAGCAATTGGCCGCCGTCACCTTGCCGGCCAAGCCGGCGCTGATCCTGGCTGGCGCCGGTTCGGGCAAGACGCGGGTGCTGACGACGCGCATCGCCTGGTTGATGTCCACCGGCCAGGTCTCGCCGGGCGGCCTGATGGCGGTGACCTTCACGAACAAGGCCGCCAAGGAGATGCTGACTCGCCTGCAAGCCATGCTTCCGGTGGCTGTGCGCGGCATGTGGATCGGCACTTTCCATGGCCTGTGCAACCGCTTCCTGCGCGCGCACTGGAAGCTGGCGGCGCTGCCGCAGTCGTTCCAGATCCTCGATTCGGCGGACCAGCTGTCGGCGGTCAAGCGCATCATCAAGGCGATGCAGCTGGACGAGCAGCGCTTCGTGCCCAAGCAGGTGAGCTGGTTCATCGCCGGCAGCAAGGAAGACGGCTTGCGGCCCAAGGACGTGGCCGCGGTCGACCCGCAGACGCGCAAGATGATCGAGGTCTACCAGGCCTATGAAGACCAGTGCCAGCGCGAAGGCGTGGTCGATTTCGCCGAGCTGATGCTGCGCACCTACGAGCTGCTGCGCGACAACACCTCGCTGCGCGAGCACTACCAGCGGCGTTTCCAGCACATCCTGGTCGACGAGTTCCAGGACACCAACCGGCTGCAGTACCGCTGGCTGCAGATGTTCGCGCCGCCCGGCGGACAGCAGGGCGTGTTCGCGGTCGGCGACGACGATCAGAGCATCTACGCCTTTCGCGGCGCGCAGGTCGGCAACATGGCCGATTTCGAACGGGAGTACCACGTCGAGCGAGTGATCAAGCTGGAGCGCAACTACCGTTCCTTCGGCAACATCCTCGATGCGGCGAATGCGCTGATCGCGCACAACAGCCGGCGCCTGGGCAAGAACCTGCGCACCGAGGCCGGCCCCGGCGAGCCGGTGCGCGTGAGCGAAGCCACCAGCGACTACGCCGAGGCGCAATGGCTGCTGGAAGAAGCGCAGCAGCTGCACCGCAGCGGCATCCGGCGCAGTGAGATCGCGGTGCTGTACCGCAGTAACGCGCAAAGCCGTGTGATCGAAAGTGCGCTGTTCAACGCCAGCATCCCGTACCGGGTGTACGGCGGCCTGCGCTTCTTCGAGCGTGCCGAGGTCAAGCATGCGCTGGCCTATCTGCGTCTGATCGAGAACCCGAACGACGACACCTCCTACCTGCGGGTGGTGAACTTCCCGGCGCGCGGCATCGGCGCGCGCAGCGTCGAGACGCTGCAGGACGCGGCGCGCCACAGTGCACGCAGCCTGTTCCAGAGCGTGGGCGCGGTGGCCGGCAAGGCCGGCGCCAACCTGGCGGCGTTCAATGCGCTGGTCGAGGGCCTGCGCGAGCGCACGCGCGGCCTGACGCTGCGCGAGATCATCGACGAGGTGCTGCGTGTCAGCGGCCTGATCGAGTTTTACCGCAGCGAGAAGGAAGGCGCCGAGCGCATCGAGAACCTGCAGGAACTGGTCAACGCGGCCGAGGCCTTCGTCACGCAGGAGGGCTTTGGCAAGGATGCGGTGGCGCTGCCGATCGACGAGACCTCGCCGGGCACCATCGCCGACGGTACGCCCACCGCCATCGCCGCCGTGGACCTGGCGCCCGACGCCGAAACCGGCGAGATCCTGTCGCCCTTGGCCGCCTTCCTGACCCATGCCGCGCTGGAAGCCGGCGACAACCAGGCCCAGGCCGGGCAGGACGCGGTGCAACTGATGACGGTGCACGCGGCCAAGGGCCTGGAGTTCGACTGCGTGTTCATCACCGGCCTCGAAGAAGGCCTGTGCCCGCACGAGAACTCGCTGTCCGACGCCGATGGGCTGGAAGAGGAACGACGGCTGATGTACGTGGCCATCACCCGCGCGCGCCAACGCCTGTACCTGAGCTTCAGCCAGACCCGGCTGCTGCACGGCCAGACGCGCTACAACGTGAAGAGCCGTTTCCTCGACGAACTGCCCGAAGGCGCGCTGAAGTGGCTGACGCCGAAGAACCAGGGCTTCGGTTCGGGTTATGCGCGGGAGTACCAGAGCGCCTGGGCACGCGGCTCCGGCCTGGGTTCAGTGGTCGGCGCCGGGCGCGTCGAAGGTCGGCCGGCTTATGCCGCGCCGCCACCGCCGCCCATGGTGTCGAAGACGCCGCCGGCCCACGGCCTGCGCGTCGGCCAATCGGTGTTCCACACCAAGTTCGGCGAAGGCGTGGTGCTGACGCTCGAAGGCAACGGGGCCGATGCACGGGCCCATGTGCACTTCAGCCGCCATGGCGCGAAGTGGCTGGCGCTGTCTATTGCCAAGCTGACGCCGGTGCCAAGCTGACGCCGGTGACCTGAGCTCGCAGGCTCAGCCTGCGGTGGGGGGCTCGCCGACGCCGAAGGTGTCGGCGAAGATGAACCACAGCGAGGTGTAGAACGCCGCGCTCAAGCCGACCATGATCAGCAGCGCCAGCAGCAGGCCCAGGGCCGGGGCACCGAGCAGTGCCGACAGCAGCGCGCTGACCAGGCCGGTCAGCAGGCTGCCGAGCAGCGTGAAGCCGAGCCACGACAGGCCGTAGATCATGAACGCGCCGCGCGTGCGCCATAGCGCGATGGTGCTCGAGAACAAGGCCTGGCCGGCCGATTGGCCGCCCCAGTGCACCAGCGCCAGCGCATGCCAGTAGGGCACGGCGATCAGCGCCATCAGGCCGGTGATCCAGTTCGCCATCTGCGCCACCGCGCCGCTGGAGAACACCGCCATCAGCTCCTGCGCGCTGACCGTGGCCTGGCCCAGGGGTTTGAGCGCCTGGACCAGCTCATCGCCGCCGATCCAGAACGTGAACGCGGTGATGCCCATCGTCGCCAGGCCGTAGGCCGCGCACAGCAGCAGCATCGCGCGGCGGGCGCGCGGCGGCTCGCGCCACAGCGCGAACACCTGCGACAGCCGCACCGAGCGGCCCTGCAGCACCTCTTCGGTGGCCAGCATGAACGACAGCGACAGCAGCGGCACCGTGGCCGCCGCCAGCACGGCGCCGACCAGCGGAATCACCCCCAGCACCACGATCAGCAGCAGGTAGGTCAGGAACAGCGCGACAAAGCCCAGCGGCCGGCGCAGGAAGGTCTGGATGCCCTGGCGCAGCCAGGCTTGGCCGCGGGGCATGTCGACTCGACGGAGTTGCAAGCCCATGCTCAGCGTGCGGGATGCCAGGGCGTGGCGATGCGTTCGCGCAGCACGCGTTCGAAGTGCAGCGGGTCCTTGGGCTGCAGCAATTCGGCCTCACGCGGCAGGTGCAGATCGCCCAGGCGCGACAGCCAGAAGCGCAGCGCGGCGGCGCGCAGCAGGGCCGGCATCAGCCGCACTTCACCGGCACCCAGCGGCCGCTCGAGTTCATAGGCCTGCACCATCGCGTTGGCGCGGGCTTCGTCGAGCCGGCCCGAGTCCAGGTCGATGCACCAGTCGTTCAGGCACACCGCCAGGTCGTAGCCGAAGCTGTCGGTGCCGGCGAAATAGAAGTCGAAGCAGGCGGTGAGCTTTTCATGGCCGGGCAGGCCGTCGAACAGCGCGTTGTCGCGGAACAGGTCGGCATGCACCGCGCCGCGCGGCAGGGCCTGGTAGGCCGCTGACTCGGCCACCTGCTGCTGGAAGGCCAGTTCGTCGATCAGCAGCGCGCGCTGCGGCGCATCGATGTGCTGCAGCAGCTGCGGCGCCATCGCCAGCCACCAGTCCAGCCCACGCAGGTTGGGCTGCTGCAGGGAGAAGTCGGCCACCGCCAGGTGCATGCGGGCCAGCAGGTGGCCGACCTGTGCGCAGTGGTGCAGGTCGGGCGCCAGCTGGTGATGGCCGGGCAGCGCATTGACCAGCGCCGCGGGCTTGCCGGCCAGGCTGTGCAGCACTTCGCCGCTGGCATCGGCACGCGGCTCGGGCACCGGCAGGCCATGGCGGGCCAGGTGCTGCATCAGTCGCAGGTAGAACGGCAGTTGCTCGAAGCTCAGGCGTTCGAAGACCGTCAGCACCCAGCGGCCGGTGCTCGAATCGACAAAATAATTGGTGTTCTCGATGCCCGCGCCGATGCCGTGCATGGCCACGAATTCGCCGGCATCCAGCCGGGCGAGCAGGGCGCCGGCGTCACCGGCAGTGATTTGCGTGAAGACCGCCATGACAGCCAGTTCAGGAACGCGTGATGGCGCAACACCTCATCGGCGGGATTCTACCGACGCACAATCGCGCGATGAACGAACCCACTGCCAACCCACCAACGCTGCTGCTGGTCGATGGCTCCAGCTACCTGTACCGCGCGTACCACGCGCTGCCGGACCTGCGCGGGCCGGAAGGCTTTCCGACCGGCGCGATCCACGGCTTCGTCGCGATGATGCGCAAGCTGCGCGACGATGTCGGCGCCGGCCACGCGGTGTGCGTGTTCGACGCACCGGGCCCCACCTTCCGCGACGCGTGGTATCCCGAGTACAAGGCCAACCGCTCGCCGATGCCCGACGACCTGCGCCAGCAGATCGAGCCGATCCACGAAGTGGTGGGCCTGCTCGGCTGGCCGATGATGGCGGTGCCCGGCATCGAGGCCGACGACGCGATCGGCACGCTGGCCTGCATCGGCGTGACGCATGGCCACCGCGTGATCATCTCGACCGGCGACAAGGACATGGCGCAGCTGGTCAACGAGCAGGTCACGCTGATCAACACGATGAGCAACGAGCGCCTCGACATCGACGGCGTGAAGGCCAAGTTCGGTGTGCCGCCGGATCGCATCATCGATTACCTGACGCTGATCGGTGACACGGTGGACAACGTGCCCGGCGTCGACAAGGTCGGCCCCAAGACCGCGGCGAAGTGGATCGCCGAGCATGGCTCGTTGGACGGCGTGATGGCCGCGGCGGCCGGCATGAAGGGCGCCGCCGGCGAGAACCTGCGCAAGGCGCTGGACTGGCTGCCGCAGGGCCGGCGGCTGATCACCATCGTCACCGATTGCGACCTGGCGAACCATGTGCCGGGTTGGCCGGCGGTCGAATCGCTGGCCCTGCGCGAGGTCGACCGCACCGGGCTGCTGGACTTCTACCAGCGCTACGGCTTCCGCGCCCTGCGCAAGGAACTGGAGGCCGAGCTGGGCGTAGCGGCTGCGCCCGCGCCGGCTGCGGTGGGCACGGTCGCCGACGGTAGGTCCAGCAGCGCGGCCCCGCTGCCGCCGGATTCCTCGGACTTGAAGCGCCACTACGAATCGGTGTTCACGATGGAGCGGCTGCAGCACTGGATCGGTTTGCTGCAGCAGGCCGGGCTGTCGGCGCTGGACACCGAGACCGATTCGCTGGACCCGATGCGTGCGCGCATCGTCGGCATCTCGTTCGCGGTGACGCCGGGCGAAGCGGCCTACGTGCCGCTGCGCCACGACCACCCCGGCGCGCCCGACCAGCTGCCGCTGGACGAGGTGCTGGCCGCGCTGCGGCCCTGGCTGGAGGACGAAGCCGCCGCCAAGGTCGGCCAGAACATCAAGTACGACACCCATGTGCTGGCCAACCACGGCATCACCGTGCGCGGCTGGCGGCATGACACGCTGCTGCAGAGTTATGTCTTCGAAGCGCACCTGGCGCACAGCCTGGAAAAGCTGGCCGACCGCCACCTGGGCCGCAAGGGCCTGAGCTACGAAGACCTGTGCGGCAAGGGCGTGAACCAGATCCCGTTCTCGCAGGTCGACATCGAGCGCGCCACCCAGTACAGCGGCGAAGACAGCGAGATGACCCTGCAGGTACACCAGGTGCTGTACCCGCGTATCGCCGCCGAGCCGGGGCTGTTGCGCGTGTACCAGGACATCGAGATGCCGGTGTCGGCGCTGCTGGCGCGCATCGAGCGCCATGGCGTGCTGATCGACGGCGCGCAACTGGCGCAGCAAAGCCGCGAGCTGGCCGAGCGCATGCTGCAGCTCGAGCAGAAGGCCTACGAGATCGCCGGCCAACCCTTCAACCTGGGCTCGCCCAAGCAGATCGGCGAGATCCTGTTCAACCGGCTCGGGCTGCCGGTGAAGAAGAAGACCGCCTCCGGCGCGCCCAGCACCGATGAAGAGGTGCTGCAGGAACTGGCCGCCGACTACCCGCTGCCGGCCACCATCCTGGAGCACCGCGGCCTGTCGAAGCTGAAGGGCACCTACACCGACAAGCTGCCGCTGATGGTGAACCCGGACACCGGGCGTGTGCACACCAACTACGCGCAGGCGGTGGCGGTGACCGGGCGGCTGTCCAGCAACGACCCGAACCTGCAGAACATCCCCATCCGCACGCCCGAAGGCCGGCGCGTGCGCGAGGCCTTCATCGCGCCGCCGGGGCATGTCATCGTCTCGGCCGACTACTCGCAGATCGAGCTGCGCATCATGGCCCACATCAGCGGCGACCCGGGGCTGACCAAGGCCTTCGCCGAAGGCATGGACGTGCACCGCGCCACCGCGGCCGAGGTCTTCAACATCGCGCCCGATGCCGTCTCCAGCGAACAAAGGCGTTATGCCAAGACCATCAACTTCGGGCTGATCTACGGCATGGGCGCGTTCGGGCTGGCGCAGTCGCTGGGCATCGAGCAGAAGGCGGCGCGCGACTACATCGACCGCTACTTCGCGCGCTTCGCCGGCGTCAAGCGCTACATGGACGAGACCAAGGCGCAAGCGGCCGAGCGCGGTTATGTCGAGACGCTGTTCGGCCGCCGCATCGAGCTGCCGGACATCCGCGGTGGCAACGGGCCGCGCCGCTCGGGCGCCGAGCGCCAGGCGATCAACGCGCCGATGCAGGGCACGGCGGCCGACCTGATCAAGCTGGCGATGATTGCCGTGCAGGGCGCGCTGGACGCGCAGCAGCGGCGCACGGCGATCGTGATGCAGGTGCACGACGAACTGGTGTTCGAGGTGCCGGAGGACGAACTCGACTGGGCCAAGGCCGAGGTGCCGAAGCTGATGGCCGGTGTCGCGCAGTTGAGCGTGCCGCTATTGGCTGAAGTGGGCGTGGGGCCCAACTGGGATCAGGCGCATTGAGCGCAGGGCGTGGGGCTCAACGCTCGGCATCGCGTCGCGCCAGGTAGCGCTGCAGCTCGTCGAAGCTGATGCTGCCGCTGCGCCGCGCATCGATCTGGTCGAAGTGCCGGCTGACGAAGCCCAGGCCGGCGCGCTGGGCCTGATCGCGGGTGATGCTGCCGTAACGGCCAGAGTCAGCGGCATCGAAGCGCTGGCGCAGTTTGGCTGCTACCTGGGCCTGCAGTGCCGCGCCCTCGGTGGGCGGCTCGGTGCTGCGAATGCGAGCGGCTGGCGGCACCCAGGGGTCGGCGCGGCGGGCCATGGACTCATCGGCGGCCAGCACGCTGCCCGGCAGCGCGGCCAGCAGGCCCAGCCAGATCAGGCGCTTCATGGGGCGGTCCTCAGGCTGCGGTAGAAATCGGCCAGCACGGTGCGCTGCTGGCGGCGCGCGCTGTCGTCCAGGTAGGTCATGTGGCCGCCGGGAATATGCTGCACGGTGATGCGCGGCTGCGGGCCCAGGCGGCGCAGGTCGAGCACGGTCTGGTGGAAGGGCGTGGCCAGGTCGTGGTGGCCGTTCAGCGACAGCACGCGCAGCCGCGGGTTCAGCGTCATCGCGGCGGCCAGGTCGGGCACGGCATCGGGCAGGGACTTGCCGTCGTGCGCCCATTGCCAGAAGTTGATGGCGTTGCTGAAGCTGGTGTAGCCGGCTTGGCTGGTGTAGGCCAGGCCCTGGCGCAGGTAGTCGCGCGTGGCCGTGATGAAGGGAGCCTCGATCACCGTCAGCGACGGGTCGCCGTCCGCCGCCAGCGGGCCGCCGGTGAGGCCCGAGATGCGTGCGTCGTAGCGGCCGATCAACTGGCCGGGCAGCAAGTTGTCGCGGAAGGTGTCCGGACCCAGGTTGAACTGGCTTTGCCACAGCGTCTGCGTCGTGCCGGTCAGCGCCGCCAGGTCGGCCAGCAGCGTGGCCGGCGGCGCGCTGCCGGCGATGTAGGCCGCTACCGCCGGGCCATAGCGCTCGTCGGCAAACGACACTGCCTGCAGCACGAAGGCCGCGGTGTCGGCCGGCACCGGCTGCACGCGCTGGTGGTAGGCGCCGGTGGCCGCGTAGCTGGGCAGGTAGCCGCCGCAGCTGTAGCGCCGGTCGTCGACCACGCCGCAGTTGCTGTTGTAGTCCAGCACCGACGACAGCAGCACCACGCCGTCGACGCCCACGCCCGAGGCCTCCAGTTCCTCGGCCAGGATGGCCGAGCGCAGCGTGCCGTAGGACTCGCCGAACACCACGCGCGGCGACGCGCCGCGGCCGTTCACCGCCATGTAGCGGGCGATGAAGTCGCGGAACACCCGCGCGTCGGCATCGACGCCCCAGAAGCTGCGGTTGGTGGCCGGTGCAATGGCCTGCGACTGGCCGGTGCCCACCGCGTCGACGAACACCAGGTCGCTGACGTCGAGCAGGCTCTCGGTGTTGTCCACCAGCGCGAAGGACGAAACCAGCTGGTTGCTGGGCATGTTCGTCACCAGCCGCTTCGGGCCGAAGGAGCCCAGGTGCAGCCACAGCGAGGCCGAGCCGGGCCCGCCGTTGTAGAAGAAGGTCACCGGGCGGGTGCTGGCATTGCCGCCGTTGGCGGTGTAGGCCACGTAGAAGAACGAAGCCTGCGGCGTGCCGCTGGCCACATCGTTGGCGGTCAGGTGGCCGGCGGTGGCGGTGTAGTCGATGGCCCCGCTGGCCAGCACCAGGCGCTGCTGCGTCACCGCCTTGGCTTCGCTGGCCACGGCCAGACTGGCGTTCGGGTCGGTGGAATAGGCGGTGCTGTCGGTGATCGCCGGCGTGCTGGGTGGCGGCGCATCGCCCCCGCCGCCGCCGCCGCAGGCCGCCAGGGCCAGCACGGCCATGGCCGCCAGCGTGAGCGGCAGCAGGCGCAGGGCAGGGCGGTGGTGCATCGGCAGCAGGCGCGGGGTGTTCATCGGGTGATCATGATGGCAGCTTGTGCGGCGCCCACCAAGCCCGGGCATTCCTGCCCTTCGTGGGCTGTCATCGCCGCGTCATCGCGGCGCCGCGCGGGCGTCACCGCCGGCCCCGAACATGCCGGGCCATGCGCGCACCGCCCATCGCCGAAAAACCAGCCGATAGACCAGCCGACGAACCCGGACACCTGCACTACCGCACGGTCTGGATTTCCGACATCCACCTCGGCACGCCGGGTTGCCAGGCCGAGGCGCTGCTGGACTTCCTGCGCACGGTGGAGTGCGAGACCCTCTACTTGGTCGGCGACATCATCGACGGCTGGCAGCTGCGCCGCAGCTGGTACTGGCCGCAATCGCACAACGACGTGGTGCAGAAGCTGTTGCGCAAGGCGCGCAAGGGCACGCGGGTGGTCTTCGTGCCCGGCAACCACGACGAATTCGCACGGCGCTACCTGGGTCACAACTTCGGCGGCATCGACGTCGTCGAGGACTGCGTGCACCAGCTGGCCGACGGCCGCAAGCTGTGGATCACGCACGGCGACCTGTTCGACGGCGTGGTGCAGTGCGCCCGCTGGCTGGCCTACCTCGGGGACTCGCTGTACGAGTTCACGCTCAAGCTCAACCGCTGGCTGAACCGCGCCCGCGCCCGGCTGGGCCTGCCGTACTGGAGTTTGTCGAAGTACCTCAAGCTGAAGGTCAAGCGCGCCGTCAGCTATGTCAGCGATTTCGAGGCCGCGGTGGCGCGGGAGGCGCGCAAGCGCGGCGTGCAGGGTGTCGTCTGCGGCCACATCCACCATGCCGAGATGCGTGAGATCCATGGCGTGCTGTACTGTAATGACGGCGACTGGGTCGAAAGCCTGACCGCGCTGGCCGAGCATGCGGACGGCCGGCTGCAGATCCTGGACTGGTCACGGGCGCAGGCACCGGCTGTCACGGTGCTGTCGCACAAGCGTCATAGACTGGTTTCATGATCGAAGCCGCCCCCCAAGATGCCGGCGTCACCCAGCGCGCCCTGCCGCCGCTGCTGAACCGCGAACAGGCCATCCTCGAATTCAACCGCCGCGTGCTGGCGCAGGCCAGCCGCACGGATGTGCCGCTGCTGGAGCGGCTGCGCTACATCACCATCGTCTCGTCCAACATGGACGAGTTCTTCGAAGTGCGCTTTGCCGATGCGCTGGACGCCATGCGAGAAGCGCCGGGCGGCGGCCCGCACCGCGACGCGCTGCGCTCGGTGGCGGCCGATGCGCATGCCTTGATCGACACGCAGTACGCGGTGTTCAACGACGAGTTGATGCCGGCGCTGCAGCGCGAAGGCATCGTGATCCTGAACCATGCCGAGCGCAACCCGGCGCAGCGCGAGTGGGTGTCGCGCTTCTTCGAAGCGCAGGTGCGCCCGCTGCTGGTGCCGGTGGGGCTGGACCCGTCACATCCGTTCCCGATGGTAGCCAACAAGTCGCTGAACTTCATCATGCACCTGGGTGGCAAGGATGCCTTCGGCCGCGAGAACGCGATTGCCATCCTCAAGGTGCCGCGCGTGCTGCCGCGCGTGATTGCGCTGCCGCGTGCGCTGTGCCCGCCCGGCACGCAGGGCTTCGTGCTGCTGACCAGCGTGATCCGTGCGCACCTGGAAACGCTGTTCGGCGGCCGGCCGGTGGACGCGTTTTCGCAGTTCCGCGTGACGCGGGATTCCGACCTCGAGGTCGACGAGGAAGACGTCGCCAACCTGCGCCAGGCGCTGCGCACGGGCCTGACGACGCGCCACTTCGGCCAGGCCATCCGCATCGAGGTGGTGCGCAGCTGCCCCGAGGCCTTGTCGCGCTTTCTGCTCGACCAGTTCGATCTGCCCGCAGCGGCGCTCTACCGTGTCAACGGCCCGGTGAACCTGGTGCGGCTGAACCAGCTGATCGACCAGGTCGAAGCGCCGGCGCTGCGCTTTCCGCCCTTCGAGCCGGCCTGGCCGCAGGACCAGCTGCCGCGCGGCGAATCGATCATCGCGCAACTGCAGCACAGCGATGTGCTGCTGCACCATCCGTTCGAGAGCTTCGAGCCGGTGGTGCAGTTCCTGCGCGAAGCGGTGCACGACCCCGAGGTGCTGGCGATCAAGCAGACCATCTACCGCACCGGCAATGAGTCGGTGCTGATGGAGCTGCTGATCGATGCCGCGCGCCGCGGCAAGGAAGTGACCGTGGTGGTCGAGCTGAAAGCGCGCTTCGACGAAGAGGCCAACATCAACTGGGCCGAGCGCCTGGAAGCCGTGGGTGCGCAGGTGGTCTACGGCATCGTCGGCTTCAAGACCCATGCCAAGCTGCTGCTGGTAACACGGCGTGAACCCGGCCCACGCGGTAGCACGGTGCTGCGGCGTTACGTGCACCTGTCCACCGGCAACTACAACCCGAAGACCGCGCGGCTGTACACCGACACCGGCATGCTCACCGCCGACCCCCAGCTCACCGCCGATGCCGACGCCGTCTTCCACCAGCTCACCAGCCTGACGCGCGTGCGCTCGCAGCGCCACCTGCTCACCGCACCGTTCGTGCTGCACCGCAAGCTGATGGCCCACATGGCCGATGTGGCCGAAGCGGCGCGGCAGGGCCGGCCGGCGCGCATCGTCGTCAAGCTCAATGCGCTGACCGATCCGGCGCTGATTGGCGCGCTGGTCACCGCCGCGCAGGCCGGCGCCGAGGTCGACCTGATCGTGCGTGGCGCGTGCATGCTGCCCTCGGGGCTGCCGGGCCTCACCGACCGCGTGCGCGTGCGCTCCGTCGTCGGGCGATTTCTCGAGCACACCCGCGTGATCTATTTCCGCTGGGGCGCCAGCGACGAGGACGAGGTGCTGTACCTGTCCAGCGCCGACTGGATGGGCCGCAACATGTTTCGCCGCATCGAGCTGGCCTGGAGCGTGCGCGACGCGCGATTGCGCCAGCGCGTGATCGATGAATGCCTGGTCCCCTACCTGCACGACGAACGCGACGCCTGGTCGCAGGCCAGCGACGGCAGCTACCACCGCGTGGCCGAGCAGGGCGAGAGCGCGCAGGCGGCGCTGATGGCGCGTTACGGATCGGCAGGCTGAACATCGACATGGACCTGATCCTGTGGCGTCATGCCGAAGCCCGTGATGCATCGACCGACGAAGACGACCTCGAGAGGCCGCTCACCTTGCGAGGCAGCAAGCAAGCCCAGCGCATGGCCGAGTGGCTGAACCGCTTCCTGCCCGAGAGCACGCGCGTGCTGGTCAGCCCGGCGCTGCGCACGCGGCAGACCGCCGATGCGCTGGGCCGCAAGTACCGCCTGGTGGATGGGTTGGCGCCCGGCGCTGGCCCCAGTCAGCTGCTGACGGCGGCACGCTGGCCGGACAGTCGCGAGCCGGTGCTGGTGGTCGGCCACCAGCCGACGCTGGGCCAGACGGCCGCCTACCTGATGGCCGGCGCCGATGCCGTGCAGGCGCCGGCCTGGGGCGTGAAGAAAGGGGCGGCCTGGTGGCTCAGGTACCGTGTGCGCGAGGGCGTGCCGGAGGTGGTGCTGGTGTCGGTGAGGACGCCGGAGAAGCTCTGAAGGCCGCTGCGTTCACCCTGCGCTGCCGACCTGGCGTCGGAAAACGCCCGGCGACACGCCGAACTCGCGCTGGAAGTGCCGGATGAAATGCGCCGCATCGGCGAAGCCGCATTCGTAGGCCACGGCGCTGAGAGGGGTGTTGCCGGCGGTCAGCATCCAGCGGCCGTAGCGCAGCCGCATCTGGCGGTAGTAGTCGGCCGGCGTGGCGCCGGTCTCGCTGACGAACTGGCGCTCCAGCTGGCGCGTGCTGCAGTTCAACAGCCCGGCAATGGTGGCCATGTTCAGCGGCGCCGACAGGTGGTCTTCCATCAGCATCACCGCGCGCCGCACGCGTTCGCTGTCGAAGCCGGAATAGCCCAGCACGCCGCGCCGATCCATGTAGGACCGGCCTTCGGCCGGCGTCACCGTCATCTGGTGCACGACCTTGGCGGCGCGGTCCGGGCCGCAATGGTCGCGGATCAGCTGCGCCGCGAAGGCGATCACCGACGTGCCGCCGGCCACGGTGAGGCGTTTGCCGTCGACATGGAAGTCGGTGTCGGTGACATGGCGCAGGCGCGGGAAGCGGGCTTTCCAGTCCGGCACATGGAAGGGGTGCACGCAGGCCACGCTGTTGTCCATCAGGCCGTGGCGGGCCAGCACGAAGCTGCCGGTGCACAGGCCGATCAGCGGCACGCCGCGCGCGGCGGTGGCGATCAGGTAGTCCGCATAACGTGGATCAGCAGCGTCCATTTCCGACAGCAAGCCACCGATCACCACCAGGTAGTCGAAAGCCGGCGCCGCCCGCAGCGGGGTCTGCACCGGCACGGCCACGCCGCAGCTCGACAGCACCGATTCCGAGCCCACGCCCAGCACGGTCCAGCTGCAGCGCAGCTGGCGGCTCTGGTCGCCGATGTCGGCGGCGTGGCGCAGCGCGTCGCTCAGGCCCGCCAGCGACAGCAGCGGGAAGCGGGGCCACAGCAGGATGGCCACCGACAGCTCGACACCGGCACGCGCGCTGGCGGATTGCGTGTCCAGCCGCTCGACGACGCTCTGCGCCGGCGCACCGCGTGGCGCCCGCTTTGCGACACCGGCGTGCGCACCGGTTCGTCTTGATGGCTTCTCCATCCTGTGGATGCTGCCCGAGCCGGCGCCAGCCAGCAATGTCGCAAACGTTCAATTCTTCGGAAAGCGCCTGCAATACACGGCAAAGGCATCTCCCTACAGTGACTGGCACGCGACATTGCTTCGATGCGCGCCCGACATCACCGGAGATCCCGTGCTCGCACACCGATACCTACCCCGCACTTCGACGACCCGACGGTGGCTCGCCGCGCCGCTGGCAGCCTGTGCGCTGGCCGGCCTGGCCGCGTGCAGCGGCGACAACGATCCGTCGCCACCTGTCACACCCGCGACAACTTCACCGGCCACGCCCGGTGTCGCGGCGTCCGCCACCGGCTATGCCAACGGCGTGGTGGCCGTGTCCAACCCGCTGGCGGCCAAGGTCGGCGCTGAGGTGCTGAAGAACGGCGGCAATGCCATCGATGCGGCCGCCGCGATCCAGTTCGCGCTGAACGCCGTGGAGCCGCAGAGCTCGGGCATCGGCGGCGGCGGCTTCATGGTCGTCTACCTCGCCAAGGAGAACCGGGTCACGGTCATCGACGGCCGCGAGAAGGCGCCCGCGGCGGCCACGCCGACGATGTTCGGTGCACTCAGCTTCGAGGATGCCTCCACCACCGGCATCTCGGTGGGTGTGCCGGGCACGCTGCGATTGCTCAGCACGGCGCTGAAGAACTGGGGCAGCTGGAGCCTGGCCAAGACCCTCGAACCCGCAACGGCGCTGGCCGAGGCCGGCTTCACCGTGGGGCCGATGCTGGCCGCCGACGTCGTCAACACCAGCGATCGCGGCTTCCAGATGACGAACCTGCAGCCCGAGACCGCTGCGCTGTTCCGCCCCGGCGGCGTACCGCTGAAGCAGGGCGATCTGTTCAAGCAGCCCGATCTGGCCAAGACCTTCAGGCTCATCGCGGCGCAGGGACCCGATGCGTTCTACAAAGGCGAGCTCGCGCGGGCCATTGTCGAAGCGCAAGGGCGTGCCACGACCACCGGCGCTGCCGGCAGCGCGCTGACGCAAGGGGCGGCCGGCAGCATGACGCTGGCCGACCTGGCGAACTACAACGTGGCGATCCGCCAGCCGCTGATGGGCAGCTATCGCGGCTACACCGTGGCCACGATGCCGCCGCCGTCGAGCGGCGGCATCACCGTGCTGCAGCAGCTGAAGATGCTCGAGCAGTTCCCGCTGGGCGACAAGAGCAAGGGCTACGGCTTTGGCGAGAAGAACACACTGCACGTGCTGATCGAAGGCATGCGCCTGTCCTTTGCCGACCGCAATGCCTACGAAGGTGATGCCGATTTCGTCAAGGTCCCGGTCACCGGCTTGCTGGACGCCGGCTATCTGGCAGCACGCGGTGCGCTGATCAAGCTGGAGACGGCGCTGGGCCTTGCCGCCATCAAGCCGGGCAACCCGTTCCCGCGCGACGTGGCCGCCGCCGCCATCACCACGCGCCCGGCGGCGGCCGACCCGCGTGAAGGTGCGCACACCACGCACTTCGTGGTGGCCGACAAGGAGGGCAACGTGGTGAGCTACACCACCACGGTGGAATCGCTGTTCGGCTCCGGCATCGTGGTGCCGGGCTACGGCTTCGTGCTGAACAACCAGCTGACCGATTTCAACTGGCCGCCGACCTTCAACCTGGCCAGCGGCGACATCGGCGCCAACGACGCGGCGCCGTACAAGCGCCCGCGCAGCAGCATGACGCCCACCTTGCTGCTCAAGGACGGCAAGCCCTTTGCAGCCATGGGCTCGGCCGGTGGCGCCAAGATCATCAACGCGGTGGTGCAGATCACCAGCAACCTGATCGACCATGGCATGAGCGTGGAACAGGCCATCGATGCGCCGCGCATCTCGGCCCGCACCAACGACGCGGTGTTCTGCGAAACCGGTCCCTTCACGCCGACCGGTTTCGTGCCGACTCCGGCGTTCTCGGCCAGCGTCGTGAGTGCCGTCAACGCGATGCGCGAGCCGGCGATCGGCATGCCGCCGTGCTCGGGCAATGAAGCCAACGGCGCCAACCTGTCGGCCCAGGCGCTGGTGATCGACTGGACCACCGGCCTGAAGTACGGTGCTGCCGACAAGCGCCGCGAAGGCACTGTAGCCGGCGTGCAGTAGGCCTGCCCCTGGTCAGGCGTCGCCGCTGGAGGCCAGCACCAAGCGGGGTGACTCCACGCGCGCCCAGGCCTCGGCCTCTTCCCGCAGCTGGTGCAGCGTGCGTGGATGGCCATGGGCCCAGGCCGCATCGAAGTTCAGCACCGCCTGTTTGCCGCTGCGCACCAGGCGCAAGGCATGGGCATCCACGGCGGTGCGGGCATGGCACAGGATAACGGCCAAGCGCAGCGTCAGCACCTGCCATGCGAACTGCTCGTTGCACAGCTGGGCCTCGATCTTGCGCAAGCCGCCGCGCTGGCCGAGCACCAGGTCGGCCATGCGCCGCTGCTGGCTCTGGCTGAAGCCCGGCGCGTCGGCATGCGCCAGCAGGTAGGCGCTGTGGCGGTGGTGGTCGTGGTGCGAGACCATCAGGCCGATCTCGTGCAGTTCGCAGACCCAGCCCAGTTCGCGCAGCGTTTCATCGTCCGCTTGGGGCAGCGCACTGCTGAACAGCGCGGCGGCGACGCTGCGCACCCGCGCGGCGTGCGCGGTGTCGATGCCGAAGCGGGATTGCAGCTCGGCCACCGAATGATCACGCATGTCGCCGCTGCCGGCCTTGCGTTGACTGGCGTGGCGCTCGTGCAGGTCGACGATCACGCCTTGCCGCAGCGCGCCCTTGGCCGGCTGCAGTGCCTCGATGCCGAAATGCGTGACCAGCGTGTACAGCAGCGACAGTCCGCCGCCGATGATGGCCTTGCGGTCTTCGCTGAGCGAGGGCAGCTTGAGCTTGTCCACCTGGCCGGCCGCCAGGCATTGCGCAATGCACCAGCGCAGGCCGTCGGGCGTGACGGCACCGTCGCTGAGGCCGGCGGCCTGCAGCACCTGCGACACGGCGCCCACGGTGCCCGAGGAGCCCAGCGCGACCTGCCAGTGCTGCGGCGCAAAGGGCTGCAATGCTTCCTCCAGTTCGGCGCCGGCGGCCACCTGGGCATCGCGAAACATCCGCTCGGTGAAGCGGCCCTCGGGAAACCAGCGCATCGACAGGCTGACGCTGCCGACCTTGAAGGATTCGGCCGCCAGCGGCACGCGGCCCTGGCCGAGGATCATCTCGGTGCTGCGGCCGCCGATGTCGATGACCAGCCGCGTCGCATCGCTGGGCTGCAGATGGGCCACGCCGGCGTAGATCAGGCGCGCCTCCTCGCGGCCCGAGATCACCTCGATCGGCATGCCCAGTGCGGCTTCGGCACGCACCAGGAACGCGTCGCGGTTGCGCGCTTCGCGCAACGTCTGAGTGGCGACGGCCCGCACCTGCGCCGCTTCGAAGCCCTGCAGCCGCTCGGCAAAGCGTGCCAGGCAGGCCAGGCCGCGCTGGGCGGCTTCTTCGGTGAGGTAGCCGTTCGCGTCCAGCCCGCCGCCCAGGCGCACGGTCTCTTTCAGGTAGGCGATGCGGCGATAGCGGCCGTGTTGCAGCTGACCGATCTCGAGTCGAAAACTGTTCGACCCCATGTCGATGGCAGCCAGGGGCGCACTGGCGCGCGGAAGGCGGGAAGGCATGGGGCAGGATCGTAGCGGCTAAACCCGCATGGCCTGTCGAGGCTGCGCAGGAGCGCTCTATCTAGAATGCGCCGCGTGGTCCGCAACCCAGGAGAGATGCATGTTGCAGCAGGATGTCGATAGCCTCGCCCCGTCACGGGACTTCAGCCGGCGCGATTTTGTGCGCGGCAGCCTGGGCACCGGCTTTGCCGCCGCGGTGCTGCCGGTGATGGCGCAGACGGTGATCAAGACCAGCACCGAGGGGCTGGTCGCGGGCGAGGTGACCATCCCCGTCGGCGACTTCAAGATGCCGGCCTACCGCGCCGCGCCGGCCGGCAAGAGCAATGCGCCGGTGATCCTGCTGATCAGCGAGATCTTCGGGGTGCACGAGCACATTGCCGACGTCGCGCGGCGCTTCGCGAAACAGGGTTACTACGTCGTCGCGCCCGAACTCTTCGTCCGGCAAGGCGACGCGGGTTCGTATGGCGAGATCGCCAAGCTGATCAGCGAGGTGGTTAACAAGGTGCCCGATGCCCAGGTGATGGGTGATCTGGACGCCACCGTGGCCTGGGCGCGTGGACAGGGCGCCGATGCGTCGAAGCTGGCAGTGACTGGCTTCTGCTGGGGCGGCCGCATCACCTGGCTGTACAGCGCGCACAACCCGGCGGTGAAGGCGGGCGTCGCCTGGTACGGCCGGCTGGTGGGCGCGGCCTCGGCCTTGACGCCCGCCCACCCGGTGGACCTGGCAGCCAAGCTGAACGGGCCGGTGCTGGGCCTCTATGGTGGGCAGGACGGCGGCATCCCGCTTGACACGGTCGATAAGATGAAAGCAGCCCTCGCCAGTGGCAGTGCCGCGGCCAAGCGCTCGGAGTTCCTGGTGTACCCGGACGCGCCGCATGCCTTCCATGCCGACTACCGACCCAGCTACCGCAAGGAAGCCGCCGAGGATGGCTGGAAACGCTGCCTGGCCTGGTTCAAGGCCCAGGGCGTTGCATGATGCTGCCCTGAGTTCCCCTGTTCCTCCCGACCGCGCCTCTGCAGGCGCGGTTTTTGTGTGTCATCGATGACCCTGCTCTACATCGTGCTTGCAACCACCGCCGGCGGCGTGCTGTCGGTGGTCATCGCGGCTTCGCTGACCGTGGCCCTGCTGGGGCGCCTGGTGCAGCACCTGGTCAGCCTGTCGGTCGGCGTGCTGCTGGGCACGGCGCTGCTGCATGTGCTGCCGGAAGCCTTCGAATCGCAGGTCAGCCCGAACCGCTTGTTCATCACCTTGCTGAGCGGCCTGCTGTTCTTCTTCCTGCTCGAGAAGGCCGAGCTCTACCGCCATGGCCATCACCACGAGGGCGACGGCCACGAGCACCATCACCATTTCGATGCCGAGCAGGCCGGCCGTGGCGGCTGGAGCGTGCTGGTGGGCGACAGCATCCACAACTTCTGCGACGGCATCATCATCGCGGCGGCCTTCCTGGCCGATACCCAGCTGGGGCTGGTGACGGCGGCGGCGATCATCGCGCACGAGATTCCGCAGGAGGTGGGCGACTACATCGTGCTGCTGAACGCCGGTTTCAGCCGCGGCAAGGCGTTGCTGTACAACGCGCTGTCGGGGTTGTCGTCGGTGGTCGGCGGGGTGCTGGGCTACTTCATCGTCGGGCCCTGGGAAGCGCTGTTTCCGTACCTGCTGGTGGCCGCCAGCAGCAGCTTTGTCTACGTCGCCGTGGCGGACCTGCTGCCGCAGTTGCAGCGCCGGCTGCCCTGGCGCTCGACGCTGGCGCAGCTGGCCTGGATCGGCGCCGGCCTGGCGCTGGTGGTGCTGGCACGCAGTTTGTTGCACGGTCATTGAGGCCGGGCGCTTCAGGGACCGGCCGGTGTGCCGATAAGACGAGACAGAGACCTCGTTTCTTGCACCACCCACCCTGATGAAGCTGCTGCCGTTGGTCGAGTTGAAGGATGGCCTCGCCCCAGGCCAGCCCTTGCCCTGGGGCGTGCGCGACCAGCGCGGCAATCTGCTGCTGGGCAAGGGCCACCTGGTTGGCAGCGAGGAGATGCTGCAGGCCCTGCTGGACCGCGGTGTCTTCGTCGATGCGCAGGAAGCGGCGAATGCGGCCGCGCTGGCGCCGGTACCCGCACCGGCCCCGTCACCCCTCGCCGGCACACCGTTCGAACGCTGGGACAGGCTGTGCGCCAACCTGGCCGCCGTGCTCTCAAGCCCGCGCGAACGCCACTTTCTGCAGCGGGTGCGCGACGCCGCGTTGCACGTGCACGCGCTGAGCGAGATGAACACCGATCTGCTGCTATTCCTGATCCTGCGGCAGGACCATGGCCAGTTCGAGCACTACGGCACCACCCACGCGCTGCATGTGGCCTGCATCTGCAGCCTGCTGGCGCAGCGGCTGGGCTGGGACGCGGACGATCGCCAGCGTGCGATCGGTGCCGCCTTGACGATGAACCTGGCCATCATTGAGCTGCAGGGGCGGCTGGCCTGCCAGACCACGCCGCTGACGCGGCGCCAGCGCGAGCAGATCCACGAGCACCCGAACCAGGCGTCGATGATGCTGCGAGCCGCCGGGCTGGACGACGAGCCCTGGCTCAGCGCGGTCGAAGACCACCATGAGCGCCACGGCGGCGGCGGTTACCCGATGGGGCGCCTGACGCCTGGCACGCTGTCGCAGCTGCTGCGTCTGACCGATCAGTTCACCGCCAAGCACAGCGCCCGGGCGACCCGTCCGGCCTTGCCGGCCCAGCTGGCCGCGCGCCAGTTGTTCATGGAGAACCCGGGCGACCCGATGGCCGCGATGCTGATCAAGGCGTTCGGCATCTATCCACCGGGCTGCCTGGTGCGGCTGGCGTCGGCCGAACTGGGCATCGTGGTGCGCCGCGGCAGCAGCGCCAATGCGCCGATGGTCGCGACGCTGACCGATGCCCAGGGCCGTGCGCTGCCTGCCCCGCGCATGCGCGACAGCGCGCAGCCTGCCTATGCCGTGCAAGCCAGCGTGCCCGAGCCCGCCACGCGGCTGCGCATTGCGCCGCAAGCGCTGTATCCCGAAGCGCTGGCCTTGTGAGCGCCACGCGGCTCGACGGCCGCATGGCGTCAAGCGCTACTTGACGACCAGCACCGGCAAGGGGCTGTGCGTCAGCACGCGGTTGGTTTCACTGCCCAGCAGCAAGGCGGTGACGCCGCGGCGGCCGTGCGAGGCCATCACGATCAGATCGCAGCCCTGCTGCTTGGCCTGGTCGAGAATGGCTTCCCAGGGATGCAAGGCCTCGACGGTGTAGCCGTCGCAGTTCAGCCCGGCGGCATTGGCTTCGTTGACGACGGCCTTCACCCGCTCGGCGGCGATGCGTTCCTGCGCGTCGTAGAACTCCTGCGGCGGCACCGGCTGCATTTCGGAGATCGCGCTGTACGGGAAGGGCTCCTTCACGCTGACGGTGGCCAGCGAGGCACCGGTCACCTTGGCCAGGCTGATGGCGGTTTGCACGGCCTTGCCGGTGATGTCTGAACCGTCGGTGGGGACGAGGATGCGCTTGTACATGGTCACCTCCTGTGAAAGACCGATCCGGACCGCAGGTCCGGCTCAAGCACAGTGTGCTCCCGGCCATGATGCTCGCCTTGAGCCGCGTCAAGCCATCGGGCCTTTCACGACTCTGCTGTCGGTGCGGTCGACTGGGGCGCGGCCTGGCCGCGCAACAGCGTGGCACCGACCCCCGCGCAAACGATCAAGCCCATGCCGGCAATCGCCATGCCCGTGATCGGATCGTCGAACAGCCAGACACCGTAGCCGAACGAGAACACGATGCCCATGTACTGCAGGCTGGCATTCACCAGCGGCCTGCCGATGGCATAGGCACGTGTCATCAGCAGCTGGGCCACGGTGGCCAGCAGGCCGGTGGCCAACAACAGCGCCGCACCCCGGAGCGTGTGCGCGTGCAGGCCGTTGAAGGCTGCGATGCAGGCGCCGACGATCATGCCGCCCAGCGAGAAATAGAACACCACCCGCACCTCCGGCTCTCCGGCCCGGCCGAGGGCGGTGACCTGCAAATAGGCCATCGCCGACAGCATGCCCGACAGCAGCCCGGTCAGGCCATGCCAGAGTTGGTTGTGCTCGATCGTCGGCCGCAGGATCAGCGCCACGCCGGCAAAGCCCAGCAACACCGTCAGCACCAGGCGACCATCGACACGGGCCGCGCCCATCAGCACCGCGCCGCCGATCAGGAACAGCGCCATCCACACCGAGGACATGTAGTTCAAGGTGATAGCGGTGGCCAGCGGCAGGTTGCCGATGGCATAGAACCACAGCGTCAACGCACACACGCCGCACACACCCCGCCAGAAGTGCATGCCGGGCACGGTGGTGCGCAAGGCGATGCCGCGGCCGCGCGCCAGCCAGGCCATCAGCAGTGCGCCAACCAAGCCACGGTAGAACACGATCTCGCCGGTGCCGTAGTGCGCGGAAGCGAGCTTCACGGTCACCCCCATGGTGGCGAACAGCAGCGTGGAAATGAGGATCAACAAGGCGGAAGGCATGGTGGCATTCTCGCAAGCCAACAACTGTTGAAGCGAAGCCCTCAGTCTTTTCCAAACGAGGTATGAGCCTGGGGAGGCTTGACCGCGGGGACGCGCGGAGCGTCGATCCGTTGTAGATGCGGCCAGTGTATTGGCGCCGGGCCTTTTGGCTTTCTGCCGTAGTGGTGGCAGGCTGTGGGCAATGGTCGAAGGACTGGGCGGTGGGCAACGTGTACTCACGTTGTCCACGGTCCAAGGTACCGTCTGCTTTTTTCGTGTTCGAGGCAGATCTTGAAGTCAACT
>NZ_DATILJ010000061.1:0-41708 GCF_035476535.1 Aquabacterium sp.
TGCGTGGCTGTGCAGACCGGAGATCACGCCGGGATGGTTGACGCCGGAGTCGACACCGGCGGACCAGGGCGGCAGATCCTGGCCGTTGTAGAGCGCACCGATGATCAGCGGGCGGTCGATGTCGCCTTCGATGAACTCGACAGCGACCTCGGTACCGATGCGCGGGGTGAACACCGCGCCCCAGTTGGCGCCGGCGGCGGGGCCGGCCACGCGCACCCAGGTGCCCGAGGCTTCGTTGCGCGGCGCATTGCCTTGCGCATCGGGCGAGCGTTCATCGTGGCCCAGGCCGCCGGACAGCGGGGCCACGCCGCGCTGCCAGGGGAACTGGATCTTCACGCGGTGTTCGCGGTCGGTGCTCAGCGGCTCGCCGGCAACGCCCACGACCAGCGCGGTCTGCAGGCCCGTGGCGGTGGGCTTGCGCACGAAGCGTGGCACCACCACGGCAGCAGCGGGGGCGCAGTGGAAGTGGTTGCGGTAGGTGCCATGCTCCAGCGCGGTGGCCTCCAGCAGCCGCGCGGCCTGGGCGCCCAGGTTGTTGGTGATGTGGTGCTCGACGGCCAGCAGCGTGAACCGGTTGTCGCTGCGCTTGTGGCTGACCACTGCATCGGCCAGTCCGCCGCTGGCACCGGCGCCATACAGCGCATGGTCGATCAGGCTGAAGCGCAGGCCGGCCTCGAAGTGCCGTGCACTGCCCTGGCCTTCGAAGCGCTTGAAGTCCAGCTCCAGCGTGGCCAGGGCCAACTCGGCGGCACGTTCGGCGTGCAGCGGGTTCTCGTAGCGGTACGCACCGGACCCGTCGTAGACCTCCAGCGCCGGCAGCTCGCCGATGTCCAGTGCGGTGGCCAGCTCGGCCGTGGTGCCGGCCAGGTGCTTGTAGTTCCAGGCGCCCAGCGTCACGGCAGTGGGCTGCAGCCTGCGCCGGGCCGCGAAGGCGGTGATCGCATCACGCTGGCCGTCGAGCTTGGCGGTGGGGTGCTGGCTGGTGAAGCGCACGTTGCCGAGGTCGTCGCGCGTGAAGCTGCGGTCGGTGATCACCAGCGTGTGCAGTGCGCTGGTGGCCGAAGCCAGGTCGGCGCCCGAGTTGTCGTGCTCGAAGTGATAACTCAGGCCTTCCTCGGCCAGCAGGCGGCTGACGAACTGCAGGTCGCTCTCGCGGTACTGCACGCACAGGCTGCGCTGGCGCAAGGTCTCGGTGACTTCGAAGCGGAAGTTGGCCTGCGGGTAATCGGCGAAGATGTCTTCGAGGATGGCGCGCACATCCTGGTCTTGATGGATGAAGCAGTCGCGCCGCTGCGCCAGGAAGTCCAGCCAGGGCCGCATCGCCAGGCGGTAGCGCGCCAGGCCGCCGTCGGCGCCCAGCTGCGCGGCTTCGAACACGTAGCCGTGCCAAGGTTTGTATACACCGTCGGGCTGCAGCAGGCGCAGCGACATCTGCTCGCCGATCAGGCGCTTCAATTCGAAATAGGCCGAGGTGCTGATGCAATCGACCACCAGCTCGAAGGGCTGGCTCACCGCTTCGCGCAGTAGCACACGCTCGGGCACCAGCGCCAGTTGCGGCAGCGCGGTGCTGATCTGCAGCATGCGGCCGCGCTGCTCGATCAGCGCGGCGAAGTCGAGGCGGCTGCTGAGTTCGCTGATGAAGGGGCCAAGGGCCGCGGGCCATGGCAATGCGAGCGTCATGCCCCGTCTCTCCCTGACGTGTGGTCTCGAGCCGGCGGATTATCGATGGCGGTCTTGCCGCTTCATCCCCCCAAGTTCGCAGTCCTGCTGTAACGGGTTGTTGGCTCCGCTGCGACGTTAGGGTGCCGGCGGGCAGAATGCGCGGGCGTAACTTCTGGCGCGGGCTGTGTGATGGATCTTGACGTCTTGCTGCAACCGATCTCCGAGGCCCGGCCTTGTGGCGAAGACCTGTCGTTCAGCGCCGAGTTCGACACCATTGCCGAACTGCGCCGCGAGGACGATGCCAGCCTGCCGCTGGGCGAGTGGAAGGAAAAGGGCAAAGAGCCCAAGGTGGCGAACTGGCCCGAGCTGTGCGCCTTGTGTGAGTCCTTGCTGCGCACGCGCAGCAAGGACTTGCGCCTGGTAGGCTGGTTGGCCGACGGCTGGTCGCGTCAGCGCGGCCTGGGCGCGCTCGCCGACGGGCTGGCGCTGTGCACCGGCCTGATCGATCGCCATTGGGCCGGCCTGCATCCGCTGCCCGATGCGGGAGACCTGGAGCAGCGCATCGGCGCGCTGAGCTGGCTGCTGGGCCGCGTGGCGCCGCTGGCGCGGCACGCTGTTGCTGACAGTGCGGCGGGTGGCGTGGCGCTGCGCCGGCCCGATGCGTTGGCCGCAGTGCAAGCCCTGGCCAAGCTGCAGCAGGGCGTGGATGCGCGGCTGGGAACCGATGGACCCGGGTTCGTGGCGGCGCGCGAGGCCTTGAAGGCGGTGCTGGCCGACTTGCCGGAAGACCGCCAAGAGCCGGCGCAGGGTGTGGCACCGACCGCCGCGGGCCCTGCGGTTGCTGGCGCTTTGCTCAATGGCCCATTGCAGACGCGCGCGCAAGCGCTGCAGCAACTGCGCCAGGTCGCAGACTTTTTCCGCCGCACCGAGCCGCACAGCCCCGTCGCCTACCTGGCCGAGAAGGCCGCGCGCTGGGGGGCGATGGACTTGCAGAGCTGGCTGCGCACGGTGGTGAAGGATCACGGCTCACTCGCTCACCTCGAGGAGTTGCTCGGTATCGAGCCGCCCAAGCCGATGAATTGAAGGCGCCGGCCTGACCGGCCTTCAGGCCAGCAGCCGAAACTCGATGCGCCGGTTGCGCGCGCGGCCTGCCGCGCTGAGGTTGTCGGCCACCGGTTTGTCAGGCCCCAGCCCCGAGGTCACCAGCGCTGCTGCGGCAATGCCGCGCTGCGTCAGGTAGGCCTTGACCGATTCGGCGCGCGCGGCCGACAGCAGCAGGTTGTGCTGCCGCGTGCCGTCTGAATCGGTGTGGCCGACGATCTCGAAACGGCGGCCGTTCAGTTGCTGCAGCACCGGCAGCAGGTCGTCGAGCACGCGTTGGCCAATGGGGGTGAGCGTGGCGTTGCCGGGTTCGAACTCGACGATGCGGTTGGCCAGCGCTGTATCCAGCACTTGCTGGCCGCTGGCGCCCACGCGCAGGTTGTCGCGCACGGTGTAGGTCGGGTTGTCCAGGCGCGTGGCCAGGGTCTTGAGCAGCTGCGCCTGCGTCTGCGCGCTGTCCACCTGGCCCGAGACCTCGACGACGTTGCCTTCGATCTTCAGCTGGCCTTGCGAGATGCGCTTGATGTCCGGCGTCAACAGCTTCTGCACCTGCTGGCTCCATTGCGGCGGCGCGGCGAGCGGGCCGACACCCAGCTGATCGACGACGCGCTCCGCGCCGTAGACCTCGCGCACGCGGGCGAGGATGGCCGCGCGCGTGGCTTCATCGGGCACGGTGCCGGAGACGACGACCTTGGGTGCCGCGGTGACCGCCGCGCCCGGCGGCGCTGACGTTGATGCGGCTGCCGGCGTCATTGCCGGAGCGACCGGCGCGACCGTTGCAGGCTGTGCGGCAGCGGCACCCGCCCCGGTGATCAGCGCGGCCATCACCACCGCGCGTGCGGGATGCTGAAGACGGAAAGCAGACACGCTCATTCCCCCAGAAAGGCTTCGTTGAAGGTGCTGCGCGCCTGGGCCAGCGACAGCTGTGGCTGCTGCAGATAGCTGCCGAGCTTGCGCACGGCATAGTCCTGCTCGGCCGAATCGTCCACCCAGTCGGGCGCGAAGAGGTCGACGAAGTGCGCGGCCGCCGCCTCGGGGTCGAGCAGTGCATGCAGCAGCGCCGGTGAATCGCCGGAGAAGCCGATGGCCAGGCTGGGCGCACCACCGGCACCCCCCCGTGGCAGGAACATCGCCACCTCGAAATCACCGCGCGCCAGAAAGCGCGCCGCCAGGTCGATCCACAGCGTGGCGACATAGGGCTGATACAGCGGATCGGCCGGCAGTGGCAGCCGCACGCCTTTTTCCAGCCGCTGTGCACCGCTGGCCGGCACTGGCTGCAGCAGCAGGCCCAGCGCCAGCAGCGTGCGGCGCAGGTCGGTCGCGGGGTCACCGGCGCGCAGCAGCGATTGCAAGGAGCCGACGGTCTGCAACGCCAGGAAATCGCGGTAGCCGGCTTCATGCGCCATCGGGTCGACATCCACCTCGGGCCGCAGCTGGCTCAGCTGGTTCAGCGGCGGCACCGCGTCGTCGGCGGCATGCGCACGGTCCGCGGCCTGGCCCAGTTGCAGCCACAGCGGGGCCAGCGCGATCGGTGCGCGCTGCATGAAGTGCAGCGGTGCTTCCACCTCCAGCTTGCCCACCGCCACGAACGGAAAGCGCCGGCCCGATGCGTCGGTGCTGGCCAGCAGGTGGCCGGCGACGATGGCACGGCTGCGCACGCCCAGGAACGCGAAGCTGGCCGTGCGAGCCTGGTCGTAGACCTCCTTCCAGCGCGGGTCGCGGGCCAGCAGCGCCACGCCCTGTGTCAGCCAGGCGTCCAGGCGCTGCGTCAGGCCGCTGGTGTCGCCATTGCGGACGAAGTCGCCGCGCGAGGGCAGCTTGCCGAAGTACACGACATCGGCCGGTAGCACCCGGCTCATGGATGCCCCCTACGGCGCTGCGCGCCGGTCTCCCAGGCGCGGGCTCGCCCCGCGCCTTGCTCGGGCGTGGGGAGCCCGCCGCTTGGAAACGGCCCGGCGCGGCTCATCGTGCAGCCCCGGAGGCCGCTGTCCGCGCCACTGCCGCGGCCACCGTGTCGTCGCCGCCGGCCACCATGGCCGGCAGGCGCAGGCCACGCAGGCCGGCGGCGCCCGCCACCGGTGTCGCGGCACCACCTCCTTGCGCGGGCGCTGTCGCACCGGGCTGGCTGATAACCCGCAAAACGATCGTCACCGATTGTGGGCCCTGCGCCCAGCTCAGCTCGTTGCTGCCGTCGGCCAGCTTCTTGCGTTCGGCGGTCTCGAACATGCGCTGCAGGCCGAAGCGGCCCGGCACGTTCAGCAGCTCGATCACCCGGCCGTCGAGCGTGACGCCGGTGATGCGCGCGCCCGGCGCACCGGCCGGGTTGGGCCAGACGAAGGGCGTCCACACCGGCGCGTTGTTGCGGTAGCGCAGCACCTGGCCGTCGATCTCGATGGTGTATTCGGTCAGGCTGGGCGCGCCCTGCGGCAGGATCTGGAAGCTGGTTTGTGCCGCGGCCCCCGCGCCGCCGCCGCCGCCGTTGCCAGCGCCGGACGAGCCGGCGCTGCTGGTGCCGGCCGCGCCATCGAGCGGCGCCACCCAGCTGGCGAACTGCGTGCTGAACTCCGGCCGCAGGCGCATGTGCATGTCCAGCCAACCTCGCGGCGCGATGCTGTCGCCGCGCCGCACCACCAGCGGGCCCAGCGCGTCGTTCGCGAACTTGGCCACCGCGCCGTCGGGGCCGAAGACCTTGGCGATCTCCTGCGGCACGGCCTCGATGCGCGAGTTGGCGTCGAACGGATACTTTGCTGCCAGCGAGCGCAGGAAGGGCTCATGCACCTGGGCCACCCAGGCGCGGTTGACCTCGGTTTCGGCCGGCGCCACCAGCACCGCGAAGCTCTGCATCAGCGGCCGCAGCAGCAGCGGGCGCAAGGTGGCGCGGGCTGAATCGCTCATGCCGGTGAGCATCTGCTCTTCCACCAGCTTCACCGCGTCCACCAGCTCCGAATTGCTGCCCTCCAGCGTGGACGCCATCAGCTTGCGCGCGGCTGGCCCCGGGTCGCCCTGGGTCTTGATCTGGTTGAAGCGCGAGCGCACGCCGCCCAGCGCCTTCAGGTAGTCGTTGATCAAGGGAGGATTGCTGTCGCGCGGCGCCATGATGCGCGACAGCGCGGCGAACTCGCGGCCGATCGGGCCCATCGCCACGCCCTTGTCGCCGCCGCTGATGTCGACCTTCACCTCCACGCGGGAGGGTGCCTGGCGCAGGATGCTTTGCTTGAACCAGTCGATGAAGCCTCGCTGCACCTGGCCCAGCCGCTGGTTCAGGATCGCCGGGTTGTCCCACGAGGTCTGGTCGTACAGCACGTCCAGCAGCCGTTTGACCGGTGAATCGGCGGCATCGCCGAGCCGGTTCATGTGCCTGACCGCGGCCTCGAAGCTGCCGAACTCGACCACCGCGATGCCCTGCATGAAACGCTGCCATTCGCGCACGTATTCGGTCTTGTACAACTCGGTGAGGGACTTGCGGATCTGGTCCGGGCTGCCCTCGAGCGTGAGGTCGTCGCGGGCCGCTGTCTGCAGCACCCAGTCGGTGCTTTGCAGTTCGCCGGCAGCGGCTTCCTTGAAGGCTTTCTCGATGTAGCTGTCCCAGGCTTCGCGGGTGAAGGTGCCGGGAATCACGACGCTGCCGGCGATCGTCTGGCGGCCGGTCTCGCCGACGATGTTGGCCACCGTGACCTGCGCAAAGCGGGTCGACGCCCGCGCTTTCACCTCGGCATACACGCGCTCACGCGCCGGCATGCCGCGCATCACGCGGCGCAGGTTCACGCGGGTCTGGTCGACCAGCGTGAAGTTGCTGTCGATGGTCGGAAAGGCCGGGTCCTGCAGGCTTGCCATCGCGAAGGAGATCATGCTTTCGGCACGACGCTTCATCTGCTCGGTGGGCATGCTGCCGCGCTGCTGCTCGAGCCAGCCGCGCCAGAAGCGCGCCACCTGGTCCTTCAGGTGGCCGGGTTCCATGCGCTGGCGTTCGGCCAGCATCAGGTAGGTCTTCAGCGCGTTGTAGGCGTCTTCGACATCGCCGGCCGAGGCTTCGACATAGCGTGAAGGCACACGCGCCGCCGCGGGTGCAGGCGCCTGCCCCGGCGCACCGGATTCGGGCGGCCGCGGCATCGGCTGCAGCTGCGCGGCGTTGGCGTTGACTTCGCCCAGATAGCCTTCGATCGCCCTGGCCACCGGCTGCAGCATCACCTGGCGCAGGCCGTTGAAGTATTCGGTTCGCAGCTTGCGCTCGATGGCCTCGCCCTGGTAGAGGCCCAGGCCCAGGCCGAAGGGACGCTTGTCGTGCCAGGCGGCCAGCTGTTCGATGCGGTACTGCAGCACCTCCAGCGCCTCCAGCCGCGAGGCCAGGTCGACACGGTCAGCCTGCAGCTTGACGGCCTTGGCCAGGTCGGCCTGCACATCGTTCATCAGCTGGCGGTTGCCCAGATAGGCCCAGCTCCAGCCGGCCAGCAGCAGCGCCAGCACGCCCACCGCGGCGGCGAAGGTGATCGTGCGCGCGCGCTGCTTGCTGCGGCTGGCGTACTGCCGCACCAATTGCTTGTCAGCAAAGATCACGCGCTGGAACAAGTCCTTCAGGAAGAAGCCGTTGTCGGCCACCACGCGGGCCGTGGTGCGCTCGCGCCGCGCGCTCAAGGAAAACTGCCGCGCCACGTCGTCGCTGGCCCGGCTGGTGGCAGAGCCCTCCTGCACCGCGCTGGTGAAGTAGAAGCCGCGGAATACCGGTCGGAACTGGTAGGGGTTGTCTTCGAACAAGGTGGCGACGAAGGCGCGCAGAGACGGCTTCACCGCGGCGAATTCGAGCGGAAAGGTCAGCAGCCCCGTCGGCAGCGCCTGGCCGCGCTGCAGCGACATGCGGGCCAGCGCGATTTCCTTCAGCCCGTCGCGCAGTTCGTCGAAGTGGCGGTCGAAGGCTGACACCGGATCGACGCGGCCCATGCTGCTGGCCGCCGACGCGCTGTCCCTGGCGCCGGCGGCGCGGGCGGTGTCGGAGGCCGCCGTCTTGTCCGGCTCGAAGGGCAAGGTCGCGCCCCACACGCGGTCGCGCTCCGCCCGGTCGAAGTCTTCGAAGAACTCGACGAAGCCGGAGATCAGGTCGGCCTTGGTGAACACCAGGTACAGCGGCGCAAAGACCTCGAGCTTCTCGGTCAGTTCCTGCACCCGCTGGCGCAGGCGCTTGGCGAGCTGGATCGCGGCCTCGGGCTTGCCCTGAGACAGCTCGGCCACGCTGACGGCGATCAGGATGCCGTTGATCGGCGCCTTTGGCCGGTGCTTCTTCAGCAGGCCCAGGAAGCCCAGCCATTCGGCACGGTCTTCCTCGTGCACCGAGTAGCGGCCGGCGGTGTCCAGCAGGATGCCTTCGCTGGTCAGGAACCAGTCGCAGTTGCGTGTGCCGCCGATGCCCTGGATGACGCTGGATTCAAGCTTGCTGCCATCGGCGGCCAGCGGGAAGTTCAGGCCCGACTTGAGCACTGCCGTGCTCTTGCCGGCGGCCGGGTTGCCGATCACGATGTACCAGGGCAGCTCGTACAGCGCGGCCGAGCCGGTGAGCTCGCCGAGCTTGGAGCTGCGGATGGTCTTCACGGCGCTCAGCAGCCGGTCGCGCACGGCTTGCGCCGGCAGCCGGTCCTCGGCGCGGATGCGCAGCGTGGCCTGCTCGGCATCGTCCTCGATGGCTTCTTCCAGGCGGCGCGATGCGCGCACCGCACGCCACTTGCGCAGGCCCCAGACGATCAGCCAGACCAACGCCACCAGCACCAGGGCGATGCCGGCATACAGCAGCGCCACCTGCAGCTCGCTGGCGCCGATGAACAGGAACGCGGCCAGCGCAGCGAGGCCCAGCACGCTGAGCACGCGAACGTCGAACAGGAAAGTCCAGAAGCGGTTCATCGGCGGGCCTCCGCGCCCTGTCGTGCAGTCATGGGGTGCTGGCCTGCGGCGGCCGGGCCAGCAGTGCCAGGCGCCAGTGGCTGTCGCCCAGCGCCAGGCCCAGGCAAGGTTTCTGATCGGCCAGCGCCCGCACCGCGGCGGTGGCCACCACCATCAGCGCACCGGCTTCGCCATGGCCGGCGACGCCGCCGGTCATGCACAGGTGTTCGGCCGGGTCCAGGTGCGGCAAGACCTTCAGCGTGGTGCCGAAGAGTTCGGTGCCGCGCGGGGTGTGCTGGTCGGCATCGCAGACCACCGCGGCCACCTCGGCCACCTGCAACTGCGCGGCGCCGAGCGCGGCGGCCAGCACTTCGGCCAGCACCTGGCTGGAGACGCTGCCGGCGGCTTCGATCGACTTGTCGCGCTTCATCACCGCGGGGCGATGCAGCTGCACCGGGGGCGTGGCGGCATCCGGCGCCGCGGGCCAGTCCGGCGGGGCCAGCACCAGCACCGCAGCGGCTTCGCTGGGGATCAGGCCCTTGGGGTGCTGGCCGGGCGAGAACAGCCGGCGCTGGCTCTCCAGCATCGCGATGGCGTCGTCGCTCAGGTCGCTGTGGCAGGCGGCCAGCAGCAGCAGGTCCCGCCGCTTGTCGCGGTTCAGGCTGTGCAGGCGGCGGTCGGCCTCGGCCCACAGCTCGACGCTGCCCAGCGCCTGGCAGTCGATGACGAAGCGGGCCGGCGCGATGCCGCTGCTGCCTTCATCGGCCAGCAGCTGGCGCAGCCAGGCCTCGGCCAGCGCGCTGTCGCCCTCCGACCACCAGGCCGGGCAGGCCAGCAGCACCCGCAGCAGGCTGATATTCGTCGGGTCGGCAAAACGTTCGTGCCAGGGCTGCAGCGATTGCAGGGCCTGCATCAGCGGGGCTTGCAGAGCGGCCAGGGCGCGTTGCAGATGTTCGGCCGGCGGTTCCATGGGGGCGTCGTCGTCGAGCGTCAACGGCACGGCGCCGGCGTCACGGCCCGCGCGCCGCACGCTGCGCTGCAGGGAAGTGAGGGCGGCCCGCATCGCGTCGACTGGCAGATCCGGAATGCGCGCGCTCATCACCGGCAGGCCTTCGGCGTTCTGCAGGCTGGCGTCCAGCCCGGGCAGCGGCTGGCCGGACTGGCCCGCGGCCAGCAGGGCCTGCGGGCTGTCGGCGCAGGCGCACAGCAGGTGCGCGCACAGCAGCTGCGCGGTGGCATGGCGCTGCGCTTCTTCGGCCGCCACGGCCTGGCCCGGCGCAGCGGCGCCCGGTGACGCGCCCGCGGCGGCGGGACTTGCGGCGGCCGCGGCCTGCTGCGCCACGGCGCCGCGCCAGGCCCAGCGCAGGGCCAGCACGAAGCCGAATACCACCAGCGGCAGCAGCAGCAGGTAGATCACAAAGTCCTCGGCCGTCATGTCGTGGCCGGTGGCGCGCCAGCGCCACAGCACGGCCAGCCACACGGCGCAGCACACGGCCACCAGCAACGCAGCGCCGCGGATCAGGTTTTTCATCGGCAGGGACGGATCGTCGGACCGGCGCATGCCGGACGGTGCGCGCTCACAGGTGGTCGATCGTCGGCTGCTGCGAGTGGTAGATCACTGCGCCGCAGGCGGTGACGTCGCCATCGCGCGCGACGAAGCGGCCGTCGATGATGCAGGTCGGGTCGCCGCTGGCAATGAAGTTGATGCCATGGCCGGGCACCGGGCAGCTGACCTTGTCGCCCACCCGCGAGATCGGCACGCCATGGGTGTCGGTGGCGGGCGAACCTTCGATGACGACGCCGCCGTGGCTGTGGCGGTCGCCGAGGATGATGACGGGTCTGGCCATGGACACTCCCTTGGTGCTTGAATATCAGTGCGAGATCGTTGTGCGTGACGGCCTTCAGCGCGCTGGTGCTGGTGCCGGTGCCGTGGCGGCCGGGCCGGTGCGCGACTGCAGCACACCGGGCCGGCGCAACTCGACATGGCCGTAGTCGGCCAGGCCGCGCCAGTTGCCGCCCCAGGTGAGGCCCAGCGATGCTGCCAGTTCGCCGTACAGCTCGTAACCGCGCAAGGCCCAGGCATCGCGCTCGGAGATCACGATGCGGCCGTCACGCAGGAAGGCCACATCGGCGGCCAAACCGAACTGGTGATAACTCTCATAAGCGCCGGCCTGGGTGAGCGCCGGGCCCAGCCGCGCCAGGGCTTCCTGGCGCTCGGGACTGCGGTAGCCTTCCAGCAGCACCGCGTCGTAGCCGTGCTGGTCCTTCAGCAGCTTGAACAGCAGCAGCAGGCGGCGCCGGAAGTCGGCATCCAGCAACTCCCACTGCCGGCTGGCGGTGCGCAGCAGCGGCCGCGCGGCCTCCACTTCCAGCGTGCTGAACAGCTCCGGCGGCAGCGGCGGCGGCGGCACCAGCTGTTCACCCTGCAGCAGCGCGGCCACGTGTTCGTCCACGCTGCGCGAGGCGGTGTGGTCGAAACCCTCGAGCCGCCACCAGGCGCGCAGCGACAACGCCAGGGCCGGCAACAGCAGCAGCACGGCCAGCGCCAGCAGCAGGCCCCGGCGGCTGGCGCGCAGCCAGGCCAGCGCGGCGCCGGCCCTGCCGCGCAGCGGTGTCCGGCTGCCGCGCGCGCCGCGGGCACCGGCCTGCGCCCAGCGCTGCGTGGCGCCACGGCCCCATGCCAGCGCGCGATGTACGCGTGCCTGGGCCTCGCTGCGCACCGGCGGCAGGAACAGCCAGGCGAGCACCGCCGTCATGCACAGAAAATACAAAATGACACCAATGACCATGCGCGAGGGTTCGAGGGGCTTTCCAGGCAATGGCCTCACCGAGGGGAATGCAGGGTGGCGGTACGGGTGAAGGTGGATCGTGGTCGGGCGGGTCGTCCCGCGGCCGTGGGCTTTGGGCAGTAGCAATTCTCGGTGGGTTCTGGCACGCTGGCCGGCTGAGGCCATGGTCCTCGGGTCTGATTCCTTGAACCTGCTGCGGAGAGCGCGCATTGTCCAGCACCGATCCTTCCACGCAAGCCGCTGGCGCGCAGCGGCCCAGCCTGCTAACGCCAGTCGCGCACGGGCAACCCCCGGCTTCGGGGATGCGCATGCTCGACGGTCTAGGGGTTGCGTCCGCGGCCAAGCCGCGCAAGGGGCGCTGGATCTGGCTGCTGCCGGTGCTTGGGCTCGGTTTGGCGGCCTTTGCATGGCGCCATCAGGCCGCGTCGTCCATCCCTAGCCTGCCACCCCTAGTTTCCAAGGTGAAGGTGGCCGAACCGCCGGTTCAGGCGCCGGAATCGGTGGCGCCGGCATCGGTGTCGGTGGCGGCGATCGACGCAGTGCCGGGTCCGGTGCCTTCGCGCGCCGCAGTGATCGAAACGCCGGCGCCTGCGGCGCAGCCGGCCACGCCGGCGTCCGCTCCGGTGGCCGTGCCGGTCATGAAGACCCCGCAGCCGGCTGCAGCTTCCCAACCCGCGCTGGAGGTGCGTGATGTGGCGGCTGCCCCGGCAGCACGACCGGCCGCGCCGCGCCAGCGCCCGGTGCCGGTGGTCAAGCCCGCAGCCCGGGTCGAGCCGCGTGCTGCGCCCGCCGCACCACCGGAGCGTCAGCCGGATCCCGATGTCGACCTGGTCGCGGCCTTGATGGCGCATGTGTCGACACCCCGTTCCGCGACCGCTGCCGTGCCTGCGGCCAAGCCGGTGCCCAAGGCAGCCCCTGTGGCCTCACGCCCGGTGCGATTGACGATCGACCAGCGCGTGCAGCGCTGCAAGGCCCAGCACGCCGACAAGGAGGATGCGCGTGCCTGCCGCCGGCGGGTGTGTGAATCGCACTGGGGCCGCGACGCGGCCTGCCCGGTGCGCCTGATGGCGCGATCGGCTACAACAACCTGAACGACGCGCTGCCGCGCGCCACGATGCGCGGGCCACACAGCACACGGCATTCCACGAAGGCCAGCGTGCCGCCACATTTCAAGACCTGCGGGTGGATCTCCAGCCACTCGCCTTGCTGCGCGCTGTCGATGAAGTCCAGCGTCAGCCCGACGGTGACGGCGCCGCTCTGCTCGGGCCGCGTCTGGCGCGCCGTGGTCACGGCGGACAGGCCCATGGCGTTGTCGGCCAGCGCGGCGATCAGGCCGCCGTGCGCGAAACCGCGCGAATTGCAGTGGGCTTCACGCACCTGCACCGCCAGTTGCACGCCGCCGAGCACGGGGCGCGCGAACAGCGGCTCCCAGGGGTCGGTCAGCGGGCTGCGGCGGGTGTGCGGCTGGTAGCCGTCGGGCGGGATGAGGCTTGTCATGGCCGTCAGGCTAACAAGCCTCGCCCTGTGCGAGGCTTGGCCGCGGCCGGCATTCGTCAGGTCGACGAACCGTCTGGCAGGCGCCAGCGCCCGGCCATGCTGGCCAGGCCGCCGAGCACTTGCGCATCGGCCTCGACCTCGTTCTCGGGCATGCGGCGTTCGCCGTAGGTGACCGACAGCGTGGCGCGGCGCAGCGCCAGCGGGTAGGTCGGGTCGTCGGCGCCAGTGAAGAACACCAGTTGGCCGCGCTCGCGCAGGCGCTGCAGCGTTTGCGCGTTCAGCGCCAGGCAGATCTCGAACACGCCAGCGTGGTATTCGCGGCGCAGCAGCTTGCGGGTCTGGTAGGTCTCGAAGCGCACCGCGCCGGGGCCGGTCTCGACCGATTCGGTGCTGTCGATCACGACGCCGTCACTCTGCAGCGAGGCATGACGCGGCGACCCGGCGCTGGCGCGCTGGCCCTCCACCGCCAGGGTGGCCGGGTGGTTGCGGCCGGTCAGGCCATCGATGTCGTCACGCTGGTAGACCGCCACGCCGTGGCCTGCCTCGGTGCCCGGGGCGCTGGCCTGGCGCTTGTACTCGCCGAGCTGGCGGCTGCTGACCAGCGGCATGCCGCCCTGCCAGTCGTCGAAGCTGACCTTCATCACCGCGGCGACGATGTCTTCGCGGCGCCAGCCCTGCGGCGGCGTGCCCAGCTTGCAGCGGCCGACCAGCAGGCCCACCGCTTCGGGCTTGGGCCAGCCGCCTTCGATCTCACCCGGGGCATCCACCACCACCGGCAGCAGTTGCTGCTGCAGCCGGCTGGCCAGCGAGGGCAGCGCAGCGGGTACGACGGCGGCTGCCGGTGCCGGCTTGACGTTGGGCGGGGGCTGGCGGTGAGTGGACGGGGTTTGCAGCATGGTCGGACTCCTGGGATTGCGCCAACTGAGTAACAGGCGCAACTATCCGAGTTCCCGGCTGCCAGGTCTTGGGCGGCGGCATTAGTTCACTTCGCCGAAGCATCGCAGCGAGCAAGGCGCCGGCTGGATGGCTAGGGCTTACCCGCTGCAAGCCACTGGACAGCGGCTGAATGGGCATATTCACAGCCGACGAGCAACTTGCCGCGGAGCGACTCGTGCGACAACTGCAATGCCACGGCGCGCTGAAGCAATTCCCCATCCGACGCCTGGGCGCATGGAATGCCGGAAGCCAGTAGCACGAGGGCGATGACTTTCATGGAAGGGAGGGGTGTTGCCGATCAGGACATGCGCAGCGAGCGTGACCTCGCGGATGGCGGAGACCATCCGTGACCAGATGTGCTATCACCGCTTCAGGGCCTCGATGTCGATGTTCGAGAAAGGCATCGCCGGCGCGGCGAATTGCCGCAGGATGGTCAAGTGCTGATCTAGCTTGACTCTCTGCAGGCCTTCAAGGCGCATCTTCCCGCCAGCCACCAGTGCCGGCTCGAAGCCGTACATTTCATCCGGCGCGAGCGCGCCCAGTGTCCGAACGGCTCGCTCGAAAAGCGGCTCTCCGTACTCATCCTCGACATCATTCTTGGCCGGTGAATTCATGCTGAAGAATGTCTTGATCGACAGGTCACGGTGTTCCGGCGACTTCGGCTTGACGTCTTTGGCCAATGCGGATATCGCATTCAACGGGCAGGAGATGGTGACGCTGCGCCCGCAGCGTTCTCCACACAGGTACAACTTGCCGAATGCCGACCTGGCAATGACATGAAATGCGTCGATCTGCTCAAGCGGATTGTCCGCCAACCATTCGTCAACCAGGTCATCGTAGTCGCCAGGATTCACAGTCCAGAAAATTCCGTTGCCGTAGCCGCACCAACCCTCGTCCCTCCAGTACTCGAGCAACTGATTGGGCAGCTTGTCGCGCCACTGACGACACATGCCGTCGGGCACTTCGCTACGATGCTGGGCCTCACCGAACTTGCCGATGAAGTGTTTGAAATCGGCGTCTCTCATCGCAATCCATTTCCTCTACACACTTCGAGGCTGACATTCATCGGTTGGCTGCCTCGACCATTCCTGATGGCATCGTCAGCCGCGGCGTCCATGCCTGCGACGCGGCCCTCTTGATTCCAGCTGCCGCCAATCGATGAATTCACGTCGGCACGACCCATCGCTTTGGGGTCGGGCTGCATCCATCCGCCGGCCACCATGTCCGGCTCGTGCAATGCGGCGAGCTTCTTCATCAAATCCTTCGACTGCCGTTTGGCCTCTGCTTCTACTTCCCCGGGCCCCATTGTCGGACTTCCCAAGCGGATGCTGTTCGCAATGCTTTCTTGCAGATCATCCTCAAAGTCGCGTCTGAACTGCGCCTGCGCGCCCTCGGCCATCGGGTTGCGGCCGCGCGTGGCAAACGCATCCCTTGCTGCCTTGTACTGTGCCGTGGTCATGCCGTTGATTTCGTCTTCCTGGCGCTTGAGCTGCTTGGCCATCTCCTTCAGATAGGCCTTCTGCTCTTCCGGGTTCATGCGCTGGAACTTCTTCTTGTCGTACGGATGGAAGCAGGGTACCCGGTGAGGGGCCGTCCCCGGAGGGCGGCGGGGTGGTTCTCGTGGCGGCTCGGCTTCTTCCTGCAGATGTCGGTTCGGCTGGCCACCCGGTGAGGCACCATAGTTGCCAGCCTCCTTCTTCTCCGTCTTCAGCATCTCGTCGATGCGCGCCTTGATGCGCTGCGCAACTTCGGACAGCACAGCCGCGATCCGGTCGACGATTTGCTTGAAGAGCGCGGCCAGTTGTTCCTGCCTGGTCTTGATGGCGCCGATGGCGTACTTCGCGGCCGCCGCGGCCTTGGCCTGGGCGCTGGCGAACGCTCGCTTGGCGTATGCCGCTGCGTCCTGGGCAGCCTTCTGCCAGTCGAACTTGCGCAGCCAATCGATCGGCGCGCGCGTCCACGGGCAACCGGCCTTCAGGCGTTCGAAGTGGCGCTCGATCCACTCCATCTGCTTCAGCAGATCGAGCAGCACCGTGCCCTTCTTGACCGCTACTTTGGCCACCGTCTTGATCGCGCTGCCGAACTCGGGCACGAAGCCGATGCAGGTCAGGCCCAGGGCGATCCAGTTCTCGTTGTCCTTGCGGGCCTCCTCGTCGCTGAGGGTGACGCAGTTGGCAATGACATCGCGCACATCGCAGGCCTGATCGACCAGCGGGATCATGCTGATGATTCCGCCGACGATCACCTGGCCCGTGGTCGGGTTCTTGTTGAAGTCGCCCTGCAGCGCGCCCCACAGCCACTTGGCGCCGTCGGCCATGGCCTCGGCCTGCTGGCTCTGCGAGACGGCCTGGTTGTACTGGCCCTGCACGGCGTAGAACAGCAACTTTTCGTACCACGCGGCACCGGGCGGCGGTTTGCTGAGGTCGTAGTCGAGCCGGCGCGGTGCAGTGGGCTCGCCGATGTACTGGCTGAGGCTGACGCCGGCATCCCAGAACGATTGCTGGGCCGGCTCGGGCAACTTGGCAATGCCTTGCCAGAAGGTGAGGGCGTCGCTCATGGCTGTCAGTCCATCCAGCCGAGAAGAGGGTTGGGCTCGTCCTGGCCGACCGGGCCCTTGCGCGCGTCCTCGCCGTAGTGAACCTTCGCCGCCCCGGGCGGTACGTCCATCAGCACGGCCTTGCCGGAGCTATCGAGCACGCCCTTGCGGCGGCTGCCGTCGGCGAACTCGACGACGTAGGGCGCGCCCTGCACCGCAACGTCATCGCTGTGCAGGTAGTGCAGCGCGAGGTCGATCGGTTTGATCGCGACGTCCTGCGGCACCGACAAGCGCTGGAACCCGAACGGCACATTCCCACCCGCATCGAAGATCTTCTGGCTCGCCTTGTAGAGCACCGAGCCCGGCCCGGCGCAGGAGATGTTGCCGCCCTCCATGCGGATCGCCGCGCCGGCGGCGGCGAGCAGCAGATGCTGGGGCGCGGCGAGCGTGAGCTTGCCGTTGGTGGTGACCACATGCACGCGTTGATCGGCGGCGATGCGGGTGGCGCCGGTCTGGCTTTGGGTCTGCACATTGCCGGAAGCGGCGTGCAGCCGGAGGCCGACTTCCTGGTTCGGTTTGGCCGGGTTCTGGGCCACGCCGTGGGTGTAGAGGATCAGCGCGTCTTTCACCGCGGTGGCGTGGTGGGCCTGCGCGATGGACTGGATGTCCTGTGCGGCGCTCAGCGTGACGCTTGCGCCGGCGGTGAGCAGGGTGCTGGCCGGCGTGAACGCGCCGATGCCCGCCGGCGCGGCCGTCACCAGGTCCGGCCGGCCCCAGGCCGGCACGGTGCCCAGGCCGCCACCGATGGTTTCTTCGTCGCCGGCTGTCCCGCCGCGATCGGCGGTGGCCTCCAGGCTGTCCAGCGTTGCGTAGAGGCCGCGCTCGGTGGGCAGTTGCCTGGCGGTGTCCGGGCGTTTCGCGCCGGCGACGCTGGGCTCGGTCCTGGACTTCGCGTTATGCGCTTGCGCGCTCTCGGCGAGCGTGTGGACCCGTTGCTGGCCGAGATCCACCTGGTTGATGGGCTCGCGCGGGTCGATCTGCCGGCTGGCCTGCACGCTGGCCGGCCGGGCGTGGGCACTGAGCAGCGCGCCGGAGCCGGCGCGAACGGCGCCCCAGGCGGCGGTGGCCAGGTCGGCACCATGGCCGCGGTGCTGCTGGCGGCGGTTGTCGATCTGGTGCAGCAGGTGGCCGAGTTGCAGGCGGGTCTGCGCGTTGCTGCTGGACAGCTCAATGCGGCCTTCGCCCGGGCTGTCATCGAAGACCAATTGGTTGCTGCCGCCGAAGCCGCTGGCCGACGTGGCCAGTTCCTGGCTCTTGATGCCCGTGAAGACTTGCGTGTGCTGGTGAGCCTGCAGCTTGCCGTCCGGCTTGCTGCCGGGGAACCAGGCATCGGCCGCGCCAATGGCGCCTGCTGCACCAGCCAGCACCTGGTTGCCCTGCGCATCGGCCAGGCCGACGCCGTTGTAGACGACGCCGACGACCACCGGCCGGTCGATGTCGCCGCCGATGAAGCTGACCACCACTTCCTGGCCCAGCCGCGCCGTGAAGTTCGCACCCCAGTTCGCGCCGGCGATGGCTTCACCGATGCGGACCCAGGTGCCCGAGGCATCGGCCGCCGGCGCGTTGTCGCCGCCGGGATGGGCGAGCCGGTGGCTGGCATTGCCGCCGCGCTGCCAGTGGAACTGGACCTTGATGCGGTGGTCGCGGTCGGTGTGCAGTGGCTCGGCCAGGCCGACGACCAGCGCGGTCTGCACGCCGCTGATCGTCGGGCGCGGGTGCAGTCGCACGTCGGGCAGGCCGTGCTCATCGACGGCGGCCAGGCGCAGCGGCAACCGCGCGGGTTGCGCGCTGATCACGCATTCGTACAGCGGCTCTTCGGTCTCGTTCGCCAGCGCAGGCCGGGCGTCCGACAGGTCGTGCCGGATCGCGCCGAGCAGGCTCTCGACCTGGGCCTTGTGGTGGGCGCTGAGGTTGTTGCGCGCCGTGTGCTGGACCGACAGCGCGATGAACTCGTCACGCGCGCTGTCACGGCCGTCGTGCACCGGGTGGTCGAGCAGCGTGAAGCGGGTGCCGGGCGCGGCGGTGCGCCAGCTGCCGCGCGCCACGACCTGTTCGCGCTGCGCATCCAGCGCTTCCATCTGCACACGCGACAAGCGTTCGCCCTGGGCGGCGTCTTCGTAGGCGTAAAGGCCGGGCACGTCATGCTGTGTCAGCGCCTCCAGCCGGGCTTCGGTGCCGGACTGTTCGCTACCGCGCAAAGACAGCGTGCGGTAGTCGCGGCTGGCCAGGCTCAGCGCCGCGGCGCGCACGCGGCGGCTGCGCTGCCAGCGGGTGAGGCTGTCTTCCTGCAGCGCCACGTGGCTTTGGGTGTAGCGCACACGCTCGTGCGGGTTCGGCGCACAGGCGCCGTTGTGGTCGGCGATCACCAGCGTGTGCGCGCCCAGCGTCGGGCTGGCGGCATCGCCGGCGTGCTCCCACCAGCAGAACAAGCCCTCCTCGCGCAGCAGGCGCTGCACGAAGGCCAGGTCGGTCTCCTGGTACTGGATGCACAGTGATCGCTGCGGATAGACGGCAGGGTCGGCCAGGTCCCAGCGCCAGGCCGGCACCAAGGGGCCCTGGCCCTCATGGTCGGCGAAGACTTCTTCGACGATCTCCATCACCGTCTGGCCCTGGAACACCCAGCTGTCCTGGCGCTGGCCGAGAAAGGCCAGCCAGGGCTCGACGAGCAGCCGGTAGCGGGCCAGGCCGCCATCGCTGCCCAGCAGCGTGGCCTCGGTGATGTGGCCGTGCCAGGGCCGCAACGCGCTGCGGCTGGCCTGCGTCAACAGCTCCAGCAGCACCGGTTGGCCGAGCAGGGATTTGAGCTCGAGGTGAGCGTCCGAGGCCAACGCGTGGATCTCCATGCGCAGCCCGGCGCCATGACTTGCATCGCCGCCGGGCCCGACCTGCTCGGCCAAACGCGCCCGCTCGGCCAGCAGCACATCGGCGCCCAGCGGCGTGTGCAGGCGCAGCAGCCGTGTGGTCTGGGTGTGCGGGCCGAGGCCGCCCAGCAGCTGGGGGAACAGATCGCCGAAGACGCTCATGCCAGGGCTTCGCTCACGCCACGCTGTACTTGAAGTCGCCGGCCTTGTTGGCGGACACCTGGATGCGTTGCAGCGCGTTGCCATCGGCCATGCGCGTCAGCACCGCTTCGGCAATCTCGGGCAGCAGCGTGCCGTTCAGGATGTGGTCGACATTGCGCGCGCCCGAATCCACCTCGGTGCAGCGGGCCAGCACGGCATCCACCAGCTTGCTGTCGTAGTCGAAGCCGGCCTTGTGGTTGGCGGCGACGCGGCTGGCGATGCGGTCGAGCTTCAGGCGGATGATCTGCGTCAGCACCTCGTCGGCGATGGGGTAGAACGGCACCACTTTCAGGCGGCCCAGGAAGGCCGGCTTGAAGCTTTTGTAGAGCACCGGGCGCAGCGCCTCGGCCAGGGCATCGGCGGCCGGCAGTTCGTCGGCCGGCTTGTTCAGGCAGGCCTGCATGATCTGCGAGCTGCCGATGTTGCTGGTGAGGATCACGATGCAGTTGCGGAAGTCGATCTCGCGGCCTTCGGCGTCGTCCATCACGCCCTTGTCGAAGACCTGGAAGAACAGCTCCAGCACATCCGGATGGGCCTTCTCCACCTCGTCGAGCAGCACCACGCTGTAGGGGTTGCGGCGCACGGCTTCGGTCAGCACACCGCCTTCGCCGTAGCCCACATAGCCCGGGGGCGAGCCCTTCAGGCCGGAGACACTGTGCGCCTCCTGGTACTCGCTCATGTTGATGGTGATCAGCTTGCGCTCGCCGCCGTACAGCGCTTCGGCCAGCGCCAGTGCGGTCTCGGTCTTGCCGACGCCCGAGGGGCCGACGAAGAGGAACACGCCCTTGGGCTTGTTCGGGTCTTCGAGCAGCGCGCGTGCGGTGCGCACGCGCTGCGCGACGGCGCCGATGGCCTGGGCCTGGCCGATCACGCGCTGCGTCAGCTTGGATTCGAGTTCGAGCACCGCGCGCAATTCGTCCTTGACCATCTTGCCCAGCGGAATGCCGGTCCAGGCGGCGACGATCTCGGCGACCACCGTGCCGTCGACCTGCATCGGGATCAGCGGGGAGTCACCCTGCAGCGCCGCCAGCTCGGCCTGCTTGGCCTGCAGCGCGGCCTGGGCCGGCGTGAGCGGCTGGGCCTCGGGTTTGGCCGCCTTGCGTGAAGCGCGCTTGCGGCTGTCAGTGGCGGGAGCGGGCGTGGTTGGGGCCGTGGCTGTGCCAGCGCTGGCCGGGGCCGTTGTTTCGGTCTCCAGCGCCAGGCGCAGCTGCACGATCTCGGTGACCAGCGCGCGCTCGGCGGCGCAGCGCTGGTCCAGCGCCGCCAGTTCATCGCGCAGCGACTGGGCCTGGGCCTTCAGCTCGGCCAGGCGTTCGTGGTGCGGCGCGCCGACGGCGGACTCGCGCTGCAGCGCCAGGTCTTCGGCCTCCAGCCGTTCGAGCTGCTTGCGGCGCTGCTCGATGACCGCCGGCACCGCGCTCTGGCCCAGCGCCACCTTGGCGCAGGCGGTGTCGAGCACACCGATGGCCTTGTCCGGCAGCTGGCGGCCGCTGATGTAGCGCGCCGACAGGCGCACGGCTTCGGTGATCGCCGCATCGAGCACGCGCACGTTGAAGTGCTTTTCCATCAGTGCCGTCATGCCGCGCAGCATCGCCGCGGCAATCGGCTCGTTGGGCTCCTCGATCTTCACCACCTGGAAGCGGCGCGCCAGGGCCGCGTCCTTTTCGAAGTATTTCTTGTACTCGCTCCAGGTGGTGGCGGCCACCGTGCGCAGTTCGCCGCGGGCCAGCGCGGGCTTGAGCAGGTTGGCCGCATCGCTCTGCCCGGCAGGGCCGCCGGCGCCGATCATCGTGTGCGCCTCGTCGATGAACAGGATGATCGGGTGCGGGCTCTTCTTGACCTCGTCGATCACGCCCTTCAGCCGGTTCTCGAACTCGCCCTTGACGCTGGCGCCGGCCTGCAGCAGGCCCATGTCCAGCACATGCAGCTCCACGCCCTGCAGCGGCGGCGGCACCTCGCCGGCAGCGATCTGCAGCGCCAGGCCTTCGACCACCGCGGTCTTGCCGACGCCGGCCTCACCGGTGAGGATGGGGTTGTTCTGGCGCCGGCGCATCAGGATGTCGATGGCCTGGCGGATCTCGCCGTCGCGGCCGATCACCGGGTCCAGGTGGCCATCACGCGCGCGCTGCGTGAGGTTGGTCGTGTACTGGTCCAGCGCCGGAGTCTTGCCGCCGCTGCTGCCGGCGAGTGTTTCGCCGGGGAAGGCGCCGCTGCCATCGGCGGACAAGGCCGGTGCGTCGGCATCGCGCACGCCCTCGGCTGCCTCCTGCGAACCGAGCGTGACTTCGCCGAGCCGGTGTTTCAGGTCGTCGATCCTGAACTTGGCGAACAACTTGCTGCTGCGCGAGGCCAGTTGCGACAGCCCCGGCTCGGTCAGCAGCGCCAGCAGCAGGTGGGCGCTGCGGATGCGGCTGTGGCGCGTGTCCAGCGAAGCGATCAGCCAGGCGTGTTCCAGCAGCGCCGGCACATGCGGGCTGAACACCGGCGTGCGTGTGTTGCCGTTCCTGAAGCGGCCGATCTCGCGTTCCAGATCCTGCTGCAAAGCGCTGGCCGAGACGTCGAAGCGCCGGCACAGCAGCGCAAAGTCGCAGTGCGGCTGCTCGAGCAATGCCAGGAACAGATGCTCCAGGTCGACCTCGTAGTGGCCGCGCGCCATGGTCATGCTGCCGGCGCGTTCGGCTGCCGTGCGGCAGGTGGCGTCGAGCTTGGAGATCAGGGTCTTCAGCGTGGTGCTCATGGCGGGGTTCTCGATGAAACGGGCGGCTGGGTCAGGCCAGCGCGTGGATGTCGTAGCCGGCATCGCTGCGGTCGCCTGCCGCGGGCCGGGTGATCAGGAAGCCGTCCCAGCCCAGGCGCGGGCCCTGCTGGGCGTCCAGCGTGGCCGGCTGCACATCGGCAGCGCGCAGGCACAGGCGGACTTCGTACTCGAGGGAGAGGCCGGTGAGCAGCGTCAGCAGTTCACGCAGCGCGACGAGGGCCTGGCCCTGCGGGACCGCGCCGGGCGTGTGACCGGTGGCGCCATCGGCTGGCGGCAGGAAGCGCACGAACTGCTCGCGCCCCATCGGGCCGAAGGTCAGGCGCAGGCGCAGGTCGCGCTGCCAGACACGTTCGCCCACGACGGCCTGCGAGCCGAGCGTGACCTGCCCCAGGCCCAGCATGCTTTGCTGGCGCCGCGGCAGCGTGAACCAGCGGCCGACGAACTGCTCCAGCCGCACCGGCACATCGAAGTAGTGCGACAGGATCTGGCGAATGGCCGCGGCCGAGATCGGCCGCTGCTGCAACAGCCCGGCATAGTGGGCGAGCGTGTCGTCGGCCACGCCGCCCTGCGCGGCGCGCAGCCGCTCGCGCAGCGACTTCTGGCCGAGGCCGGCCAGCGCCAGCACGCGCGGCAGGTATTCGTTGCGCCGGTCGGCCTCGAAGCGCAGCGGCAGCCGGTGCTTGCGCCAGGCCTGGTAGAACAGCACCACCGCGCGGTGCACGAAGATGTCCAGGAAGCGGCGCGAGCTGCTGTCCTTGTTCAGCTGCTCGCGCCTGGCGAAGAGCTCGGTGTAGAAGGTCGGCAAGGTGCCGCCGGCGCCCAGCAGGCCCATGAAGGCGGGGGTGATTTCATAGCGCTCGAAATGGGCGGCCTCGCCGGGGCGCACCGGCGGCGCGGCCACGGCCTTGAACTCGGCGATCTCGCTGGGTGGGAAGCACAGCGACAGCGAGTTGCGAAACCGCAGGCGCTGCCCCAGCACCTCTTGCGCCGACAGGCCCTGCTGCTGCACATGCCAGCGCTCCAGCAGCCGCACCGCCTGCATGAAGCCGTAGCGATGCGGCTCGGCCAGCAGGTGGGCGATGGCGCTGTTCGGCGCCGGCACGCGCAGTGCGATGGCCGGGGCCAGCGGGGGCGGGTTGCGCGTCATCGTGCGGGGCAACGCGGTGCGTTCACAGCAGCGGCCCGCTGCCGGCGCGCTGCGGAAAACTGATCAGCACCTCTTTCGTCTGTGCCGACAGCACCTCCAGCTGCGTGAAGCTGTTGGCCTGCACGTACAGGCCGAAGAAGTGATCCAGCACCTGCGCAAACAGGCGCAGGCCGTGGCCGGTGAAGGCTTGCTCATCCAGCGTCAAGCGCACCTGCGTGCCGCGCACGAAGGTCGGGAAGGGGTTGCCGGGCAGGCAGGCACTGGCCGCTTGGTGCGTGATGTCGACCACGCCGTCGACCAACCGGCGGTTGATGGCGCTGCGCGGCAGGTCGTACAGGCGCAGCAGTTCCTGCAGCGCGTCGACACCCGAGCCGCCCAGCGACAAGTGGTTCAGCGACAGGTGCGAGATCAATCGCCACAAGGCGCCTTCGCCGCGTTCGAAGCGGTGGCTGTGCGTGGGCACGCGCAGCAGGCGGATCTCCCGTGCGACGCTGCCGCCTTCGAGGAACAGGTCGCCGCCGGCATGGCCGATGCTCAGCTGGCTGGGCAGGTCGCGGTTGGTGGCGCGCACGTCGATCGACAGCGTATCGGCCTGCGGCGCAGCGGGGTCGAATTCGATGTCGACGATCGCGATCTCGGTTTCATAACCCGGACTGCGCTCGGCCATCGATTCGCTGCGCTGGCTGTACCAGTAGCGGCCGGCCTGTTCGCCGTCGCGCAGCAGTTGTTGATGCTGCAGCGAATAAAAGGGCCGGAAGGCGTGGATGCTTTCGCCCTGCGGTGTCTGCTGCACGCGGAACACCTTGTCGATGGCATACACCTCGTAGCCATAGGCGCGGCGCCCACCATCGGGCAGCACCGGGTAGGTGGCGCCGGTGTGCGTGACGCGGATCGGGTCGGCGCGCTGGCTGAACACGTTGACCACCGGCGTGCAGCCGAGCACGATGCAGCCGGCGTCGGCCAACTCCAGCTGGCGCGCGGTTTCGGATTCAGCGCGGATGCCGGACATCGGGAAGTGCAGCGTCAGCTGCCGCGTCTTCGGCCGTTGTGCGGCTGGCGGCAGCGGCAGGTCGAAGAAGTTGAACTTGGCCGGAAAGGCGAAATACTCGGTCAGCAGGCGGTAGGCGGGGTGCGAGCGCGGGTCGTAGTCGATCAGTGCGTCGTTCTCGCCGAAGCCGACCAGCGTCGGCCGTGCGTCGTGGATCGCCTGCCACGGGCTGTGGGCCTCGCCCTGCACCAGGGTGCCCAGCACCTGGCCGGACAGCGCTTCACGCAGTGCATGCACCATCGAGGTTTCGCCGTTCAGGCAGATGCGCAGCGCATCGACGCCCAGCGTCGCCCAGTCGGTCTGCGACGATTGCAGCTCGAAGGTGATCGAGAACACCGAGCTGGCTTCGCGCGGCAGCACGCTGCCGCTGGGCGCCTGCACCGCGCCACGGAAGCCGGCGGCGCTGATGCGCAAAGGCAGCAGCGTCACGTCGTAGGCCGTGCGGAAGCGGCACTTCACGCCCCGCACGGCGCGGCTGTCGAGCAGCGTGCCGCGCGTCACGGTTTGCGCCTTGCTCATCTGCGCGGCGCTGGACCCCAGGTCGAACTGCGCGATCGAGCAGGCCGGGAAGGGCCGCAGGTAGTGCGGGTACAGCACTTCCAGCAGCGATTCGGTGAACAGCGGAAAGTCGTCGTCCAGCCGCTTGTGGATGCGCGAGGACAGCAGCGCGAAGGACTGGATCAGCCGATCGACGTGCGGGTCGTCGATCAGGTCGCTGGCGGCGGCGAGGCGGCCACCGATTTCCGGGTAGGCAGCGGCGAACTCGCTCTTGTGCGTCTGCAGGAAACTCAGCTCACGCTGGAAGTAGGGCAGCAGTTCGCGCATGGTTGCTCAGGTGTCCAGGCCCGCCGGGCGTGTTGCTTTGGAGACGGCATAGCGGTTCGAGCCCGGCTGCAGCACCGCATCAAAACTCACCGGCTCGACATTCGGGTTCAGCAGCAGCTTGGCGCGGATCGAGAACATCAGCCCGGCGCTGCCGGCCCGGGCTTCGCGCACGCGCACCTCCACCTGCGTCAGGCGGCGATCGTGGTCGGCCAGCGCCTTGCGCAAGGCCTCGGTGATGCGGTGGCGGTCGCGGTCGCTGGCCAGGCTCATCGCCGAGATGTCGGTCAGGCCCAGCGTCAGCAAGGACTGGCCAACCAGGGGCAGCCCGTCGAGTTCGGACACATCAAAGGGGGCGTGGGTGTTCAGCAGCATCTCGATGTCGCGCGCTACCGAGTCCTTGACCTGCTCGACCGTGAAACGCGGCGAGGTGCCGCCGCCGCGCAGGCTGACGCCTTCGCCGAGCAGCTTGTCGAGCAGGGAGGGGGCGAAGGTGTTCATGGCGCGGGGCCTTGCTCGGGGAAATCGGACTTGCGACTCAACGCGTTGGCGCGCGAAGGGCCGCCTGGTACAAGCGCAGCGCGGCGCAGGACGCCGGTGCCGGTCCGCCCTTGGCGGCTTCGGCCAGGCAGGTGGCATCGTCGGCGATCGCCTTACGTTCAGCGGGTTTCAGCGTATGCACCTGGTCGTCGGCGGCGAGCGCAGTGGCGAAGATCGCGCTGGCTTCACGCCAGTCGCCTTGCTGCTGCGCCAAGGGGGCGCCCGAGGCGCCGCGCACCGCCGCGCGTTCATGCAGCAGCGCCTGTCCGTAGGCGCTCAAGGTGTCCGGCGCGGGGTACAGGAGGGCGCTCTCGCCAAAACTCTTGCTCGCGGCACCCCAGCGGCCCGCCCGTCGGGCCTTGTCGCCCAGTGTGCTGAAGGTCGCGGCCTGCTCGCGAGGGGCACTGCGATGCTGTTGCAACCAGGCGCTCACGGCCTGTGGGTTGCTCAGGTCACCTTGCGACAGCGGCGGTGCCGCCGCGGCTGTCGATGCGCACGCCGTCAATGAGCAGCACAGCGCACTAGCGCAGTACAGCGATCGAACCCATGGAGTAGCCATCGTTGTTCCTGCAGAGGATGAGGTACTGATAAAGCGTGGTCCAACCGGACGGGTCGACGGTCACGCACCCGGCGCTGACGCGTCCGGTGTGCAGATAGCGGTCGTTGCGTCCGGGCACGGCATTGCCGCGTCCGAGGTAGAACCAGGTCTTGGCAAAGCGCGACTGCGACAGGTAGCCCGCGCCGAGATCATGCGGGAAGTCCGGAATCTGGATCGGGTGGTTGCCGGCGGGAATCGGGTTGGATGCATCGGTGATTGCCTTGACCTGTCCACCGGCGAAGCTCAGCACCTGGCGCGATGGACTGAACTCCAGGCGTGCGCCTGTCCTGTAGCCCGGGTCGCCGAACTTCAGGTTGCCGGCGATCACCGAGCAGGCCTGCCCGCGGTAGGGACCCTCACGCACGCTGAAGTATTCGCGGCCCTGGCGGTTCTCGGTGATGTCGACGCTCAGGTACTGCGGCACGGCCACCACCGCAGCGCCGGGTTCCCTCCGGATGTTGAGCCACCCGTCGGCGGCGCCAGCGATGTATCCGATGTCAGGCATTCGGGTTCTCCGTGAGAGTGGTCGGACCCGCAACGCGCGGCGCGTGAAGCGGACGCGGTGCCGATTGCCGCCGCACGACTGGCGCACTGCGTGAACGCGAAAAAGCGACGGCCCACGGGCCGCCGCCTAACACGTAACAAGCGTAGTGACCGATCGCTAAAAATCAGACTGCGATGTTCTTGCGCAGGTCCCAACCGGCGGTGCCGGTGGAGACGGACGAGCCGTCCATCTTGTGCTGCTTGTATTCCCAGACGATCTTGCCGTACTTCAAACCGAAGGTTTCCGAGGGCAGTTCACCGGCGCCGATGTTGGTGGAGACCGACGAGACGACCACGTCTTCCAGGATGATCTTGTAGTAGTCCACCCGGGTCTGCGACGTGGACGTCGCGCTCGTGCCGCCATGGGCACGATAGAACGTGATCAGCACTTTGGGGTAGACCGTGCCGGCGGATGCGGCACGCAGCAGCTTCGAGGTGGCCTTGTCGATGTCCTTGGTGAACAGCATTTCGCCGTGCTCGGTGCGCTCGGCCGTGTGGCCGCCGGCGCTGGACGCGCTGGACGACTTCGGCTGGAACACCGTGTGCGAGAAGGTCGAGACTTCGATCTCGTTGGCGTGCTTGGTGTCGGTCGAGTCGCCCTGCAGCTCGCTGGCGCCTTCGAACTTGACGTAAATGTCTTTCATCTAACAAACCTCCTGTTGTTTCATCAACCCTTCTGGGACTGTGGCAGCTCGGCGACGAGACGAAGGGAGACTGAAAGCTCGTCGAGCTGGAAATGGGGCCGAATGAACGACACGGCGCGGTACACGCCAGGCCGGCCCGGCACCTCGGACACTTGAATCTGTGCGGCGCGCAGCGGATAGGTCGCCTTGGTTTCCTGCGTGGCGTTGTCGTCCTCGACCACGTACTGGCGGATCCAGCGGCTCAGGAAGTCCTCGACATTCTTGGCCGAAGCAAAGCTGCCGATCTTGTCGCGCATCATGGCCTTCAGGTAATGCGCGATGCGGCAGACACTGAAGATGTACTGCAGTTGCGCCGACAGCACGGCATTGGCATTCGCCGCATCGGAGTCGTACTTCTTGGCCTTTTGCGCCGATTGCGCGCCGAAGAACGCCGCGTAGTCCTTGCCCTTGCAATGCACCAGCGGCATGAAGCCCAGGTCGCTGAGTTCCTTCTCGCGCCGGTCGGTGATGGCCACCTCGGTCGGGCACTTCAACGCCACTTCGCCTTCATCGGTCTTGAAGGTGTGGGTCGGCAAGTCCTCGACCAGGCCACCGCCTTCGACACCGCGGATCGCCGCGCACCAGCCGAAACTCTCGAACGCGGCGGTCAGGCGCGCGCCCATCGCATACGCGGCATTGACCCACAGGTACTTGCTGTGGTCGGTGCCGTTGACATCCTCGACGAAGTTGAAGCCTTCGACGGTGTTGCCGTCCTTCGGGTCAAAGGGCAGGCGGCCGAGGAAACGCGGCACGGTCAGGCCGACGTAGCGTGAGTCTTCACACTCGCGGAAGGATTGCCACTTGGCATAGTCCACCGTGTCGAAGACCTTGGACAGGTCGCGTGGTCGGCCGAGTTCGGCATAGGACTCCAGGCCGAACAGCTCCGGCGACGCGGCCGAGATAAAGGGCGCGTGCGCGGCGGCGGCCACATGCGCCATCTGCTCGACGAAGTACATGTCCTCGGCATTGCGCGTGATCTCGAAATCGCCAAGCAAGGTGCCGAAAGGCGCGCCGCCGAAGGTGCCGAACTCTTCTTCGTAGACCTTCTTGAACAGCGCGCTCTGGTCGAAGTCGACCGCGGTCTTGAAGTCCCTGACCAGTTCCTTCTTCGTCGCGTTGAAGACCTGGATCTTCATGCCGGCGCCGGTGGAGGTCTGCTTGCACAGGTAGTGCAGGCCAGTCCAGCTGGATTCGAGCTTCTGGAACTCGGCGTTGTGCATCACCTCGCTCAGCTGCGCGCTGATCAGGCGGTCGATCTCGGCGACGCGGGCATCGAGCGTGATGCTCAGGTTGTCGGAGACGACGACGGTGCCTTGCATCACCTCGCGCACCAGCTCGCCGATGATGTCCTTGGCGCGGGCGTGCTCGACGTCGGAGCGGGCGACCTTGCTCTGCGTGACGATCTGGTCGAGCAGGCTGGGCTCGGCGTGCGCGGCGGCGGGGGCTTGCTTTTCGGCGATGGCGGCGTTCATGCGGTCACTCCTGGATCTTCGTCGTTCACTCGGCGCGGGGCGCGGCTTCCTGGCTCAACTGGGCCAGCTTCTCGGTGCTGGCGAGCACCTCGCCGAGGATGTCTTCGAGCTTGTCGTTGCCGGCCAGCTTGTTGCGCAGGTCGGAGAGCTTGGTGCGCGCCTCGAGCAGGCGGCGCAGCGGCTCGACCTGCTGCACCACCGATTCGGGCCGGAAGTCCTCGACCTTGTTGAATTCGAGGTTCACCGCGAACTCGCCGCCCTCGGCGCTGAGCTTGTTCTTCACGCGGTAGCTGGCCTTGGGCGCCATGCCCTGCATCACGTCGTCGATGTTGTCCATGTCGACGCTGATGAACTTGCGGTCCTTCAGCTTGGGCAGCGGCTTCTCGGGGTCGGGGGCGCCGCTGAAATCACCGAGCACACCGACGACGAAGGGCAGTTCCTTCTTCTCGATGGCATCACCGATCTCGACGTCGTAGGTCAGCTGGACCCGGGGCGGCCGCACACGCTGCAGCCGCTTCTGAACACTTTCCTTTTTCGCCATGATGGGGTCCTTTGCTTGTTCCGAGGGGCAAGATCACTTCAACAACTTGAACGGGTCAGCGGCAGGCTTGGCCTGCGGCGCTGCGGCCGGTGCCGATGCGGCGACGGGCACGACGCCGGCTGGAGAATTCGGGTTCGTGCGCGCCGCGGCGGCGTTGCCCAGCGTCGGCCGCGCCGCGGCTGGCGGCAGTGCCGTTGTCGGGGTGGCGGCTGACGGCGACACCATGCGCGGCGGCGCCACGGCGGCGCTGCGGGTGGCCGGCGCCGCAGCCGGCGTGCCGCGTGCCGTGGCCGTCGACCCATCGGCGCCGCCACGCTGCGGCACCAGCGCGGTTTCGCCCAGCGCATCGCGCATCGCACGCGTCAGGCCCATGGCTTCTTCGCGGCTGCCCACCGGATAGCTGGTGCGTTCACGCAGAGCAACCAACGAGACGGTGGACAGGCGCAGGCCGCTGACCGCGAGCACGCTGTGCGCCAGCGTGTCCTGTTCATCGCGCTGCAGCACCTCCTGCGCGGCGAGGATGGCGTTGCCGTAGTCGGCCACGTCGAAGTAGTCCTCGGCCAGGCGTTGCCACGGATCCTTCTGCGTGGGATAGGCCTTGGCGGCCGAGCGCCAGGCCTGGCGGGCGCGCTCGCGCTGGCCTTCTTTCGAAGCGGCTTGCGCCTGCTGCATCCACTCCTGCAGCGAGGCTTGTGCCGGCGCCTGCGCGGGTCCGGCCACCGTGGCCGGCATGTTCGTGCAGGCGGACAGCAGCAGCGCAGCGGCCAGCGCGGCACTGAGCATCACACCCGGGCGGTGGCGGTACTTCGGACCGGGCCCATTCGGCATTCACCACCTCCTCTGAACCTGATATCAGCGATGAAACGCGGCCATGCTTGGCATGGAGAAGCCGCGAATGTAATTGCAATCCGTCCACCGTTGGCGTGACCCTGCCCCCACGATCTTGGGATCGATTTGTGCGGGGACTTGAGGCGCAACAGCGCAGAGCCCAACGACAATGAGCCCATGACTCGTTGTTCTTCGGCCGCCACCGGTGCGTGCTTTGCCACCCTTGCCGGCACCCTCTTGCCGGTGGTCGTGGCGACGCTGGTTTCGGGCTGCGCCGCCACTGGTGGCGGACCCCTCGACAAGGCCATGGAACTGGTCGGTCTGAAGAAGCCCGAAGTGCCCGACAGCCTGCCCAAAGAACTGCCGGTGCTGACGCGCAAAGTGGCCTTGCGCCTGCATGCCGGTGACCGGCTGAACACCGATGCGCAAGGACGCTCACTTTCGATTGTTGCGCGCGTTTACAAGCTGCGCGCGAGCACCGCGTTCCTGCAGCTGCCCTATGAAGCGTTCAGCCTATCGCCGTCCGATCGTTCATCGCCGCTGGGCCAGGAGGTGATCGATGTGCGTGAAGTCACGCTGACACCGGGCCAGCGCCACGAGGTGATCGAGACGCTGCCGATCGAGGCCACGCACCTGGCCGTGGTGGCCTTGTTCCGCGCGCCGGCGGAGCAGCGCTGGCGCTTCGCCTTCGACGCCAAGACCGCGGCGGCCAGCGGCATCACGCTGGGCCTGCACGGCTGCGCGATGAGCGTGGCCGAGGGCCAGGCTGTGAACACCGCGCCCGAAGTCGCGCGCCTGGCCGGTGTGCGCTGCGGCAAAGAGTAGGGGTGCCCGAGCCATGGCCGCGTCGTTTGAAAATTAGTGTTTTGACATCCAGCAAAGGTTGCCCGTGATCCCCTCTTCCAAGGTCTTGTGGGGCGAAGGCCTGTTCCTGCGGCCCCAGCACTTCCAGCGCCAGGACGCGTACCACGAATGGCGCCTGGCCGAGGTGGCGCGCACCTTGCACCCGTATGGCTGGGGCGTGCGCCGGCTGCGGGTGGACACCGATGCGCTGGCCAGCGGCGTGCTGCGCTTCGACGAGTTGCAGCTGCTGCTGCCCGATGGGGAGTTGTTCAACGCGCCGCAGGACGATGAACTGCCCGAGCCCTTGTCGCTGGCCGGCATCGCCAGCGCCACGGCCGAGACGGTGTTCCACGCCACGCTGGCGCCGATGCGCAGCAACGGCGCCAACTTCAGCAGCAACGGCCACGACGCGGCCTTGCGTTATGCGCAGCGCAACCAGCCGGCGGGCGACTGGTTCACCTCCGCCGCCGAGGCCGAGATCAGCACCTTGCGGCGCTGCCTGCGCGTGCTGCCCGAGACCGAACCGCGCGATCACCTGGTGAGCCTGCCGCTGTGCCGGCTGCGCCGCAGCGCCACCGGTGCCTTCGAGCTGGACCTGCGCTTCGTGCCGCCCAGCACCGCGGTGGGCGCGTCGCCCACGCTGCAGGCGATGCTGCGCCGCCTGCTCGACATCCTGCAGGCCAAGGTCGATGCCTTGTACGGCTTTCACCGCGAACCCTCGCGCCATGTCATCGAGTTCCGCTCGGGCGACATCGCCTCGTTCTGGCTGCTGCACACCGCGAGCTCGGCCTTCGCGAGGCTGTCGCACTACCACCACCATCCGCTGCTGCATCCCGAGCGCCTGTACGAAGCGATGCTGGAGCTGGCCGGCGCGCTGCTGACCTTCTCGAAGAGCTACACGCTGGCCGACCTGCCGCCCTACGACCACGGCCAGCCCGCGCTGGCCTTCGGCCGGCTCGATGCGATCGTGCGCGAACTGCTCGAGACCGTGATCTCGACGCGCTGCTTCTCGATCGCACTGGACGAACTGAAGCCGTCCTTCCACCTGGCGCGGCTGGATTCGCAGAAGATCAATGCGTCGACCGCCTTCTTCGTCTGCGTGCAATCGGCCTTGCCGCTGATCGAGCTGGTCGAGGTGGTGCCACCGCGCTTCAAGATCGGCGCGCCGGACGATGTGGACAAGCTGGTGCTGTCGGCGATGTCCGGTGTGCGGCTGACCCACGCGCCGCAGGTGCCGGCGGCGATTCCGGTGCGGCCGGGTGGGGCCTACTTCGCGGTCGAAGCACGCGGGCCGCTGTATGAACGCATGCTGCAGGCGCAGGCCATGACGGTCTACGTGCCGGCCGGCCTGCCCGACCTGAAACTCGAACTCTTTGCGCTCAACGCCTGAGGGCCTGCACCATGGTCAAGACCTCTGCCCCCACGCTGTTCGGCGACAAGGACCTGCCGCGCACCGAGCGCGCCGGCAGCAGCAGCCAGCGCGATGCACGCAGCCTGCTGGACCTGCTGTACGACGGCTGCTACATGATCTTCCTGTTGAAGAACGGCCAGGCGCCCACCGACGCGGCCGAGTTCCGCGACCGCCTGCGCCAGTTCCTGGCCGGTTTCGAGCGCGGCGCGCAACGGTTGGGGCTGGAAGCGGACAACGTGTTCCTGGCCAAGTTCGCGTTCTGCGCGCTGGTCGATGAAGTGATCCTGATGGCCGACTTCAAGATCCGCGACGAATGGGAGCGCCGGCCGCTGCAGATCGAGTTCTTCGGCGAGCAACTCGCCGGCGAGCGCTTCTTCGAATACCTCGACAAGCTGCGCCAGGGCGGCGCGCCGCGGGTGCAGGTGCTGGAGGTCTTCCACATGTGCCTGCTGCTGGGCTTCCAGGGCCGCTACCTGCTGGAAGGCTCGGAGAAGCTGGCCTACCTGACGGCCCGGCTCGGCGAGGAGATCGCCCACTTGCGCGGCCGCCGCGCGGCGTTCGCGCCGCACGGCGAAGCGCCGGACCGGGTGGCGCATCGGCTGAAGAGCGAAGTGCCGCTGTGGGTCATCGGCTCGGTCTTCGCGCTGGTCGCCGCGCTCGGCTTCATCGGCCTGAAGGCGATGCTGAACCGGCAGACGGCCGCTGATCTGGTGGGTTATGACGGTATCGTCAAGCTGGCGCCGCAGGCGGCGCATGTGACGATCACCTTGCCGTGAGCGCGGGCCGGCTTGCTGCCGAAGGACCGCTTGTCTCGTCAGCCCTGAGTCGACCGCAGCACGTTCTGCAAGGGCCGGCCGTCGCGGTCCCGATAGACGTCGAAGTCGGTGTCAATCGTCAGCACCGCGCGCAGCTTCAGGCGCCCGGCGGCCTCGGCGATCGACGCGTCGGCCAGGTCAAAGGGTAGATCCCGGAAACGTTCGCTGACGGCGAGGACCTCTGTCAATGCGTGGGGCGGCGGGGAATCCAGTTCGATCGCGCCCCGTTGTGCCCAACGTAGAAAGTCAAGTGCTGCGTCGTTGCTGATGCGGCGTGCCAGCAAGGCGCACACCTCCGTGAACACGGGCCAGGTGCTCACCAGGTGGGTTTGTGGGTGTGCCTTGAGCCAAGCAAGCACCTTGGCATGCCAATCGTCGGCGCCATTGAACAGCGCCAACAAGGGGCCGCTGTCGACCAGCACACGCTTGGGCGGCGCAACCCGTTCAAGAGCGCCGCGCGGCTTGCTTATTGGTCGGGCGCTTGGCATCCCATTCCTCTGCGGCCAAGGTTTTGCGGTGGCTGGCGAGCTTGGCCGGGCCTCGATGCTTGCCGAAGAGATCGGCGCCCAAGTCGTAGGCCGATGGTGATTCGGGCGCGGCGGTGCTCAGATAGGCTTGCAGGGCCTCACGGATCAGTGCGCTGGCAGGCTTGCCCATGGCGGCACTTCGGAGCCGCAGCGCTTGCTCCATCTCCGGAGCGAGTTTGATGGTCATCGTCATGGTGATGCCCTGGTGGTAATAAATGTCATATTACCGCGGGGTGTGTGCGAACGGGCGAGCTGTGCGTCTCACCCTTCCAGGCGCTTCTGGAACACCAGGCCCGCATGCTCGCGCAGCGCGTGGAACTTGATCTTCGGCCAGTTGCTCTCGATCGCACGCAGCTCGGGTGAGTACTCGACCAGCAGCGTCGGCGCGTTCACCGCGTCATACGCCATGCGGTGGCTGTTGCCGTCGATGAAGCGCTGCAACTCCTTGTCGCCGCCGTCGGCGTCGTCGCAGGTCACCCAGCGGGCGATCGAGAAGCGGCACGGCTGGATGCGCGCCTTGCAGCCGTATTCATGCTCCAACCGGTGCGCCACCACTTCGAACTGCAGCTGGCCGACGGCGCCGAGCATCAGCACCGAGCCGGCCACCGGGCGGAAGACCTGGATCGCGCCTTCCTCGCCCAGCTGCGTCAGGCCGGCTTTCAGCTGCTTGGTCTTCAGCGGGTCGGCCACTTCGACCATGCGGAACATCTCCGGCGCGAAGAACGGCAGGCCGGTGAACTGCAGGCTCTCGCCTTCGGTCAGCGTGTCGCCGAGCTGCAGCACGCCATGGTTCGGGATGCCGATGATGTCGCCGGCAAAGGCTTCGTCCAGCAACTCGCGTCGCTGGCTGAGAAAGCTGACCACGGTGTTGGGGCGCAGCTCTTTGCCTGAGCGCACCACCTTCAGCCGCATGCCGCGCTCGAAGTGGCCCGAGGCGACGCGCACGAAGGCGATGCGGTCGCGGTGCGCCGGGTCCATGTTGGCCTGGATCTTGAAGACGACGCCGGTGAACTTCGGCTCCTCGGGTTTGACTTCACGCTGCAGCGCCGGGCGCGTGCCGGGCGCCGGCGCCAGGTCGACCAGCGCGTCCAGCACTTCACGCACGCCGAAGTTGTTGACCGCCGAGCCGAAGAACATCGGCGTCTGGCGGCCGGCCAGGAACTCGCTTGCATCGAAGCGGGGCGCGGCTTCACGCACCAGCTCGATCTCGCCCTGCGCCTGCTCGTACTGCATGCCGAAGCGCTGCGCATAGGCGGGGTTGTCGAGTCCAGCCAGGATCTCGTCGTCCTTGCCGGCGCGGTCTTCGCCGGGGCTGAACACGCGCATCTGTTCTTCGCGCAGGTCCATCACGCCGTGGAAGACCTTGCCCATGCCCACCGGCCAGGTGAAGGGCACGACGGTCATGCCGAGTTCGCGCTCGATCTCGTCCATCAGGTCCAGCGGGTCCTTGACCTCGCGGTCCATCTTGTTGACGAAGGTGAGGATCGGCGTGTTGCGCGCGCGGCAGACCTGCAGCAGGCGCCGCGTCTGCGGCTCGACGCCGTTGGCCGCGTCGATCACCATCAGCGCGGCGTCCACGGCGGTCAGCACGCGGTAGGTGTCTTCCGAGAAGTCCTGGTGGCCGGGGGTGTCCAGCAGGTTGATCACGCAGTCGCGGTACTCCATCTGCATGACCGACGAGGCCACCGAGATGCCGCGCTGCTTCTCGATCTCCATCCAGTCCGAGGTGGCGTGGCGCGAAGCCTTGCGCGCCTTCACCGAGCCGGCGATCTGGATCGCGCCGGAAAACAGCAGCAGCTTCTCGGTCAGCGTGGTCTTGCCGGCGTCCGGGTGGGAAATGATGGCAAAAGTGCGGCGGCGGCGCACTGCCTTGTCGAGCGCGTTGAAAGTCAGGTCGGACATGGCCAGTGCGGCCCCAGCGGGGGCCGGACCGTGGGATGGAAACCCTCGATTATCGGGGCCGGCCCGACATCGGGCGGCCGGGCACTACTTCGCGCCCAGCTTGGCCTTGATGTCCTGCCCGACCTTCTTGTTGACGAACTGCAAGGTCGCCACCTGCGAGAGATCGACTTCGCCGGCCTTGTACAGCCCGGCCTTGACCATCTGCTCGTAGAAATCCTTGATGCGCGCCGCGCTCATCGCGCCGACGCCGTTGGACGCGGCCTCGCCGGAATCGACGATGCCCTGGCCCTTCATCAGCGCCACCGAGGCTTCCATCTCGGCCTCGCTCATCTCGGGGTTGTCCTTGATCATCAATGCGCTGGCGGCCTTGCGGTTGCCGTACAGGTAGTTGACCCAGCCGATCGCCGACGCATCGACGAAGCGCTGCACCAGCTCGGGCTTGTTCTTGACAGTGTCGGTGCGCGCCTCGATCAAGGTGCTGTAGGTCGAGAAGCCATGGTCGGCCAGCAGGTGCACCACCGGCTTGAACTTGCCCTGGTTCTCGATGTAGATCGGCTCGGCCACCGAGTAGCCCTGCTGGATGGCCTTGGGGTTGGCCAGGAAGGGCGCCAGGTTGTAGTTGTAGGGCTTCAGCGCTTCGTCCTTGAAGCCATGCGTCACCTTCAGCCATTGCCACCAGCTGAACTGGCCGTCCTTGGCGATCAGCGCCAGCGGCGCGTTCTTCAGGTTCTCGAATTTCTCGTAGCCCTGGCCCGGGTGGGCCATCAGCGCCTGCGGGTCCTTCTGGAACATCGCGGCGACGACGACGGTGGGCACCTTGTTCTTGACGTTGTCGAAGCTGTGCAGCAGGTTGCCGGTCATCAGGAAATCGATGCGGCCGGCCGGCAGCAGCGGCCGGTTGTTGACCTGCGGGCCGCCTTGCTGGATGGTGACGTCGAGACCGAACTTCTTGTAGGTGCCATCGGCCACGGCCTGGTAGAAGCCGCCGTGCGCGGCCTGGGCCTTCCAGTTGGTAGCAAAGGTCACCTTGTCCTGGGCCTGGGCGGCGCCGGCGCAGAGCAAGGCGGTGGCCAGGGCAAGTACATGGGCAGACACATGGGCAAACAGAGGGCGGCGATGCATGGTGAGCTCCCGTTGGATGAGGGTGGAGGCGCGGGTCCGCGCTTCAGTCGTCGCGGTGCGAGGCCGAAGCATGCCAGCGTCCGAGCAAGCGCCGGGACAAGGCATTGAAGAGCGCATAGATCATCACGCCGGTCAGCACCAGCAGCGCCAGCGCGGCGAACATCTTCGGCGTCTCGGTGCGGAAGCTGGCTTCGAGGATGCGCGAGGCGAGACCGGTGTCGCGGCCGGCCGCGCCGGCGACCATCTCGGCGGTGACCGCGCCGATCAGGCTCAGGCCGCCGGAGATGCGCAGGCCGGCCAGGAAGTAGGGCAGCGCGGTGGGCAGCAGCAGCAGCCGAAGGCGCTGCATCGGCGTGGCGCGGTACAGGCGGAACAGGTCGCGCAAATTGGCCTCGGCCGCGCGCAGCCCGGTCAGCGTGTTCGACAGCATCGGGAAGAACGCGACGATCCACGCGCACAGCAGCAGCGCCGCGGTGGTCGACTCGACATAGATCAGGATCAGCGGCGCCACCGCCACCAGCGGCGTGACCTGCAGCACCACGGCCACCGGCAGCAGCGCGCGTTCAAGCAAGGGCGACAACGCAAACATCGCGGCGATCAGCCCACCGCCGGCACAGGCCAGGGCCAGCGCGCCGAAGGTGATCTTCAGCGTCGTCCACCAGCTGGCGGCGAGCGAGCCGAAGTTGGCGATCAGCGTCTGCACGATCAGCGACGGCGCGGGCAGCGTGTAGGCCGGGATCTGGGCCATGCGCACCAGCAGCTCCCAGCCGCCGATCAGGCCGAGCAGCACCAGCGTCGGCAACAGCCGCTGCTTCATCATGCCGGTGAGGCTGCGGTGGACGGCAGCGGCGCATGCGCCAGTTCCAAGGCCTGGCCGAGCGCCCGGCACGCATCCGCGAAGGTCGGCGTCAGCCGGAAGGCCTGCGTGCGCGGGTAGGGCTCGGGCACGGCCACCTCGGCCACGATGCGGCCCGGCCGCGCCGACATCACCAGCACGCGCTGGCTCAGGAACACCGCCTCGGTGACGCTGTGGGTGACGAACAGCGCGCTGATCGCATCGCCGGGCTGGCCCTGCCACCACTGCAGCAGGTCGGTGTTGAGCTTGCGCCGCGTGATGTCGTCCAGCGCCGCGAAAGGCTCGTCCATCAGCAGCAGTTGCGGCTGCGTGACCAGCGCGCGTGCGATCGATGCGCGCATCTGCATGCCGCCCGACAGCTCGGCCGGATAGGCGTGCTCGAACTCGGCCAGGCCGACGCCTGCCAGCACCTGCCGCACACGCGGCGCGGCCGTGCTGCGCGGCACGCCCTGCAAGCGCAGCGGCAGCCAGACATTGTCGAAGGCGCTGGCCCAGGGCATCAGCGTCGGCTGCTGGAAGACGAACGCCGTGGTGCCGTCGCCGCCCGGTTGCAGCGCCGGCGCCTGCAGCTGCCCGCCGCTGGCGGCATCGAGCCCGGCCACCAGCCGCAGCACCGTGCTCTTGCCGCAACCCGAAGGCCCCAGCAGCGCGACGAATTCACCGCGCGCGACGCGCAGCGACACGTCCTGCAGCGCCAGCAGCCCGCCGGCAAAGCGCTTGTGGACCTGCTGCAGTTCGATTGCCGGGGTGGGGGAGGCCATCGCCGGAGTGTGCATGCAATTGGCGCGCCGGCTGAGCACCTGGCCGGCCGCTTGCTGGCACACTTCGCCGATGCCCGAGTTGCCCGACATCAGCGTCTATGTCGACAGCCTGACGGCCAAGCTACGCGGCCAGGTGCTGCGACGACTGCGCGTGCTGAACCCCTTCCTGCTGCGCACGGCGCTGCCGCCGATCGGCCAGGTCGAGGGCTGCACGGTCAGCGGCATCGAACGCCTGGGCAAGCGCGTGGTGCTGGTGTTGTCGCCACCGCCCGGGGGTGAGCTGCTGCTGGTGATCCACCTGATGATCGCCGGCCGCCTGCGCTGGGGGGCTGCCGGCGCCAAGCCGCCGGGCAAGATCACACTGGCCGTGTTCGAGTTCGACGCCGGCCAGCTGGTGTTGACCGAAGCGGGCACGCAGCGGCGGGCCTCGCTGCACCTGCTGCCCGACCGCGCCGCGCTGGCCGCGATGGACCCGGGCGGCATCGATGTATTCGCAGCGGACATGCCAGCGTTCAATGCGCAGCTGGTGCGCGAGAACCATACGCTCAAGCGCGCGCTGACCAACCCGCAGCTGTTCAGCGGCATCGGCAATGCGTATTCGGATGAGATCCTGCACCGCGCACGCTTGTCGCCGGTGAGGCTGACCCGCGCGCTGTCGGCGGACGCGGTGCAGCGCCTGTACGACGCGACTCGCGCGGTGTTGACTGAGTGGACCGAACGCCTGCGCGCCGAAGCCCAGGCCCATGGCGGCTGGCCCGACAAGGTGACGGCCTTTCATCCGCAGATGGCCGTGCATGGCCGTTACGGTGAGCCCTGCCCGGACTGCGGCACGCCGGTGCAGCGCATCCTGCATGCCGACAACGAAACCAACTACTGCGCGCGCTGCCAGACCGGCGGCAAGCTGCTGGCCGATCGTGCGCTGAGCCGACTCCTCAAAGCCAGCTGGCCCAAGCACATCGACGACCTGCTTTGAGCGCCGATCAGCGCGCCAGCGGATTGGGGGTGGGCTCCGCCACCTTGAACAGCAGATTGCGGTCGGTGTGGTGGAAGGGCTCGGCCTGGCCGCGGATCATCAGCACCGTGTCTTCCTCGTAGCCCCAGCTGCCGTCGTCGTTGACGGTCACGCTGATGTTGAAGGCCACGGTCTTGAAGGCGTGGTGCAGGAAGGGTGCCGAGCAGATGCCCCAGGTGTCCAGGCCTTGCTGCGATTCCAGACGAAACTGTTTTGCATCGGCCGTGGTGGTGCCGGCGGCCATGGCCGTCTGGCCGCGCGGGATCGTCAGCGTGTGGATCACCGTGCCGGTGGCCGGCTCCCACAACCAGTAGCCGACCTGCTCGTGGTAGGTCTTGACCTGGTCCGGCTTGGTGATGTGCGTGGCATAGCGCAGGCCATACATCAGCTGCGGGCCATTGGTCACCGGGTCGATCGGCTGCAGCTCGATGCGCTCGACGTAAGCCTGCTTCTTCGGGCCCTCGGCCTTGGGCTTGACGTCCAGCCCGCGGGTGCCCTGCCACACGCCGGCCATCGCGCGCAGCGGGCCCAGCTTGTTCAGCGTCTGGACGTCGATCGGGTGCGGCTCGGTGTAGATGTCGCTGGGGAAATCGCTCATCGCGGCGGGCTCTCAAGTAAATGTGGCTTTGCAACTTTGCTTGACCCCCTCGGGGGGGGGGCCTGGCGCGAAGCGACAGGTTTGGGGGCGCTCTCGAGGAAGAGGTGGAAGCGGCCGACCAGCATAGCGCCGGCCGGTCGCCTCGGGCAGGTGCTGTGGCGGGCGCGCGTCGGCGCGCCCGCCGGCGCCATAGGCTGCATCGGCGCGGTCGAAGTGCGCCAACTGCCGCGCCTGGATCTCGGCCGAGACGCTGCTCATCGCGCCGGCGATGTTGTCGAACAGGTTCTGCCGTTCCTGCGCCGGCAGCAGGCGGAACAGGTTGCCGGCCTGGGTGTAGTCATCCTCGCTGCCGCGGGCGTCGTAGCGGCCGGCGATGCCTTCGACCGGCCAGCTCCGGATGCCTTGCTGGGTCTTGAAATGCCACTTGACCCACACCCGCTCGCCGGCCGCGTTGATCAGGCTGAAGGTGTGGCTGCCGAAACCGTCCATGTGGCGGTAGCCATCGGGCGTGCCGCGGTCGGAGAACAGCATCGTCACCTGGTGCAGGCTCTCGGGCGCCTGGCTCCAGAAGTCCCACATCATCGTCGGCGACTTCAGGTTCGTCTGCGGGTCGCGCTTCTGCGTGTGCACGAAGTCGGGGAACTTGATCGGGTCCTTGATGAAGAACATCGGCGTGTTGTTGCCGGCCAGGTCCCAGTTGCCCTCTTCGGTGTAGAAGCGGATCGCGAAGCCGCGTGGATCGCGCTCGGTGTCGGCCGAGCCGCGCTCGCCGCCGACGGTGGAAAAGCGCACGAAGGTCTCGGTGCTCTTGCCAACGGCCGAGAACAGCTTGGCCTGGGTGTAAGCCGTGATGTCGTGCGTGACGGTGAAGGTGCCGTAAGCACCGGAACCCTTGGCATGCACCACGCGCTCGGGAATGCGCTCGCGGTTGAAGTGCTGCAGCTTCTCGATCAGGTGGAAGTCCTGCAGCAGGATCGGGCCGCGCGGGCCGGCGGTGATCGAGTTCTGGTTGTCGGCGACGGGGATGCCGGAGGCTGTGGTGAGGGTGGGGGGGCTCATCGGGGAAGCTCCTGCGTTGCGGTGAGTGCAAGCGTAGGAGCCGGCCCGGCGCCGGTCCATTTGATTGGCTGCTGCGGGGCGATAGGTGGCGCGGCTATCGAAGCCATAGCCGCGGGGCGCGGTGGACTACGCTGCCTCTGGAGGCGGCCCGAGCAGGCGCTGCCGGATGCGTGCCGTGCGAGCGAAGTACGCGTCGTCGAGCAATAAACCGGCGACGACCAGATCGCTGCGCGAGCCATCGGCCAGGCGCAGAAAACCACGCATCGTGCCTTCGATGACGAAGCCCAGCTTTTGCGAGACCTCGATGGCGTGCG
>NZ_DATILJ010000062.1:0-2678 GCF_035476535.1 Aquabacterium sp.
AGGTGATGAAGGAGATCATCGCCCGCGCGATGGACAAGCGATGAGCGTGCGCTTCGAACTGCAGGGCAGCACGGCCCTGGTCACCCTCGACAGCCCGGCCAGCCGCAATGCCTTCACGCCCGAGCTGCGCGATGGCCTGGCCCAGGCGATCGAACGTGTGCGCGCCGAGCGCGAGATCCGCGCGCTGATCCTCACCGGCGCCGGCGGCCACTTCTGCGCCGGCGGCGACCTGCGCGGCATTGCCGCCGCACGGCTCGACGGCGCCGGCTGGCGCGAGCGCATGCATGGCACGCAGCGCTGGATCAGCGAGCTGCTGACGCTGGACCGGCCGGTCATCGCCGCGGTGGACGGCGCGGCCTACGGTGCCGGCTTCAGCCTGGCGCTGGCCGCCGACTTCGTGCTCGCGACGCCGCGCGCGCGCTTCTGCCTGTCCTTCATGCGGCTCGGGCTGGTGCCCGACTGCGGCGTGTTCTACACGCTGCCGCGCGTGGTCGGCGCGCAGCGCGCGAAAGAGCTGATGCTGTCGGCACGCGAAGTCGGCGCGCCGGAGGCCAAGGACATCGGCATCGTGATGGAACTGCACGCGCCCGAGCGCCTGCTGCCGCGCGCGCTGGCGCTGGCCGCCAGCTTCGCCGATGCCTCGCCGCTGGCCACCAGCCTGGTCAAGCGCACGATGAGCGACCCCGGCGCGCTGGCCGCGCTGCTGGACGCCGAGGCCAACGCGCAGGCGCTGGCTTTCGGCAGCCCGGAGCATCAGGAGGCGGTGCGGCGCTTCCTGGACAAGCAGCCGTTGGGGTTTCAGTGGCCGGCGTGAGGGGCGTGGATATGCCGATAGGCCCCTCAAGTCGCGGCCGCAACTGGGGGAGCGGCGGAAGGCTGAAGAGCGATCGATCGGCGAGGAATGCCACCCGGACCACTGCCGTGATCGGAGGACGTTGGACGCGGGCCTGATCCGGGCGGCAGGCCCGGAACATCCCCGGGCCGGCTGCGTTCGGCACTTGAGCGTTCTTGATCAGGTCTTGATTCAACCAGAGCGGAAGCAAGAGGTTGGCAGACCTTTCCTTGGCAAGTCAAAGACTTGCATCAATCGCTCAAGGCGCAGACTACTTGATCGGGTTTTGACGATGTGTTTCTGACGTCGATGTAGCCGATTCAGCATCAACGTAGCCTAATCGCCTACACTGCCGTCCAATCGACTACGACCTCCGATGAACGAATCCACCCTTGCCGAGCTGTTTGGCGGTGTGGCGCGCTTTCGCGCGCTGCGCTCGCTGTTCGCCGAGCCCGGCCGGGGCTTCGGCCAGCGCGAGCTGGCGGCCGAGGCCGGCATCGACCCCGGCAACGTGGCCCGGCTTCTCAAGCGCTGGACAGCAGCGGGTTTGGTGCAGCGGCGCCAGCAGGACGGCCTGCCCCGCTACTACGCCAGCGCCGATCCGAGCTTGGCCGCCCTGGCCACGCTGATGCAGCAAGACAGCCTGCTGGTCCGCACGCTGCGCGAGGCTTTGTCCGCGGTGGCCGGCGCGAAGGTGGCCGTGGTGTTCGGCTCGGTGGCGCGTGGGCAGGCGCGTGCCGGCAGCGATGTGGACGTGCTCGTGCTCGGCACCGCCTCCGAACTCAAGCTCAATGCTGCGCTCAAGCCTGCGGGGCGGGCGCTGGGGCGGCCAGTGCATGCCACCGCCTTTACCATCGACGCGTTCAAGAACCAGCTCCGTGCCGGCGAGAGCTTCGCGCAGGGCGTCGTGCAAGGGCCGCGCATGCCGCTCATCGGAGACTTCGATGTTGAAATCCTTCAAGCAGCTGGCGGCTGAACCCGACGCGCCGCTGAAGCCCCAGCCCGCGAACGCCCGTGACGTGGTGGCCTGGTTGCAACAAGCCCAGGTGAAACTGCAGGATGCCCGGCAGGCCGCCGTGTCCGCCGGCACGCGCATGGACGCGGCCTGGGATGCCGTGCTGCTGAGCAGCTTGGCCGTGGCCTGCGCCGAGGGCTGGCGCGCCACCAGTGACCGCGGTCACCATGCGGTGGCCTTCGAAGGCGCTGCGCATGCCGTCGGCCTGGGTCAGGCGCGCTTCGATACCTTGGACGCCCTGCGCGACTGGCGCAACCGCAAGTACCGCGCCGGGCTTGTGAGCACCGCTGACGAAGCGCGCGAAGCCGTGGCCCTGGCGGAACCCTGGCTCGCCGACGTGGCAACCTGGTTCGCAGCCGCCCACCCTGCGTTGCTGAAGCAGGGACTGGCGCGGTGAACGAAACCAAAGGCCGCTTCCTCGCCGTCGAGTGACAGCGGATCATGACCGGCGTTCACGATCGGCGAATGCATCAACTGCAGCGGCCGCATCGTCTGGATACCGGACCGCATGGTGCGCATGCACCTGGCCATCACGAACAGCGACGGCATCGTCACGGTGACCGGCGAGTCGCAGATCACCTGGCCCGCAAACCAAGGGTCAGTACGGAGGCGAGCGCGAGCGGCTGCTGATTGCGGTGGGCGCCGCCGCGACGATGTGCCGCGCCATTGCCGACACGCTGAACCACGTGCCTACGGCGGCGCCAACGAGGTGATGAAGGAGATCATCGCCCGCGCGATGGACAAGCGATGAGCGTGCGCTTCGAACTGCAGGGCAGCACGGCCCTGGTCACCCTCGACAGCCCGGCCAGCCGCAATGCCTTCACGCCCGAG
>NZ_DATILJ010000063.1:0-61590 GCF_035476535.1 Aquabacterium sp.
TCCCGCGTAGAGCAGGATCCCCACCAGCACCACATCGGTCTGCAGGAACTCACGCGCATTCATCGTCAGGTAGCCGATACCGGCCTGCGCCGAGATCGTCTCGGCAACGATCAGCAGCACCCACATCAGCCCCAGCGAAAAACGCACGCCGACCAGGATCGAGGGCAATGCGCCGGGCAGGATCACCTGGCGGTACAGCGCCCAGCTGCTGAGGCCGTAGCTGCGCGCCATCTCGATCAGGCCCTTGTCGACCGAGCGGATGCCGTGGAAGGTGTTCAGGTACAGCGGGAAGAACACGCCCAGCGCGACCAGGAACAGCTTGGCCGACTCATCGATGCCGAACCACAGGATGACCAGCGGAATCAGCGCCAGCGCCGGGATGTTGCGCACCATCTGCAGCGTGGAATCGAGCAGCGTCTCGGCGATGCGGAAGCTGCCGGTGGCCAGACCCAGCAGCAGGCCCAGCCCACCGCCGATGGCAAACCCCAGCGCCGCGCGGCGCGTGCTCACCGCCACATGCGTGGCCATCTCGCCGGAGGCGGCCAACTGCCAGAAAGCCTTGAACACCGCCAGCGGCTCCGGCAGCACGCGGGTGGACAACCAGCCGGAAGACGAGGCGGCCTCCCAGGCCAGCAGGATCAGCACCGGCACCAGCCAGGGTGCGGCACGCGAAGTCCAGCGTTGCATGCTTGCGCCCCTCAACTGGCTGCCGCTGACTTCGGCAGATAGGTATTGGCAACGATCTCGCCGAACGGGCCGGTGTATCGGGCCCCCTGGAACGCCTGCGGCGTTCCACCCCCCGAGGGGGGCAGTCGATCTTGGGGCTGCCCGGCGATCGACTCCGGCTGCACCAGCTTCTCGCGCACGCCCAGCGGCAGCAGCGGGAACACCAGCTCGGCAAAGCGGTAAGCCTCCTCCAGGTGCGGATAGCCTGACAGGATGAAGTACTGCAGCCCCAGATCGGCATATTCGCGAATGCGTGCGGCCACTTGCTCCGGGTTGCCGACCAGTGCCGTGCCGGCGCCACCACGCACCAGGCCGACACCGGCCCACAGGTTGGGCGCCACTTCCAGGCCCTTGCGGATGTTGCCCGGGTCGTACTGCCCGCCGTGCAGCGCAGCCATGCGGCGCTGGCCGACGCTGTCCATCGCCGCGAACTTCTTCTGCGCGGCGGCCACGGTGGCGGGGTCCAGGTGCTGGATCAGTTCGCCGGCAGCGGCCCAGGCGGCTTCTTCGGTCTCGCGCACGATCACATGCAGCCGGATGCCAAAGTTCAGCGTGCGGCCGTACCGTGCGGCGCGTTCGCGGATGTCGGCCAGCTTCGCGGCCACCGCGGCCGGCGGTTCGCCCCAGGTCAGGTAGGTGTCGAGCTGCTGCGCCGCGAGTTCATGCGCCTCGGGCGACGAGCCGCCGAAGAACAGCGGCGGGTACGGCGCCTGCACCGGCGGGTAGATGACTTTCGCGCCGCGCACCTTCAGCTGCTCGCCGGCGAAATCCAGCGGCTCGCCGTGGTGGCTGCGCGCCAGCACCTCGCGCCAGATCGTCAGGAACTCGGTCGACAGCTGGTAGCGATCGGCATGGTTCAGGAACAGGCCGTCGCCTTCCAGTTCGTCGGCATCGCCCCCGGTCACCAGGTTCACCAGCAGGCGGCCGCCGGACAGGCGGTCGAAGGTGGCGGCCACGCGGGCCTGCTGCACCGGCTGCACCAGTCCCGGCCGCAGGGCCACCAGGAACTTCAGCCGCCGCGTGGCGTCGATCAGGCTGGACGCGACGGTCCACGGGTCTTCGCAGGAGCGGCCGGTGGGCAGCAGCACACCTTCATAACCCAGGGTGTCAGCGGCCACAGCGACCTGCTTGAAGTAGCTGAAATCGGCATGGCGGCCGCCGCGCGAGGTGCCGAGGTAGCGGCTGTCGCCATGGGTCGGGATGAACCACAGGATCTTGAGTGTCACGGTCGAATCTCCTTCAGCGCACGGCCTGCGCCACGCGGGCAGCGCCCGGTTGCCAGACGATGTCGGCCACGCGGATCGGTTTCGGAATCAGCCCGAGCTGGGCAAAGGCATCGGCCACGCGCTGTTGCTCGGCCACCAGTGCGGGCGTCAGCGGCCCCACCGGCGAGGGCTGGCGCCGTTCCAGCACGCGGTGCACGGTGGCCAGCCCCAGGCCGGCGAAATCGGCGAACAGCTGCGCAGCTGGCTTGCGCTGGCTTTGCACATAGGCATCGGCCTCGGTGAGCGCGGTGAACAGCTGCCGCAGCTGCGGCTCACGCTGTGTCAGGCCGCGGCCGGCCAGGTAGAAGGTGTTGTTGTTGGTCAGACCGCGGCTGGTGGCCAGCACGCGCACGCCGCCGGCGATCTCGGCCGCGGCGTAGTACGGATCCCAGATCGCCCAGGCATCGACAGCGCCTTTCTCGAAAGCCGCGCGCGCATCGGCCGGCGGCAGGTAAACGGGCGACACCTCGTTCCAGGCGACACCGCCCTTGGCCAGCGCCTGCACCAGCAGGAAATGCGCACTGGAGCCTTTCTGCGCGGCGATGCGTTTGCCCCTGAGGTCGGCCAGCGTCTTCAGTGCGGCCTCGGGTTTGACAAGGATCGCCGAGCTGTCGGGCTTGGCCGGTTCGGCGCCGACGTAGAACAGGTCCTTGCCGGCGGCCTGTGCAAAGACCGGCGGTGAATCGCCGACGCCGCCGAAGTCGACACTGCCGATGGCCAGGGCCTCCAGCAGCTGCGGCCCGGCCGGGAACTCGACCCACTTGACGGCCACGCCGGGCAGGCGTTTTTCCACCAGCGCCAGGCTCTTGGCGACGACCAGGTTGAACGAACCCTTCTGGAAGCCGATGCGCAACTCGGTGGGCGCCTGGGCCTGGCTGAAGGACGACGCGCTGGCGGCGCCGGTCGCAGCCAGCAGTTGCAGCGCACGGCGGCGGGTGAGGCGGCTCATGGTCATCACCTCACTTCGCCTGCGCGGTGGTGGCACCGGCGGCAGCGTTCACCGGGCTGCCCGGCAGTGCATCGGCAATGCGGATCGGCTTCGGGATCAGCTTCAGCGCATGGAAGGCATCGGCGATCTTCTGCTGCTCGGCACCGACGGCGGCAGTGACCGGCACCACGCCGAAGGGGTAGCGCCTCAGGCTCAGTTCCACGACATCGACGTCCAGGCCCTGCAGCGGGCCGATCAGTGCGGCCGCCTGCTTCAGGTTGGCTTTCAACCATTGCGCACGCTCGACGCTGTCGTCGAACAAGGCCTTGATCACCTGCGGCTGCTTCGCCGCGTAGTGGCGCTCGGCCAGGTAGTAGGCGTAGTTGTTGACCAGGCCGCGGCCGTTGGCCAGCACGCGTGCGCCGCTCTGCTTTTCCACGGCGGCGAGGAAGGGGTCCCAGATCACCCAGGCGTCGACCGCGCCTTTCTCGAAGGCCGCGCGCGCATCGGCCGGCGGCAGGAACACCGGCTGGATGTCGGCATAGTTCAGGCCCGCCGCTTCCAGTGCGCGCAGCAGCAGGTAGTGCACGTTGCTGCCCTTGTTCAGCGCCACCTTGCGCCCTTTCAGATCGGCCACGCGCTTGATCGGCGAGTCCTTCGCGACGACGATGGCCTCGGCCTCCGGCGCCGCCGGATCGTTGCCGATGTAGACGAAGTTGGCGCCGGCGGCCTGCGCAAAGATCGGTGGCGCCTCGCCGACGAAGCCGACATCGACCGCGCCGACGTTCAAGCCCTCCAGCAGCTGCGGCCCGGCGGGAAACTCCACCCACTTCACCGCCACGCCCAAGGGCGCGAGCTTGCGCTCCAGCGTGCCTTGGGCTTTCTGCAAGGCCAGCAGGCTGGCCGATTTCTGGTAGCCGATGCGCAGCAACTCGTTCGATTGCGCGCCGGCGGCGGGCAGCAAGGCCGCCAGCGTGAGCGCGGCGAACCAGGACTTCAAGGACTTCGAGATCTTCATGAGCGAGAACCGGCAAGAGGGGAAAAAGCCCCCGCGCGACGCGGGCCGCGCGGGGCTGAACGGTCTCGGGTGAGACCGGGAGACAAACGGGACCTCAGGGTCGACGCGGCGAGGTCAACCGATGAGCGTCAACAGGGCACGGCGACCGCGCGGCGCGTCGGCTCGAACAGACCGGCCAGCGCGCGGTCCAGCCGCTGCGCCAGCTCATCGGCCAGCGTGTAGTGGCCATCGGCATGACGCGGCAGTTGAGCGTCCAGCCCATACACCGCATCCAGGATGTGCCGTGCACCGAGGGCCGACAACACCGGCTTCAGCGCATAGTCCAGCGCCAGCAGGTGGCCGGGCGAGCCGCCGGTGGCCAGTGGCAGCACGGTGGTGTGGCGCAGCGCGTCGGCCGGCAGCAGGTCGATGAAGACCTTCAGCAGTCCGCTGTACGCGGCCTTGTAGATCGGCGTGGCCACCAGCAGCAGATCGGCCGCGAGCACCGGCTCGATCGCCGCGCGCAAGGCCGGGTGGCGCGCATCACCGGCCAGCAAGGCCTCGGCCGGCAGGCGGCGCAGATCGATGGGGTGGAACGAGTCGGCGCGCGCGCCCACACGTTCGGCGGCTTGGTGCAGCAGCCAGGCTGAGCGGGAACTTGCGGAAGGGCTGCCGGAGAGGCTGACGACGTGCATGGCCGTGGGTGGGAATCAACGATGCCTGCACGATACGCAGCAGGCCGCTTGAGTTGAACGAAGCAAAACGCGCTTGCATATGCTCAAGTGCAGGGGTCGACGTGCTGGTGCCGATAGCTCCCCGGTTCGCTGCGGCCCAGCCCCGCAGCAACGTCTTCAACGACCCCTTCGTGCAGGCCACCGCCGGCCTGCCCGGCTGCACAACGCCTACCGCTACGACGCCGAGACAAAACCTAGAAGATCGATCTCCCGGTCAGCGTGGTGAAGTGCTCCAGCGCCAGCGAGCCGGCCAGTGAATTGCCCGACGGCGCGAGCCCGGGCGACCACACGCAGACGCCGCATTCGCCCGGCACCAGCGCGACGATGCCGCCGCCCACGCCGCTCTTGGCCGGCAGGCCGACGCTGAAGGCGAAGTCGCCGGCAGCATCGTAGGTGCCGCAGGTCAGCATCAGCGCGTTGATGCGCTTGGCCGCACCCAGGCTGAGCAGGCGTTCGCCGGTGCGCGGCAGCACGCCGTGGTGGGCCAGCAAGGTCACGGCGCGGGCCAGGTCGACGCAGTTCATCTCGATCGCGCAATGCCGGCAGTAGGCGTCCAGCACCTGCGGCACCGGGTTGCGCAGGTTGCCGAAGCTCTTGATGAAGTAGGCCATCGCAGCATTGCGGTGCGCGGTGTCGCGTTCGGATTTCGCGACGCGCCGGTTGTAGTGGATGTCCTCGTGGCCGGCCAGTTTGCGTGTCAGGTCGACCACCGCGGTTTCCGGCACCGCATAACGTGTGCACAGCACGTCGGCCAGCACCAGCGCGCCGGCATTGATGAAGGGGTTGCGCGGAATGCCCGATTCGCGCTCCAGCTGCACCAGCGAATTGAAGGGGTTGCCCGAAGGCTCGCGGCCGACGCGCTGCCACAGCGCATCGCCCTCGCACTGCAGCGCCATCACCAGCGTGAACAGCTTGCTGATGCTCTGGATCGAGAACGGCACGCGCGCATCGCCGACCGCATGCACGGTGCCGTCGAGCTGCACCACCGCCATGCCGAAATGCTGCGGCGATACGCCCGCCAGCTCCGGGATGTAGTTCGCGACCTGGCCCTGGCCGATGACCGGCCGCAGCTGGTCGTGGATCTGTTCGAGCAGGGCCTGGTAGTCCATCGCGGGTCTCCGGTGAAAGCGCTGCAGTGTGCCAACATGTCCGCGCATGTCCCGGATCGGTGCCAGCGCACGGGGCGGCATGACGGGGCGCTGTGCTAGCCTCGCCGCTCCCCTGCCAGGCCGGGCATCCCTGCTGTCCTTGTCCGCTGTTCTGATGCCTGAACCCCTTGTCCGCACCGTGATGGGCGCGCTGTTGGCGGCGCTGCTGCTGTCGTTCACGGCCCACGCCCTGGCCGTGCCGGCGGCGCCGGCCGCACCCGCCACGCCCACGCGCTGGTCACGCCTGACGGAACCGGTGTTCCAGACGCTGGCGCGCAGCCAGGGCCTGCCCAACGACGTGGTCTACAGCGTCGCGCAGGACGCGCAGGGCTTTCTGTGGATCGGCACGGTCAGCGGCCTGGCGCGCTGGGATGGTTACGCCGCACGCCTGTACCGCTCGGGGCCGCCGGCTGCCGGGTTGCTGCCCGACGGCTGGATCCAGGTGCTGCAGCAGGACGCCGCTGGCCGGCTGTGGGTGGGCACCAGCGGCGGCGGCCTGGCGCGTTACGACGCGGCGCTGGACCGCTTCGACACCGTCGGCGCCGGCCCGCGGGGCCTGAGTCATGTCAATGTGCATGCGCTGCTGGACGACGGCAGCGGCCGCCTGTGGGTCGGCACCGATGGCGGGCTGGACCGCATCGACGCGCGCACGCTGCAGGTCACGCCGCAGGCATCGGCCGGCGCGGCCCTGGCCGGGCTGCCGCGCACGCGGGTGCTGTCGCTGCTGCGCGATGGTGAGGGCCGGCTGTGGGTGGGCACCGAGCTGGGGCTGTTTCGGCAGTCGGCGCCGGGCGCCCCGGCACATGGCGGCGCGGCCGCCTTCGAACGCGTCCCGCTGGCCGCCGACGTGCAGCCTGCCGTGCAGGCCTTGCAGCAGGACAGTCGCGGCCGCGTGTGGATCGGCACGCAGCAGCACGGTGCCTTCGTCTGGGGTGCGGGGCAGCCGAGCGCCCGCGCGCTGCAGCTGACGCCCTGGCAGGGCACGCCGCTGCAGGACGAGCATGTCACCAGCATCAGCGAAGTGCGCCCCGGCGTGGTCTGGCTGGCGACGCTGGGCCAGGGCGTGGTCGAGATCCAGCTCGGCGGCGACAGCAGCGCGCAGGACCCGTCGGACTCCCCCGCCGCGTTGCTGGGCGCGGGCTGGGACGCGCGGCGCATCCGCCACACGCCGGCCTCGCCCGGCAGCCTGGCCGACAACACCGTGCGCAGCCTGTTCCGCGACCGTGCCGGGCTGCTGTGGCTGGCCACCGACCGCGGCATCAGCCGCCATGACCCGACGCAGACGGCGGTGATGACGATGTTCGGGCTGGACGCGTCGGCCGCCTCGCGCGCCGGCGCCGAGATCAGCTGGATCCTGCCGACCGCGGACGGCCGGCTGTGGCTGGGCACGCACAAGCAGGGCGTGGTCATCGTCGACCCGGCGGGCGGCGCCGCGCAGGCGCTGCGGCCCGATGCCACGCAGTCGCTCAGCGCGCTGCCGCAGGACATCGTGCTGGCCATCGTCGAAGGCCTGGCACAGGAGAAATACATCGCCACCAAGCGTGGCCTGTACCGCGCCAGTGCCGACGGCCGCCAACTGCAGCGCGTACCGCTGGCGGGGCGCGACCCCGCGGCCAGCACCTGGGCGCTGTGGCGCGACGGCGAAACGCTGTGGATCGGCGGCGGCACCGATGGCCTGTGGTCGCTGGACCTGCGCAGCGGCCGCAGCCAGCGGCGCAGCAGCCCGGGCGGCGAAGTCGCGGCGGCCGATACCGCGGCCTGGCAGCTCAGCGAAGACCGGGTCACGGTGATCGCCGCGGCGCCGCAGGGCACGCTGTGGGTCGGCACGCGCAACGGCTTGAACCGCGTCGACCCGCAGCGTGGCGTGCTCAGCCGCTGGCTGCCCGAACGCGACAACCCGCAGGCGCTGGCCGGCGGCTTCATCACTGCCGTGCACACCGACCGCGCGGGCCGGCTGTGGGTCGGCACCTTCGGCGCCGGCCTGAGCCTGATCGAGCGGCCGCTGGAACAGCCGCTGCGCGTGCGCCGCCTCAGCGCCGCCGAGCCTGGCGCCGGCCGCCCTGGCGCGGCAGAACCGCGCGCCGGCCGCGCGGGCGCGGCCGAGGGCCTGCCGGACGACAACGTCAATGCCCTGCTCGAAGACGCGCAGGGCCGCGTCTGGGCCAGCACCGACAGCGGCCTGGCGCTGATCGACCCGGCCACGCTCAGCGTGCGCGCGCTGCGCGCCTCCGACGGCGTGATGTTCCCGATCTACTGGACCGGCGCGGCCGCGCGCACGGCCCAGGGCGAGTTGCTGTTCGGCGGCGCCGGCGGCATGACCGTCGTGCGGCCCGAGGCGGTGAGCGACTGGCGCTACACGCCGCCGGTGGTGGTGACGGCGCTGCAGGTCGGCGGCCAGCCACGCCCGCCGCAGGCGCTGCAGGCCGGCCAGCGCCTGGACATCGCACCCGAGGCCAACAGCCTGATCGTCGAGTTCGCCGCGCTGGACTATTCCGACCCGGCGCGGCTGCGCTACGCGACGATGCTGCAGGGCGTGGACCGCGACTGGGTCGAGACCGATGCGCAGCACCGGCTGGTCAGCCACGCCAAGCTGCCGCCGGGCGACTACACGCTGCTGCTGCGGGCCACCAACCGCCACGGCCTGTGGACCGACAAGCCGCTGCAACTGCCGCTGCGCGTGCTGCCGGCCTGGTACCAGACCTGGTGGGCGCGCGTGGGCGGCGTGCTGGCCGTGCTGCTGCTGGGCGCGCTGACCTTGCAGTTGCGCACGCGGCGCCTGCGCCAGCAGCAGGCCTGGCTGGAGCGGCGCGTCGACGAACGCACCGCGCAGCTGCGCGAGGTGACGCAGCGCCTGGCCGAAAAGTCCACCGCACTGGAGCGCAAATCGATGGCGCTGGAACAGGCCAGCCTGACCGACCCGCTGACCGGCCTGCACAACCGCCGCTACCTCACCGGGCGCCTCGCGACGCCCGGCGCTGGCGACGCCGGCTTCGCGATGCTGCTGATCGACATCGACCACTTCAAGCTCATCAACGACAGCCGCGGCCACGCCGTCGGCGACGCGGCGCTGGTGGCCGTGGCGCAGCGCCTTCAGCAGCAGCTGCGGCCCGGCGACCACCTGGTGCGCTGGGGCGGCGAGGAGTTCCTGCTGGTGGCCCATGGCATCGCGGCACGCGGCGCCGCCGCGCTGGCCGAGCGGCTGCGCCGCTGCATCCATGCGCCGGTGGCGCTGTCGGGCCACGCGTCGCACGACACAGCGCAGCACGACATCCGGCAGGACGACAGCGCGCTGCTGACGATGACGGTGTCGATCGGCTTCGCCTGCCTGCCGTTCGAGCCCGAACCGCCGGGCGACCGGGTCGCGCCACCGGACGCCGACAAGGCCGCCGCGTCAGCCGCGACGCAGGCCGGCGGCGCGGCCCTGCTGAGCTGGGAAGATGCGCTGGCGCTGGCCGACCTGGCGCTCTACGCCGCCAAGCGCAGCAGCCGCAACTGCTGGATGGGCCTGGCCGCCGGCCCGCAGCTGCGCGGCGAAGGCCTGGTGCAGCGCGCGCTGGCCGATCCGCAGGCTTGCGTGGCGCAGGGCGAGCTGGAGCTGATCAGCCAGGGGGATGCGGGCGCCATGGTGAGCGCGTTGCGCGGCCACTGACGACGGGTTGCGCGCCGCACCGGCTGCGCCAGCAGCTCAAGCGCCTTCCGTTGCAAACACGCGAAGGCGATGGCCATCGGACGGCAGCCTGATCCGCCCTCGGAGGCCAGACGCTTGGGGCGTTCGGGGCTCAGGGCAGTATCCCCGACGTCGCGCCGGGCAAGCGGCACTGTTCGCGGCGGTTGACGGTGACCCATTCGCCGCCGCGTTCGGCGCAGACCTTGCGTGCGGTTTCGATGCGATCGCGGATGCGGTCCGGCGCGGTGGCGACGCGGAACACCGTGCCGCCAACGGCCACCAGGGCCACGCCGAACACCAGGAGGCCGGTCGTTGCAGTGCGCATGTCGTGTTCTCCCTCAATGCGCCTGGCAGGATGCGGCCCGTCCAGTCGCCAACCCACTATAGCCAGCAGGGATCGTGCCGGCGATCCCCTGCTGCAAAGCCCCGCGGCACATGCAAGCAGGCATGTCCTTGCGGGAATGCCCCGACAATCCGACCCATGACCGAGTTGATCGTGATCCGCCACGGCGAGACCGACTGGAACCGCCAGCACCGCTTCCAGGGCCAGATCGACGTGCCGCTGAATGCCACCGGCCTGGCCCAGGCCGAACGCCTGGGTGAGCGGCTGGCCGATGAAACGATCGACGTGCTGGTGGCCAGCGACCTGCAGCGCGCCCACAGCACCGCGCAGGCCCTGGCACGGCGGCGCTCGCAGACGGTGCAGGCCGAACCGCTGTGGCGCGAGCAGGCCTTCGGCGTGCTGGAAGGCCTGGACGTGCCGACCATCCGCAGCCAGCACGCGCCCTTGTGGGACCAATGGGTGCGCCACGAGGCCGACTACGCCCTGCCCGGCGGCGGCGAAAGCAACCGCGGCTTCTTCGCCCGCGTGATGCAGGCACTGCGGGCCACCGTGGCCGCGCATGCCGGTGCGCGCATTGCCGTGGTCACGCACGGCGGTGTGCTGGACATGCTGTGGCGTGCCGCGCGGGCTCAGCCGCTGCACGGCCCGCGCACCTGCGAGATCCCGAACACCGGCATCAACCGCTTGCGCTGGACCGGCGACGCGCTGCAGATCCTGAGCTGGGCCGAGGCCGATCACCTGCACGGCCTGCCCGATCAGCCCAGCACGGTGCCGGCGTTGCGCTGAGGCCGAGCGGGCCGCGCCCTGTTCTCGCGCCCGCCGAGCCGGCGGGCGGTTCAGTGTCGGACCCGCGGCGGCGGCAGGCCGAGGCCGGCGCAGACCGCCTGCAGCCGGCGCTGCAAGCGTTCGGATTCGGGCTGCGCGTTGGCCAGCGGCTGCAGCAGGTTCAGTGCGCCGGCCAGCTGGCCGCTGCGCTGCAGCGCATCGAGGTGGACCTGCTCGAACAGCTCCCGCTGAGCATGGCTGCCGCCGATCGCCGTCAGCCGCGGCAAGGCCTGCGCCAGCTGGGCGGCCGCCGTGGCCCAGTCGCCGCGGGCATGGGCCAGCAGGCCGCGGCAGGCCGGCAGGGCCACCTGCTGCCAGGCCAGGCGCGACGCCGGGGGGGCCTGCGGCGCATGACGCGCGATGTGAGCGAGCAGCACATCCGCTTCCGGCCGCCCGGCCCGGGCCAGGCCGTAGAGGTACTGCATGTCGAGGAAGGGCTGCACCTGGTCCTGCACCCGCGCGGCCAACCAGCCGGCCAGCTCCGCCCAGCGCTCGCCCACCGCCACGCCGGCCAGTTCCAGCCGCGCCAGCAGCGACACCGCACCGACCTGGTCCTGCGAATAGCGCTTGTCGACACCCCAGACCTCGTGGTCGTACAGCGCCAGCGCGGCGGCATCGTCGCCGAGTTCGATGCGGAACAGCGCCAGGTGCCACCAGTTGTGCGTGCGCATGAACGAGCTCAGGCCGGACCACGGACCGCTGACGGCCGCGAGGAAGGCCGCGCCTTCGTGCAGCCGGCCTTCGGTCAGCATCACGTGGGCCAGCGCATGCTGGGCCCAGGGCTCGGCCGGTTGCATCGCCAGCGCCTGGCGCGCCGCCAGCTCGGCTTCGGCCAGCCGGTGGCATTGCTCCCAGGCAAAGGCCAGCATGCCGTGCAGCCAGGCCAGGTCGGCGGCGGCCGGCAAGGCCAGCAGCGCCAGCCGCAGCATCGCCGGCGAATCGCCCAGGTTGAAGGCGTGGTACTGCGCCAGCTTCAGCGCGCAGAGGTCGCGCGGGTGCTCGGCCAGCGTCTGCGCATGCTGGCCGATCGCCGTGGCCGCGTCGCCGTCGACCCAGGCGGCCACGGCGCTGGCGAACTGACGCTCTCTTTCTGTGCTAGGCAGTCCTGCCTTGGCGGCGCGCGCCAGGTGGGCGCGCGCGGCCGGCGGAGCGCTGGGCGCTTCGGCAAACATCTGCAGCGCGGCGGCGCAGGCCTGCACGATCAGGCTGTGATCGGCCTCGGCGGCGGCCAGCACCGCCAGGATGTCCGGCGTGTAGCCGAGGAAGCCGTTGATGAATCCGGCCACCGCCGCCACGCTGGCCTCGTGCTGCACCCGGATGGGGTTGCCGAAGGGGTCGCGCGCGGCGATCACGGCGCGCCTATTCCCAGGACAGCGAGGACAGGTCGTTGACCGAGATCGGCATGTTCTTCCACACGCCCTTCAGCCGCGCGTTGGCCACCGTGATGTACGAGGGCGCATACAGGTAGGCGGCCACCGCGTCGTCGGCCACCAGGCGCTGCACCTCGGCCAGGTACTGGTGGCGCAGCTTGGCATCGGCGGTGGCGTTGACCTGGGCCCACAGGGCGTTGAACTTCGGCGAGTCGTAGTTCCAGTAGTAGCCCGGCCGCGCGAAGTTGCCCATGTCCAGCGGTTCCACATGGGCCACGATGGTCAGGTCATAGGCCTTCTGGCCGTACACGCCGGACAGCCATTGCGCCCATTCCACATTCTCCTGTTTGGCGATGATGCCCACCTTGGCCAGCATCGCGGCGATGACCTCGCCGCCCTGGCGGGCATACGGCGGCGGCGGCAGCTTCAGCGACAACTCCAGCGGCGCCGTCACGCCGGCTTCCTTCAGCAGCGCGCGCGCCTTGTCGGGGTTGTAGGCATTCACAGCCGTCAGGTCGACATAGCCCGGCGCGCCCGGCGTGTAGAAGCTGCCGATGGGCAGGCCATGGCCATCGGCCACGCCATCGATGATCTGCTGGCGGTCGATGGCCATCGCGATGGCGCGGCGCACGCGCACGTCGTCCAGCGGCTTCTTCTTGTTGTTGATCGCCACGATGGTCTTGGCACGCGAGCCGCTGATGACGATCTGGAAGCGCTTGTCGCGCTTGAACTGGTCCAGCGAGCGCCCGGCCGTGACGCGCGGAAAGCAGTCCACGTCACCGGCCAGCAGCGCGGCCACCTGCGCGGCACTGTCGCTGATGAAGCGCATCGTCACCCGGCGCAGCTTGATGGCCTTGGCATCGCGGTAGCCGTCCCAGCGCGCGAGCACGACGGCCGAGCCCTTGGCCCAGCTCTCCAGCTTGTACGGCCCGGTGCCCACCGGCTGGGTGCCGTTGCCGGCCACGCTCTTGGGCTCGACCATCACCGCGGTGGCCTGGCCCAGCTGGAACAGGAAATCGGGGTTCGGGTTCTTCAGCGTCAGCACCACCGTCATGTCGTCGGTCAGCGCGATGTTGAGGATGTTGGCGAAAGTGGCCTTGTCCTTGTTCACCGAATCGGCGGCCACCGCGCGTTCCAGCGTGAACTTCACGGTCTGCGCGTTGAAGGCTTCGCCGTTCTGGAACGTGACACCGGGGCGCAGCTGGAAGGCCCAGGTCTTGTTGTCCGGCGTCACCGTCCAGCTTTGCGCCAGCAGCGGCGTGATCGTCGAGTCGCTGTTGATCTTGGTCAGCGTCTCGAAGATGTTGTAGAGCACCACCTCGCCGATCGCCGCGGCCGCGCCGGCCGTGGGGTCCAGCCCGGGCGTCGGCTCCAGCGTCATGGCCAGCACCAGCGTGTCCTTCTTCGCCTGGGCCTGGGCCATCCAGGGGCTGAGGCCCAGCGCGGCCGGCAGGGCCAGGGCGGTGCGGCGTCGGATCATGAACGGGCTCCTTGTGTGGGCAGGGATGGCGGTCTGGCCCGCATGCTAGCCGCAAGGGCCGGGCACTGCGTGGCGCTGAGACAATCCCGCAGAGGCCCACCAATGAACCGCCGATGAACGACAGTTTCGAGTCCGCACGACAGCACTTCCTCGACGGCGTGCGCCGCTACGAGGCGGGCGACGCGGCAGCCGCGGCCTTGTGCTTCGAGGCGGCGCTGGCGCGGGTGCCCGGGCGGGTGTCGGTGCTGGTGAACCTGGCCGCGGCGCGGCTGCAGCTGGCGCAGCCGCGTCAGGCGCTGACGGCACTGGACGAGGCGCTGGCGGCGGAGCCGCAGCACGCGGATGCCTGGTGCCACCGCGGCATCGCCTGCAGCGAGCTGGGCCGGGACGACGATGCGCTGCACAGTTTCGACCGCGCGCTGGCGCTCGAGCCCGGCCAGGTGCCGGCGCGCTACCACCGTGCCGCCACGCTGAACCGGCGGGGCCGGCATGCGCAGGCGCTGGACGCGCTCGACGGCCTGCTGCGCGACGCGCCGGCGCACAGCCAGGCCTGGATGCTGCACGGCCAGACCTTGCAGTCGCTGGGCCGGCACGCGCAGGCACAAGCCTCGTACGAACAGGCGCTGGCGCTGGACCCCGCGCTGGGCCGGGCCTGGAGCCACCTGGGCCACTTGCTGAACGACCTGGGCCAGCCGCAGCCTGCGGCGCTGGCCTTCGAGCGTGCGGCTGCCTGCGGCGACGAGCGGCCGATGAACCACTACTTCCTGGCCGCGCTGACCGGCCGTGAAGCCCCGCCGGCGACGCCGCCGGCCTATGTGCGGGCGCTGTTCGACAGCTACGCGCAGGACTTCGAGACCCACCTGGTGCAGACGCTGCACTACCGCGCGCATGCGCTGGTGGTGCAGGCGGCGCAGGCTGCGCTGCTGCCGGGCCCCGGGCTGCTCTCCTCGGCGCTGGACCTGGGCTGCGGCACCGGCTTGTGCGGCCCGCTGCTGCGGCCGCTGGCCCGCCAGCTGACAGGGGTGGACCTGTCGCCGACGATGCTGGCGCGTTCGGCCGAGCGCGCGGTCTACGACGATCTCGTGCAGGCCGACATCGCCGAGCACCTGCAGCACACGCCCCGGCGGCACGCGCTGGTGGTGGCCGCCGATGTCTTCATCTACATTGGCGATCTCGATGCGGTATTCGCCGGCGTGCGGCGCGTGTTGCAGGCCGGCGGTGTGTTCGCCTTCTCGGTCGAAGCGACCGGCGACGAACACGGCTGGCAGTTGCGTCGCAGTTTTCGCTACGCTCATTCCGAGCGTTATCTGCGTGCGCTGTCCGCCGCCCACGGCTTCGAGCTGCTGGCACTTCAGACTGCGAGCCTGCGCGAAGAGCAGCGCCAGGCCATCGAAGGTCGGATCGTCTGTCTGCGGGCTCCATGAACGAGGGATGGTGAGCTTGTACACCGGGCGGTTTCAAGTCTGAACTGCAACAGCCGTTTGTCCGACTGCCCAGCAGCGCGGATTGCGCTGTGTCAGATGAGCTCCGAGATCTCGATCAGGTTCAGATCCGGGTCGCGCAGATAGACCGAGCGGATGCGCTGTGTGGCGCCGGTGCGCTCTACCGGGCCTTCGATGATCGGCCAGGGCGCGGCCTGCAGCTGCGCAATGACCTGCGCCAAGGGCCGGTCGGCAATGAAACACAAATCCAGCGCGCCCGGCACTGGCAGGTGCGCCTTGGGGTCGAACTCGTGACCCCGCTCGTGAATGTTGATCTTCTGCTGGCCGAAGCACAAGGCCAAGCGGCCGCCGGCAAAGGTCTCCAGCCGCATGCCCAGCACGCGGGTGTAGAAGTCGACGCAGGCCTCGCGGTCGATCGTCGTCAGAACCAGGTGGTCGAGGTGGTCGATCATGGCGGTGTGCTCGCAAGGGGTGAAGGATTCAGCGGTGAAGGGCTGGGCAGCGACGGGCTCACACCGGCCGCAGCGGCGCCAGCCGCCACACCGCAGCGGCCATGGCCGGCGGCACGCGTGCCGCGTCGCCGGGCGCCAGCGAGTGCTCGGCCAGCGCGGCCAGCAGGCGCGCCAGCGTGCCGGCGTGCGGGAGCACCGTGCCGTGGAACAGCGGCCGGCCGGCGCGCAGCAGCATCAGCGTCGGGAAGTCCTCGATGTCCAGCGCGGCCTCGCCCAGCGCATCGCTGTCGTCCTCGATGTCGATCCATGCGAAGTGCAGCTCCGGGTGCGCGGCGGCGGCGGCGGCCAGCGTGCCGCGGTAGCTGGTGCAGGTGCCGCACCAGGCGGCACACAGGCAGGCCACCAGCGTGGCCTCGGCGGGCAGGGTCTCGCTCATCGCGGCGAGTCTGCCAGAGCCGGGCTGAGCAGGCACCGCTGCCACCGCGCAGCTGCGGCAGCGGTGGGGTTCAGCCCGCGACGGGTTCAGCTGCCGATCACGCCACCATCGTTCTTGCGGATCACCACGGTGGCCGAGCGCGGCCGGCCGGCCGGGTTGTGGTCCGGCCAGTTCGACAGGCGGCGCGGGCTCGCCGGGTCGCTGCGCTCGCTGGGGCTTTCGCCGGGATGCTGGATGTTGATGAACATCGTGCGCCCATCCGGCGTGCCGGTGGCGCCGGTGATCTCGCAGCCGGCGGGGCCGACCAGGAAGCGGCGGATCTCGCCGCTGCGCGGGTCGGCGGCCAGCATCGCGTTGTTGCCCAGCCGCGCCAGATCGCCCTTGCCCATCGCCGAGGTCGACATGTCGGTCTGGATCCACAGCAGGCCGCGGGCATCGACCCACAGGCCATCGGGGCAGCCCAGCGCGTCGCCCTTGACCTTGCCCTTGGCCTCGGCGCGCTCATTGCTGGCATCGCCGGCCAGCACGAAGTGGTTCCACTGGAACGTGGCGGCATCGAAGTCGCCGTCTTCCTTCCAGCGGATGATGTGGCCCATGGTGTTGTTCGCCCGCGGGTTGGCCGCGTCGATCCCGGGCTGGTCCTTGCCGCCGCGGTTGCTGTTGTTGGTCAGCGTGCAGTAGACCCAGCCTTGCGGGTCGACGGCAATCCACTCCGGCCGGTCCATCTTGGTCGCGCCCAGCAGGTCGCTGGCCTGGCGGGTCTTGATCAGGACCTCGCCGGGGTCGGCGAAGCCATTGGCTGAAGTGAGCGGCCCCTGGCCATGGCTCAGCGCGATCCAGCGGCCCCTGCCGTCCGCGTCGAAGCGCGCGACGTGCAGCGTGCCATGGTCCAGCAGGCCGGCATTGGCGCTGGCGCCGCCGGGCTGCATGCGGTCGCGGCTGACGAACTTGTAGATGTACTCGAAGCGCGCGTCCTCGCCCATGTAGACGACGGCGCGGCCGTCCCGGGTCATCGCCACCGTGGCGCCTTCATGCGCGGCGCGGCCCAGCGCAGTGCGCTTGACCGGCGTGCTGCTGGGATTGAAGGGGTCGATCTCGACCACCCAGCCGAAGCGGTTCGGCTCGTTCGGGTTTTTCGTCGCATCGAAGCGCGCGTCGTGCTCGTGCCAGCGGTAGCCCGACGGGTCGCCCTTGCGCAGGCCCCAGCGCGCCTGGTGGGCGTCCGGCTGGTCGGGGCCTTTGAAGTAGTTGATGAAGTTTTCTTCGCAGGTCAGGTAGGTGCCCCAGGGCGTGATGCCGCTGGCGCAGTTGTTCAGCGTGCCCAGCACGCGCCGGCCCTGGGGGTCGGCGGCGGTGCGCAGCAGCGCATGGCCGGCGGCCGGGCCGCCAACGGCCATCGGCGTGCTGGCGGTGAAGCGGCGCGCCCAGGGCGACGGGCGCACGACGTCCCAGCGGCCGTTCTTCTGCTCGACCTCGATCACCGAGACACCGTGCGCGGCCTGGGCCTTGCGCACCTTCTCCGCGGTCCAGGGGCTCATGCCTCCCGGGTGCAGCAGGCCGTCGTCGGTGTATTCGTGGTTCATCACCAGCAGGCCGCCGTTGGATCCGTTCTGCGCGAAGTAGTGGATGCCATCGTGGTGCATGCCCATCTGCGCTTCCTGCTGGGCGGCGGTGTTGCTGCCGTCGGGCTGGAAGGCCGGGTTGTCGCCCGACAGCCCCACCGGCTCGCCCCAGGCCGCGATGACCTGCACGCTGTAGCCCTCGGGCACGCTCACCGTGTCGGCGGTGGAGACGGGCACGCTCTTGAAGCCGAGCGGCGCGCCGCCTTCGTCACCGTCACCGCTCGTCGTCGCGCAGCCGGCCAGCGCGGCGACGCCGGACAGCGGTGCCAGCAGCCCGCCGGCCGTGGCACCGAGCCCGCCGCGCAACAACCGGCGGCGGGCCGGGTCGGACAGCTCGTGGATGCTGGGGTTGGAGGAGCGGTTGCTGTCCTCCATCGTGTCGAAGTCCTTGGCCATGGTCGGGTTGCTGCAGATGACAAACCGGCAAGCATGGCGACCGTGCGTGACGCGCGAGTGACGCGCGCGTGACGATCGGGCCACCGATCGCCCGCACGGCCGCCGGCCGCGCCCAGGCCCAGGTATCGTCGGGTTCCCGTCAGCGACAGGAGCATGCGGCATGCAGACCCGGCAAGTGGATGTGGCCATCATCGGCGCCGGCACGGCCGGCATGGGCGCCTACCGCGCGGCGCTGGCGCACACGCGCAGCGTGGTGGTGGTCGAGAGCGGGCCCTATGGCACCACCTGCGCCCGCGTGGGCTGCATGCCCAGCAAGCTGCTGATCGCCGCGGCCGAAGCGGCGCACGCCGCCGCGCATGCCGGCCCCTTCGGCATCCGGGTGCCCAGCGTCACGATCGACGGCGCAGCGGTGATGCAGCGCGTGCGCAGCGAGCGGGATCGTTTCGTCGGCTTCGTCACCGACACGGTGGACCAGTGGCCGGCCGAGCACCGCCTGCGTGGCCGCGCGCACTTCGTCGACGAGCACACGCTGCAGGTCGACGGGGCGGACGGCGCACTGCAACTGGAGGCGCGGCGCATCGTCATCGCCGCCGGCTCGCATCCGCAGGTGCCACCGGCCTGGCGCGACGCGGTGGGCGAGCGGCTGATCGTCAGCGACGATGTGTTCGGCTGGACCACCTTGCCGGCCTCGGTGGCGGTGCTGGGCGCCGGCGTCATCGCGCTGGAGCTGGCGCAGGCGCTGCACCGGCTGGGCGTGCGGGTGCGGATGTATGCCCGCGGCAACCGGGTTGGCCCGCTGACCGACCCGGTGCTGCAGGTGCGCTCACGCCAGACCTTCGACCAGGTGATGCCGCTCACTTTGAATGCCAGCGATCTGCAGCTGCGCCGCGAGGGCGACCAGGTCATCGTGCAAAGCGGCGCCGACGAGCAGCGCTTCGACTGGGTGCTGGCCGCCGCCGGCCGCCGGCCCAATGTCGATGCGCTGCAGCTGCACAACACCCGGCTGCCGCTGGACGCGCAGGGCGTGCCGCTGTTCAACCGCCGCAGCGCGCAGGTCGGCGACAGCCATGTGTTCATCGCCGGTGACGCCAGCGATGAACTGGCGCTGCTGCACGAAGCCGCCGACGAGGGCCGCATCGCCGGCGACAACGCCGGGCGCTTTCCTGATGTGCGGGTGCGGCCGCGGCGCGCGCCGCTGGCGGTGGTGTTCTCCGACCCGCAGATCATGATCGCCGGCCAGAGCCATGCGCAGCTGGTGGCCGAGGGCGTGGACTTCGAGACCGGCGAAGTGTCGTTCACCGACCAGGGCCGCAGCCGCGTGATGCTGAAGAACCAGGGCGCGCTGCATGTCTACGCCGAACGCAGCAGCGGCCGCTTCCTCGGCGCCGAGATGCTGGGCCCGGCCGCCGAACACATCGGCCACCTGCTGGCCTGGTCGGTGCAGCGCGGCGACACCGTGCAGCAGATGCTCGACAGCCCGTTCTACCACCCGGTGATCGAAGAAGGCCTGCGCACGGCGCTGCGCAACCTGCAGCGCGCGCTGCGCATGGGCCCGCCGCCCATCGAGCGCTGCCTGGACTGCGGCCCTGGCGCATGAACGCGCCGGGCGGGGCTGTCAGAGTTCGACGATGCCCTTGAAGCCGCCCCAGAACATGCGCTTGCCGTCGAAGGGCATGGCCTTGGGGTCCATCATGTCGGCCAGGCGCGGGTCGGCCATCACCGCCTTGTTGATGCGGTCGCGCTCGCGGCGGGAGTTGTAGACGATGTACGAGAAGACCACGACCTCGCCGTCCTTCAACTTCACCGCCTGCGGGAAGGAGGTGCTCTTGCCGGGCTTGACATCGTCGGCCACGCACTCGCGGTACTGCAGCGCGCCATGCTCCATCCAGATCTTGCCGGCCTTGCGCGCCATTTTCTTGTAAGCCGCCAGGTTGGCCTGGGGCACCGGGACTACAAAACCATCGACGTACAAAGCCATGCGGGTTCTCCTGTTGGGGTTGGGCATGCGCGCGCCGGGCGCTGCCGCAATGATAGGCCGCGAGTTCAGCGGCGAGGTGAGCGTTTGCGTGGTGGCGTGGCCTTTGTCGCCGGCGCGGCGCGTGCCGCCCGTTCGGCGGCGGCCATCTCGTCCAGCGCCACCAGCAGCACGCGCACGCGCGCCGGCACCATGCGGCTGGCCGGCATCACCGCATGGATCGGCATCTCCGGCGGCCGGTGATCGGCCAGCACTTCGACCAGGCGGCCGGCGGCCAGGTCGGCCGTCGCCATGTAGTGCGGAATCTGCGCCAGGCCCATGCCCAGCACGGCGGCCTGCACCATCGCGTCGCCGTCGCTGAGCCGCAAACCATCGCTGGGCTGCAGCGCCACCACGCGGCGCTTGACGCTGAACTGCTGTGGCCGGTCGCGGCCGCTGCCGGGCATGCGGAAGACGATGGCGCGGTGCGCCGCCAGCGAGTCCAGTGCCTGCGGTGTGCCGCGTTCGGTCAGGTAGCGCGGCGAGGCGACGAGGATCAGCGCCTGGCTCGCGAAGCGGCGGGCCACCAGCGTGGAATCCTGCAGCTCGCCGGCACGGATGGCGACGTCGATGCCGTCCTTCACGAGGTCGACAGGGGTGTCGGAGAAGCGCGCGTCGAGCTGCAGGCCCGGGTGCTGCTGCACCAGCCGGGCCAGCAGCGGCAGCATCACCAGGCGGCCGAAGGCGATCGGCATGTCGATGCGCAGCGTGCCGCTGGGCGCGGCGCGCACGCCGGCGGCTTCGGTCTGCAGCTCGTCCAGCTCGGCCAGCACGCGCTGGCAGCGCTGGAACAGGCGTTCGCCGTCGACCGTCAGGCTCACCTGCCGCGTGGTGCGGTGGAACAGCCGCAGGCCCAGCGTGGCCTCCAGCCGCGCGACGGCCTTGGCCAGCGTCGACGGTACGGTGCCCAGCTCGCGCGCGGCGGCGGCGAAACCGCCGTGCTTGGCGGTTTCGGAGAACGCCAGCAGGGGTTGCAGGCCGTGCATCGGGGGCTCCGGGTTGGGGAAGTATTGAGGAAGAAGTGTCCTCAATCTTAGGCCACCGCGACGGATTGTCGTTCGATGCGCGTCGACGAATACTGTGCCTGTCCGTGGCGCCGCGGGCTGTCGAATCCATCCACTTCCCTTGTGCAACACCACGGAGAAACCATGTACGTCATCGAACAAGAGCGCCCCGTACCGGCTGCGATTGCGGGCCTTCACCATGCCACCTGGGCCGGCCGGGACCAGGGCTTGCGGCAGCTGTCGCTGTGGCGCCAGACCATGGCACCGGGCGGCGCCACGCCGCCTCACAGCCACGACTGCGATGAAGTGGTGCTGTGCCTGGCCGGCTGGGGCGAACTGCATGTCGACGGCCAAGTGCACCGCTTCGGCGCCGACAGCACGCTGGTGCTGCCGCGCGGCAGCGCGCACCAGATCTTCAACACCGGTGCGCTGCCGCTGGAGATCCTGGGCATTTTCGGCGCGACGCCGGTGGGCACCTTCGCCAACGATGGCAGCGCGCTCGAACTGCCGTGGCGCAGCTGAGGAGGCGCCATGTCGCTCAACTGAGGCACTTAACGCCACACCGGCACGGCCGCGAGATGAACCGGGGCGGCGCCGGGCCGTCAATCGTCCGCCAGCCCCGGGCATCGCCGTTTATTCGTGTGTACGCATAGAATCAAGGTCTTCCCTGCCGGAGCGTCACGATGGAACCCAGCGACAGTGCCGACGCCGTCTTCGAATCAGTGGCGGAGCTGTTTGCGCTGCTGTCCACGCCGATCCGGCTGAAGATCATCGGGGCGCTGTGCGATCAGGAGAAGAACGTCTCGCAGCTGCTGGCGCAGATCGACACCACGCAGCCCAACATGTCGCAGCACCTGTCCACGCTGTACCGCGCCGGCGTGCTGGGCAAGCGGCGCGAGGGCACGCAGATCTACTACCGGCTGCAGAGCGAGCGTGTGGCCACGCTGTGCCGCGCGGTGTGCACGCAGGTGGCGATCGAGCTGGATTCGCAGACGCCGGTGGCGGCCGCGGACCGGCTGCTGCCCTTGGGCGTGCGCTGAAGGATTTACTTCAGCTGCGCGCCCAGCGCATCGAACACCGTCACGCTGACCGGAATCGCCGCGCGCACGCTGGCGGTGACGGTGCAGAAGTCCTCGAAGCTGGCCAGCACCCGGTCCAGGTGCTCCAGCGACGCGGCGGGCACGCCCAGCGTCAGCCGTGCGTCCAGGCCCAGCACGCGCATGCGTTTGTCGGCATTGCGGCCAATTTCGACGCTCACTTCACACGATAGCGGCTCCGGCTGCTGCTTGAACTTGCGCAGCGCGAACAGCAGCGACGCACTGAGGCAGTTGCCCACCGCGGCGGCGAGCAGGCGCTCGGGCTCGGGCCCGGCGCCCTGGCCCATCGGCGGCGGCTCGTCGCTCAGCAGCGGCGGCTGGCCGTCTGCGAACTGGTTGTCGAACTGGAAGTCCTGGCGTTGCGTCAGGCGCACGGCGACGAAGGGTTCATTCATGGCGGGATCCTCGGGCTGGCCGGATTGTCGCCGCTTGCCTGTCATCGGCCCGGCGACTGCCATCAAGAGACTCTGCGGCGCTTGCGGGCATGCGCCCGCGCGGCCGAAGCGGTTCAGCGCAAGGCCGCCGCCAGCAGCAGCCGTGCCTTCTGCCAGTCGCGCCGCACGGTGCGGTCGGTGATGTCCAGCGCGGCGGCGATTTCCGGGTCGCTCATGCCGCCGAAATAGCGCATCTCGACCAGCCGGGCCAGGCGCCCGTCGAGCTGGCCGATTTCCTGCAGCGCTTCATGCACCCGCAGGATCTCGTCTTCTGCCGCCGGGGCGGCGCCGGCGAGTTCTTCGTCGAGCGTCACATGCACCGCATTGGCGCCGCGCCGCTCGGTGGCCTTGGCGCGGGCGATGTCGACGATGATCGAGCGCATCGCCGAAGCGGTGTAAGAAAAGAAATGCGCCCGGTCGCTGGCGCCCAGGCGCTGGGCATCGCGCAGCTTCAGATAGCACTCGTGGACCAGCGCCGTGGTGCCGACGTCGGGGTCGGGGAAACCACGCCTCAAGCGTGTGTGGGCGATGCGGCGCAGCTCCGGATACAGCTTCTGGAACAGGCTGTCCAGCGCTCCGCGGTCCCCTTCGCGGGCCTGGTGAATCAGAAGCGTGATGTCGCCCATGGGATGCCGCCGGATCCGCTGCTCAGTGATGCCGATGCTAGCGGCAAGCCGGGCCGGGGCCATCCCGCATCGTGACGACGGGCGCGCGGCGCGTTCAGCGTGGCCCCAGCAGCTCGCCGGCGTGGCGCAGCTGCTCGGCCAGCAGGGTGGCAACCTGCGGGTGCGTGGCGATGGCCGTGCGTGCGGTGGCCAGCGCTTCGCGGGCCTGCGCGTCGTGGCCCAGCTGCTGCAGGCAGACGGCCAGGCTCAGGCGGGTGGCCGCGCCCTCGAGCGACATCGCATCGATCAGCGGGTCGCGCAGCGCCAGGGCCTGCGCCAGCCGGGCCTTGCCTTCGGCCGGCTGGCCCAGCGCGCAGGCGATGGCGCCGCGCGCTTCGAGGGCCGCGGCACGGGCCAGCGCATCGCCTGCCAGCAGCGACGCTTCGGCGGCGGTCAGCGCGGCCTGGCTGGTGGCGAGCGCGGCGCCGGCATCGCCGCGCGCCAGCGCCAGCCGGGCCAGCGCCGCCTGGCTGCGCGAGCGCTGGGCCTGGTCGCCGGGGCCGGGGCCGCCGGCGCTTGCCAGCGAGGCCTGGAGCTGGCGTTGCGCTTCGTCGTGGCGCGCGGCGTCCAGCGCCAGCAGGCCCAGCCGGTACTGCACTTCAGCCAGCGGGAGCAGCGTGTGGTGCTCCTGGCGCTGCCGCACGGCCAGGGCTTCATCCAGCAAGGCTTTGGCCGCCGCCTCGTCGCCGCGTTGCTGCAGCACGTTCGCCAGCGCGACCACGGCGCCACTGAGCTGCAGTGCGTCCCCGCGCTGCTGCCAGATCGCCATCGTCTGGCGCAGCACCGGCTCGGCGCGCTCGATCAGGCCGAGCTGGACCAGGGCCACACCCAGGCGCGTGACGGCCGCTGCGTGGGTGTTGCTGCCGGCACGCGTGTGGCCCAGCCGGTCGGCGACCGTGGCCATCGCCGCCAGCCCCTCGGCTTGCCGACCCAGATGCAGCAAGGCCAGGCCGCGCAGGCTGTCGTTCTGCAAGGTCAGAAAGTGCTCGGGCCCGGCCAGCCGGGTGTAGCCCTGCGCGGCGGCCGTGTAGTCGGCCAGCGCGCCCTGCGCATCGCCGGCCGCGTCGCGCACCGCTGCGCGCAGCGACTGCGCGTTGGCGGCTTCGATCCGCCGGCCGCCGTTCAGCGACGCGACCGCGACCGCTTCGTCGGCCATCGCCAAGGCAGCGGTCAGGTCGTCGAGGCCGCGCTCGACCTGGGCCAGCTGCATCAGCGTGCCGACCCGGCCCTCGTCGGCCGGGTAGCGCTGTCGAAACACCGCGGCCGCCTGCTGCAGCACGCGTCGCGCGGCCGGGAAGGCCGCCGTGCCGCCGCGGCGCAGCAGCAAGCCGCGCAGCTTCAGCGCCTGGGCGTACGACAGCGAGCTGTTGTCGCCGAGCGCGGCGAAGACCGGCTCGGCCCGGCCCAGCCAGGCATCGGCGGCGTCGAAGTGCCCGGCGAAGACCTCGACATTGGCCAGGTAGGCGAGAAAGCGTGCCTGGTTGGCGTGCGGCACGCCGTCGTGCCGTTCCGACAAGGCCAGCCCCTGCTTCAGCAGCGCAATGCTCGTGGCGCCGCGGTCGATCGTCGAATACGCGCTGGCCAGCGTGTAGAGCATGTCGATCTTCACGTCGGGCTGCTCGTCCAGGCTGCTCGCCACCTCTTCGCTCGTGCGGTCGAGCAGCTGCTGGACGCTCACTTCGCCGGGTGGGCGCCCGACCGGCATGCCGGGGTCGGCGCTGGTCAGCATCTGCAGCAGGAAGGCCTTCACCGCTTCCGACTTGCGGGCCTCCAGCGTTGCGCTGCGCGCCTGCACCAGCGCAACGGCAGCGGCAGTGGCCAGGCCCAGCACGGCCAGCAGCACGCCGGCGGTTTCGAAGCGGTAGCGCGCCACGAACTTGCGCGCGCGGTAGGCCAGCGCATCGGGCCGGGCCAGCACCGGCAGCCGCGCCAGGTGGCGTTCGATGTCCTGGGTGAAGGCCTCGACGCTCGGGTAGCGCTCGGCGACGCTTTTCTTCAGCGCCTTGTTCAGGATGGCATCCAGGTCGCCTTGCAGCCCGCGGCGCGCGCTTGGGCTGGCCGCGGCAGTGCTGGCTAGCCGCACGTCCACCGAGGCGATGGCCTCCTCCAGCGCAGCGGCGCTTTGGCGCTTCAATTGGTAAGGCTTTGCCTCGGCCAGCAGTTCATAGGCCACCACGCCCAGGCTGTAGACGTCGCTGGCGGTGCCGATCGGCTCGCCGCGGATCTGCTCCGGGCTGGCGTAGTCCAGCGTCAGGGCACGCCCGCCTTGCCGCGTGAGTAGCGTCTCCTGCGTCAACTCGCCTTCCATCAGCTTGGCGATGCCGAAGTCCAGCAGCCGCGCCTGCCCGGCCGCGGTGACCAGGATGTTGGCCGGCTTCAGGTCGCGGTGCACGACCAGCCGCGCGTGGGCGTGCGCGACGCCGCGGGCCACTTGCAGCACCAGCATCAGACGGTCGTGGATCGTCAGCGCCAGAGCCCGGCAGTACACGTCGATGGCCTCGCCCTCGACGTATTCGAGGGCCAGGTAGGGGCGGCCGTGATCGTCCAGGCCGGCGTCGTGGATGCGCGCGATGTTCGGATGGTCCAGGCTGGCCAGGATGTCGCGCTCCCGGATCATGCGTTCGGCCAGGCCTTGCGACCAGTTCAGCCGCGGCAGTTTCAGCGCCACCTGGCGCTTCAGGCCGCCGTCCGCGCGTTCGGCCAGCCAGACAACGCCCATGCCGCCGGCACCGAGTTCGCGGATCAGCCGGTAGGGGCCGATGCGCGCAGCGGCGGCAATGCCCTCGGTGCTGTCCGGCGGCATGGTCTCGGCCGCGGCGAGCGCCAGCCTGGGCAGCGTGGCCAGCAGATCGTCGGTCTCGATGCCCACCGGCTCGCACAGCAGCTGCCGCAGCTTGTGCTTGATCGGCGCTGCCTCGTCCAGAGCGTCCAGCCAGGCCTCGCGCTGCGCCGGCGCCAGCGCCAGCACTTCATCCAGCCGCCGACTGATCAGCGGCCAGTCGTCGGCAAGAAAGCTCAGATGTGCCATGGCCGCGTCCTTGTCAGCTGTCCTGAACCTTTACGAGAAGCGACGCCGCAAGCGGACATGCGGCCGGTCGCGTCGTGCGCTTTCGCACCCTGTTGCGACATTGTGTGTGTGCCTGTCCGCCTGGGTGGGCCGGCCCTCGTAACAGCGAACAAGGAGGACATGAACAGGCCCCACCTCCACCACCTTTGCAACGGGCCTTCATCAGGACACACCATGGCAGCCCCAGTCTTTACGCTAGAACAGATCACCCAGCAGCTCCAGCGCCAGTGGGGCGGCGCCGACGAAGGTACGACCCGCACCTGGTACGACGGCACGCTCGACTACGCGATGCCCGATGCCGCGCCGAACAACAACCGCGCCAGCGAAGCGGACGGCTTCATCCCGATGACGGCAACGCAGAAGGCCTTTGCCCGCGAAGCCTTCGAATTGTGGGATGACCTGATCCAGACCAACCTGAGCGAGACGAGCAGCCAGGACGCACAGATCACGCTGGCCTATTCGTCGACGACCACCGACGGTGGCACCTACACGACACCGTTCCTCACGGCCCAAGCGCCCGGCAGCAGTACCTTCGATCGGGAGATCGATCACCAGCGCGCCTGGATGAGCTCCAACGCCATCGTCTGGCCCGAGCTGCAGGACGCCAACATGGGCTATGGCGAGCGTGGCATGGAGACCTACGTGCACGAGATCGGCCACGCGCTCGGCCTGTCGCATCCGGGCAGCTACAACGCCGGCGACGGCTCGAGCTACGAGAATGCCGAGTACAGCCAGGACACGCTGCAATGGACCATCATGTCCTATTGGGCGGCGGGCGCTGACGGCACTCCCGTCGATCGGATTGTCGCGGGCGCCAGTGACCTCAAAAGCGACGGCATCAATGCCTCCACACCGCTGCTGCACGACATCGCCGCGATCCAGGCCAAGTACGGCGCCGACGTCACGACGCGCACCGGTGACACGGTCTACGGCTTCAACTCGAATGCCGACCGCGGCGCGTTCAACTTCAACCTGAACCCGAACCCGGTCATCGCGATCTGGGACGCTGGCGGCAACGACACGCTGGACTGCTCGGGCTTCAGCCAGGACCAGCGCATCGACCTCAACGCCGGCGCGTTCTCCGATGTCGGCGCGCTGACGCTGAATGTGGCCATCGCCTACAACGTGGACATCGAAAACGCCAACGGCGGCACCGGCAACGATGCCCTCACCGGCCACGACGGCGACAACATCCTCAACGGCATGGGCGGCAACGATAGGCTGATCGGCGCTGGCGGCGCCGACCTGCTGTATGGCGCCGACGGCGACGACACGCTCGAAGGCGGCTTCGGCTACATCGACAGCCTGTACGGCGGTGCCGGCGACGACACCTACCTGGTCGACGATCAGGATGCCTTGGTCGAAGCCTTCGATGCCGGCCACGACACCGTGCGCTCGTCGGTGCGCTGGGTGCTCGGCGACAACCTGGAAGTGCTGATCCTGACCGGCAGCGCCAGCGTCAATGCCTTCGGCAACAGCCTGGACAACCTGCTGTTCGGCAACGACGGCAACAACTACCTGCAGGGTGCTGGCGGCGCCGACACGCTGGCCGGCGGCAATGGCAACGATTACTACGAGCTCGGCGACCTGTGGCTGATGGACGAACAATCGGGCTACCGCTACGACCTGATCTTGGAGTCGGCCACCGGCGGTACCGACACCGTGTCGGTCGGCTATTTCGGCAACAGCAGCTACACGCTCGACCCGAACGTCGAGAACGCCGTGGTCTCGGGCAGCGCCGGTTTTACCGTCATCGGCAACGGGCTCGGCAACAGCCTCACCGGCAATGCCGCGCACAACCTGTTCTATGGCGAGGCCGGGGACGACATGCTCAATGGCGGCGCCGGCTTCGACGAGTTGCTCGGCGGCGACGGCAACGATGCCTATGTGCTGGACGATGTCAGCGTCATCGACGAGCAGTCGGGCTCCCGGTACGACGCCGTCGGCGAAGCCGAGAACGGTGGCAATGACACGGTCTTTGTCAGTTATCAAGGCAATGCCCGATTCTTTCTCGACGATAACGTCGAGAACGTTCAGGTCACGGGGGCCGGCAGCCTGGAGGTGTTTGCGAACGGGCTCGGCAACAACCTGGTCGGCAATGCCGCGCACAACCTGTTCTACGGCCAGGGTGGCAACGACACGATCGATGGCGGCGCGGGCTATGACGAGCTGATCGGTGGCGACGGCGACGACTTCTATTTCCTGCACGACCTCACGTTTATCGATGATCAATCGGGGTCTCGCTACGACGCCGTCGGCGAGGCCGCGAATGGCGGGACGGACACGGTCTTCGTCAGTTATCAAGGCAATGCCCGATTCTTTCTCGACGCCCATGTCGAGAACGTGCAGGTCACCGGGACCGGCAGCCTGGAGGTGTTCGCCAACGACCTGGACAACAGCCTGATCGGCAATGCGGCACACAACCTGCTGTTCGGTGACGCCGGGGACGATACGCTCAGCGGCGGTGCGGGCATCGACACGCTCTACGGCGGGGCCGGTTCCGACCACTTTATCGACTCGCCGGTCAACCTGTACCAGGACCAGATCGCTGACCTGGGCTTGGACGACATCATCGAGGTCTCGGGCGTGCGCTTCGGCGCGCTGCACTACAACCCGACCACCGGCGTGCTGGCGCTGGACAGCAATGCCAATGGCAGTTTTGCCACGCTGGTGAACCTGGCCGCCGGGCTGGTCGGCGAGTTCGTTGCCACGCCGAGCGCGGCCGATCAGCCGGCGTCGACCCAGGTGCGCCTGATGCTGGACAGCGACGGTGATGGGGTCGGCGACTTCCGCGACAACGCGATCGGTGTGCCCAACGCCGACCAGCGCGACAGCGATGGCGATGGTTACGGCAACGTTGCCGATGCCGATTTCAACCAGGACCTGATGGTCGATCTGTTCGACCTGTCGATGCTCGGCAGTGTGTTCTTCACCGGCGACCCGGATGCCGACCTCAACGGCGACGGGGTGGTGGACTTTGTCGACCTGTCGCTGCTGGACAGCCTGTTCGGCAAAGCGCCGGGGCCGTCCTATGTCGACCCGGCCGCCCCGGTCGAGCCGCTCGCGGCGGCGCATCCCGAGCTGTTGCTGGTCGGCCTGCCGGCCGACACCGGTGGCAGCGCACTCGGCGAACTGTTGTCGTGATCAACCCACCCCAGGAGTAGCACCATGTTCAAGTCAACGCTCATCGGTCTTGCCGTCGCGGTTGCGGCCACGGCCGCGCAGGCCACGGCCGAAGTCCGGTTCGCCGCGCACGTCGAAACGGTCGCCATCGGCCAGGTCTTCGATCTGGTGCTGCAGGGCCGGTCCTTCGACCTGAGCGCCGACGGCGCGCCGATCGGCAACGTCACCGGCGGGCAGAAACTCAATGTCGCCTATGACCCGCTCAGCTTCGAACTGCTCAGCGTCAGCATCGACCCGCGCTGGACCTTTGCCGCCGGAAACCGGGAGGGCGTCATCGACCAGGCCAGCGGCACGCTGACCGGCGTGGCCTTCGGTGCCTTCCCGGCGACCACCGACGACAACTTCGACATTGCCACCCTGACGCTGAGAGCCCTGGCACCCGGCGCGGGATCGCTCGCGCTGGTGTCAGGGCAATTCATCGGCACGGTGGGCGGCAAAGCCGGCCAGCTGATCACGCCGAGCCTGGGCCAGGCCATGGTCACCGTGGTGCCGGAGCCGAACCAGTGGGCGCTGCTGCTCGCGGGCCTGGGCTTTGTCGGATTGAAGCTCCGGCGGCGCTGAACAACGAACGATGTCACTCATTCAACCCGCGCACACCGCGCACAGTCCAGGAGCAACACCATGCATGCCCATGTCCTCCATTCCACGCCCGACGGGCTCGCGAACGCGCCGTCCCTGCCGCCTGAAGCCGGACCCGGTCCGCGCCTGCGGCGATCGACGGGCCTGGCCGCAGCCCTTGTACTCGGCTTGGCGTCCAGCGCCTTCGCGGCTGACTACCACTTCACCGCGGTCGACGTACCGGGCGCGACATGGACCCTGGCCAATGCGGTGAACGACACGGGCCTGATCGTGGGCACCGTGCGCGATGCGAGCGGTGTTCACGGCTTCCTGAAAGCAGGGTCCAGCTACACGCTGATCGATGTGCCGGGCAGCACCCTGACCTACGCCTACGGGATCAACGACGCCGGCCAGATCGTCGGCGTCTTCGACGATGCGACAGGCCGGCACGGTTTCCTGAAGGACGGGGCCAGTTTCACGCCCATCGACGTGCCCGGCGCCGACATGTCGGCCGCCTGGGGCATCAACAACGCGGGCCAGATCGTCGGCGAATTCAACGTCGTCAGCGGCGTGGATGATCACGGCTTCCTGAAAGACGGGCCGGCCTTCACCACCATCGATGTGCCCGGCTTTGCATTCAGCGGCGCCCTGGCCATCAACAATGTCGGTCAGGTCGTCGGGTTCAATGCCGCCGACATCGTGTCGGGTCCGCAGCACGCCTTCCTGAAAGACGGCGCGCTGTTGACGAACATCGATGTGCCCGGCGCGCTCCACACCAACGCCACCGGCATCAACGACGCGGGCCAGATCGTCGGTGTCTTTACCGATGCCGGCGGGTATCACGGTTTTCTCAGAATTGGCGGGTCGGTGACGACGATCGACATGCCGGGTGCCGCCGAGAGCGGCGTCTACGGCATCAACGACGTCGGTCAACTGGTCGGATTTTTTGAAGATGGCGCCGGCGTGACGCACAGCTTTCTGGCGACGCCGGTCCCCGAACCGGCCACCTGGGGCATGCTGGCCATCGGACTGCTGGGCGTGTTCGGGCAGGCCAGGCGGCGGCGCGCGGCCTGCCGGCCCTCAGTCAGCCCTCACTCGTCGAAACCGCGCACCGGGAAGCCCGGGCTGCGTTGCAGCCAGTTTGCTGCCGCGTAATCGCAGCGGCCGTCGGTGGCATGCAGCGTGTAGGCATGGCGCGATACGGCCGAGCGGTTCGGCGCGCTCCAGTGCGGCAGCAGGCCGTGGAAGCACACCAGCGTGCCGCGTTCCACTTCCACCGGCACGGCGCTGCGCTGATCGGGCCAGGGCATGGCGTCGACCTGCTCCATGCGCACGGTGTTGCCTTCGCGCACGAAGCGCTCGCGCAAGGGCGTGCGGTGGCCGCCGGGCTGCACCCACAGGCAGCCGTTGTCGCGCGTGGCATCTTCCAGCGCAAACCAGAAGGCCGTCACGCTGCCGGGCGTGGTGTCGAAGAAGCTGGCGTCCTGGTGCCACTTGACCTCGCCGCCGATGCCGGGCTGCTTGAAGATGTACATCGACTGCCACAGCTGCGGCTGCGCCAGCCCCAGGTCCTGCGCCAGCGCCTGCAAACGCGGCCCGCGCGAAAAGCGGCTGAACACCGGGTCCAGGTCGTGCATCGCATGGCCAATCTTGTTGATCGACAGCGATTTCGCCTGCTTCAGCGCGCCCTGGGCATCGAAGGCCTCTTCCTCGAAGAAGCAGTGGATGCCTTCGGCCGAGGCCAGGAATTCGTCGCCGGTGCCGCGCGCCTGGTCGGTGGTGGAAAAGATCGTGCGCCGGTCGCCGGGATCGAAGGCCTCGACGATCTGCGCCGCGCGTTCGCGCAGCGTCGCCACTTCGGCCGCCGTCTTGAAACCCGGCAGCACCAGGTAGCCGTTCTGGCGATAACTTGCAATCTGTTCGTCCACTAGCATGATCTCAGGAATCCACTTTGATGCCGCGCATCATGATGATGCCGCCGATCTGGGCCGTGTCGGCCTTCATGCGGTTGGCCAAGCCCTGGCCAGCGCTTCGGAGACCGAGCGCGCGGCCAGGTCCGGCGGCCGGCATCGTCAGCAGGCGGCGTTTGGTGATCATCAGGTGTCCTTGGCGGCGGGTTCGGTCAGGGTGCGGAGGGTGGCCATGGCATCGGGCTTGCAACGAAACCCTGTAGCCTATGCGAAATCCTCACGCGCAGCGGGCCGCCCGCATCACCATGCTGATCCGCAACACCACCCTGCCCGACGGCCGCACCGGCATCGACCTGCTGGTGCGCGATGGCCGCTTCGCCGCCATCGGACCGAACTTGACACACGCGTTGCCGCTGCCCGAAGGCGAGCCGGTGCTGGACGCCGAAGGCTGGCTGCTGAGCCCGCCCTTCGTCGATGCGCATTTCCACATGGACGCGACCCTGAGCTACGGCCTGCCGCGTGTCAACGCCAGCGGCACGCTGCTCGAAGGCATCGCGCTGTGGGGCGAGCTGAAGCCGCTGTTGACGCAGCAGGCACTGGTCGACCGTGCGCTGCAGTACTGCGACTGGGCCGCGGCCAAGGGCCTGCTGGCCATCCGCACGCATGTCGATGTCTGCGACGAGCGGCTGCTTGCGGTCGATGCGCTGCTGCAGGTGCGTGAACAGGTGCGCCCGGTCATCGACCTGCAGCTGGTCGCCTTTCCGCAAGACGGCCTGCTGCGCTCGCCCACCGCGCTGGTGAACCTGCAGCGCGCGCTGGACAAGGGCGTCGACGTGGTCGGCGGCATCCCGCATTTCGAACGCACGATGAGTGACGGCGCCGAGAGCGTGAAGCTGCTCTGCGAGATCGCCGCGCAGCGCGGCCTGCGCGTGGACATGCATTGCGACGAGAGCGATGACCCGCTGTCGCGCCACATCGAGACGCTGGCCTTCCACACCCAGCGCCTGAAGCTGCACGGCCGGGTCACCGGCTCGCACTTGACTTCGATGCATTCGATGGACAACTACTACGTGTCCAAGCTGCTGCCGCTGATCGCCGAAGCCGGCGTGCATGCCGTGGCCAACCCGCTGATCAACATCACGCTGCAGGGCCGGCACGACGGCTACCCCAAGCGCCGCGGCATGACCCGCGTGCCCGAGCTGATGGCCGCCGGCGTCAACGTCGCCTTCGGCCATGACTGCGTGATGGACCCGTGGTATTCGCTGGGCTCGGCCGACATGCTGGAGGTGGCTCAGATGGGGCTGCATGTCGCGCAGATGACCTCGCAGGCGCAGATGCGGGCCTGCTTCGACGCGGTGACAGTGAATGCCGCGCGGGTGATGGGCCTCGAAGGCTACGGGCTGGAAGTGGGCTGCCATGCCGATGCGGTGCTGCTGCAGGCGCGTTCACCGATCGAGGCGATCCGGCTGCGCGCCACGCGGCTGGCGGTGCTGCGCCGCGGCGAGCTGATCGCGCGCACGGCGCCGGCGGTGGCGCAGCTGTCGCTGCCGGGGCGATCGGCGCGCATCGACTGGACCTTGCCGCGCTGAGCCGGACCCGTATTCTCGCCAGCCTGCGGCCGGCCGGGGCCCGGATCGCGGCCCGCCGTGGGCTGCGAGCGACAGCGCCGGATCCTTCGAACGTGGGGCCCCGTCGCCCAGAAGCGCTTCGCTAGAATGAACTCGACAGGGGCGCCCAGCCCGCCAGAGCCAAGCCACCCATGAAACTGATCGGATCGCTGACCAGCCCGTACGTGCGCAAAGTGCGGGTCGTGATGGCGGAAAAAAAGCTCGACTACCAGCTGGTGCTGGAAGACGTCTGGGCCAATGAAGCGATCATGAAATCCAACCCGCTGGGCAAGGTGCCCTGCCTGGTGATGGAAGGCGGCGAAGCGGTGTTCGATTCCCGCGTCATTGTCGAATATGTCGACACGCTGTCGCCGGTGGGCAAGCTGATCCCGCCGTCAGGCCGTGAGCGCGTGGAGGTGCGCACCTGGGAAGCGCTGGGTGATGGAGTCTGCGATGCCGCCATCCTGGCCCGGCTGGAGCAGAGCTGGGGCCCGCGCGGCGAAGCGCGCAGCCAGCCCTGGATCGACCGCCAGATGAGCCGCGTGCATGCGGCGCTGAAGGCGATGAGCCTGGGCCTGGGCGACAAGCCCTGGTGCAACGGCAACCACTTCACGCTGGCCGATGTGTCGGTGGGCGTGGCGCTGGCCTACCTGGACTTCCGCTTCGCGCAGATCGACTGGCGCGGCGACCATCCGAACCTGGCCCGCCTGGCTGAAAAGCTGGCCTCGCGGCCGAGCTTCGTGGACACCGCGCCGCCGGCCTGAGCCCAGGGCAGCGCAGAAAGCGCGCCAACAGGTCCAGTGCCACTCGGTCTTTTCGAGTGGCTTCAGGTCCACCGGCGCGTGTTATCCGCCCGTTGCGGCCGTGCCGGCGACGATCGCTGCGATGCGGTCGGCCAGCCCCACCATGGTCAGCGGCTTGGTCCAGTAGTCGTCGAAGCCGGCGGCCCGCGCGCGGGCCAGTTCCTCCGGCATCGCATCGGCCGAGACGGCGACGCAGGGCATGCCGGCCCAGGCCGGGTGGGCGCGCAGCCGCGCCAGCACTTCGTAGCCGTCGGCGCCGGGCAGGTTCAGGTCCAGCAGCACGATGTCCGGTCGCTCGGCGGCGACCATTTCCAGGCCTTCTTCGCCGGTCTCGGCCACACGCAGCTGGTGCCGCGGCTGCTGCAGCGCCAGCGCTTCGCTGACCAGCATGGCATTGACGGGATGGTCTTCGACGTAGAGCACGCGGCACACGCCCGGGACACCGGCCTCCGCGAGCGGCGACCCAGCCGGTGCCGGCGCGTCAGCGGCTGGCTCGGCACGCTGCAGGCTCACCCGCAACTCGGCGCCGCCGGGGCCCGGCGGCGCGAGTTCCAGCTGCCCGCCCATGGCCTGCGTCAGGTGACGCGCAATGGTCAGGCCCAGGCCGCTGCCCGGCATCAGGCCGGTTTCGGCACCCAGCCGGTTGAAGGGCTGGAAGAGCTCGAGCCGGCGTTGCGCGCTGATCCCGGGCCCGCTGTCGACCACCCGCAGCGTCCACTGCGCGGCGTCACTGTCGAGCAGCAGCCGCACGTCGCCACCGGCGCGGTTGTATTTGATCGCGTTGCACAGCAGGTTCAGCAGGATCTGGCGCAGCCGTGTCACGTCGGCCAGCACCCAGGCCGGGCTGGGCCCCCAGGGCCGTAGCGCGACGCCGGCAGCCAGGGCTTGCGGCGCGACCAGGCGCAGCGCTTCGCCGACCACCGCGTCCAGCGACACCGGCGCCAGCGTCAGCGGCGGCGCGCCCGATTCGACCGTGCCCAGGTGCAGCATGTCGTCGATCAAGGTCAGCAGGTGATCGCCGGCCTGGCGGATCAGGCGCAGTGGCTCAGCCGTCCAGCCCGGCAGGTCGCCGGCACGGTGCTGCAGCAGTTGCGCAAAGCCCAGCACACCGTTCAGTGGCGTGCGCAGCTCATGGCTCACGCGCGACAGGAAGTCACTCTTCGCGCGGCTGGCCTGCTCGGCCGCGGCCTTGTCCAGCAGTGCCTGCGCATGCTGCTCGCGTTCGGTGATGTCGTGGAACAGGCCGGCCACGCGCACGACGCGGCCGTTTTCATCCCGCTCGGCACTGCCGATCGTGCGCACGCGCTTGGCCTGGCCGTTGGCGGTGATCAGCCCCAGCGACAAATCGAAAGCTGTGCCCTGCGCCATGGCCAGTTCGATGGCTTCGCGCAGGCGCTGGCGCGAGCCTTTTTCGAAGTAGTCCAGCGCCTGCAGCGGGTCGGGCGAGCGGCCCAAGGGCAGCTCGTGGATTGCGAAGATCTCGTCGCTCCAGCGCACTCGAAACTCGCTGGGCTCGAAAGACCAGGCGCCGATGCGAGCCAAGTGCGCGGCTTGGCGCAGCAGCGTGCCTTCGCGGTCGGCGTCCAGGCGCTCGCGGCGCTGCGTGGTGACGTCGGAGAGCGAGATCGCACCGGCCAGTCCGGCGCCGGCGTGCAGGTCGGCGCCAATGCCTTGCGCATCCAGGCGCAGCCAGCGCGGGTGCCGCTTCAGTGGCAATTCGGCGCCAGGCGACGGCGTTGCGCCTGGCGCCAGGCCGGCCAGCACAGTTGCAAGGGCTTGCTGCTGCGGCGCGTCGTCCTGGAAGAAGCTGGCCAGCAAGCGGCCTTGCAGCGCGGCGTCGGCCTGGCCCTCGAGCATCAAGGCGGCCGCCGCGTTGTGCCAGTGCAGCACGCCCTCGGGTGACACCAGCAATACGCCGAGCCGCGAGCCTGTCAACACACCGGCCAGCACGCCGGTGAGCGCGGCGTCAGCAGGCAACGGGGGTACAGCAGTGGGGTCGGCGCCGGCCATGCGCTCCTCGGAATGGGCCGGTCCAGTGTAGCCGCCCCACTCAGGGGCGCCGCAGGCTGCGCCGGGGTTCAGGCTTCGCCGTCCCAATAGTCGAGGCTTGCGTCACGGCGCTGGATGAAACGTTCGCCGGCACCGATCACCGCCAGCTTCTTCGAATCCGGATACTCGCAGATGTCGGGCCGCTCCTGCGTGCTGATCGACAGGTACTTCATCGGCGCATCCGAGGTGTTCAGGATGTGGTGCGGGTACTCCGGGCCGGGCGGGATGAAGATGACATCGCCCGCGTGGATCGGCACCCGCTCGTCGGCCACGCGCAGCGTGCCCTGGCCTTCGAGGATCACGAACATCTCCTCCTGCACATGGTGAAAGTGGTAGGGGCACACCTGGGCGCCAGGGGCCAGCACGTCGAAGCCGGCGCCGAGCTTGCGCGCCACCGTGCCTTCGGTCAGGCCGGTGAAGCGCGAGTCGTAGCGCGGCGCGCGCTGGATGTGTTCGAGCGGCAGTTCGTTGACATTGCGGATCAGCTGCTGGCGCAGCGTGGCGACACGGTCGGTGCTCATCGGCAATCCTGCGGTTGAGAAGTGATGGCGTGCAGCATAGTCCGCGCCGGCCACGCGCCCAGGCGGCGCGGCATCGGTACCATCACGGCTTCATGCTTGCCACACGACCCACCGCCCAAGCTGCCGCCCATAGCGCCGCAGATAGCGCTGCCAGCACCTCGCCGCTGGCCATCCTGCAACAGGTGTTCGGCTACGGCGCCTTCCGCGGCCAGCAGGCGGCGATCGTCGAGCGTGTGATCGCCGGCGGCGACGCGCTGGTGCTGATGCCCACCGGCGGCGGCAAGAGCCTGTGCTACCAGGTGCCGGCGATTGCCCGCCACCGCGCCGGCCGCGGCGTGGCGCTGGTGGTGAGCCCGCTGATCGCGCTGATGCACGACCAGGTCGGCGCGCTCGAAGAAGCCGGCGTGCATGCGGCCTTCCTGAACTCCACGCTGGAAGGCGACGAGGCGCGGCGCATCGAGCGTGAACTGCTCGGTGGCCGCTTGGTGCTGCTGTACGCCGCGCCGGAGCGCATCCTCACCGCACGCTTCCTGGCGATGCTGGATTCGCTGAACGAGCGCGGCCTGTTCAGCCTGGTGGCGATCGACGAGGCGCATTGCGTCAGCCAGTGGGGCCATGATTTCCGCGAGGAGTACCTCGGCCTGTCGCAACTGCACGAGCGCTTTCCGGACGTGCCGCGCATCGCGCTCACCGCGACGGCCGACGACCACACCCGTGCCGACATCGTCGAGCGCCTGGCGCTGGGCGAGGCGCAGCAGTTCGTCGCCAGCTTCGACCGGCCGAACATCCGCTACCAGCTGGTGGAGAAGGACGAACCCAAGCGCCAGCTGCTGCGTTTTCTGCGCGACGAGCACGAGGGCGATGCAGGCATCGTCTACTGCCAGAGTCGCAAGAAGGTCGAAGAAACGGCCGTGTGGTTGAGCGGCGAAGGCCTCACTGCGCTGCCCTACCACGCCGGGCTGGATGCCGATGTGCGGCGCCGCCATCAAGACCGCTTCCTGCGCGAAGAAGGCATCGTGATGGTCGCCACCATCGCCTTCGGCATGGGTATCGACAAGCCGGACGTGCGCTTCGTGGCGCACCTGGACCTGCCCAAGAACATTGAAGGTTATTACCAGGAGACCGGCCGCGCCGGCCGAGACGGCGCCGCGGCCGATGCCTGGATGGCCTATGGCCTGGTGGACGTGGTGAACCAGCGCCGCATGATCGACGAGAGCCCGGCCGGCGACGAGTTCAAGCGCCTGCAGCGCAGCAAGCTCGACGCGCTGCTGGCGCTGGCCGAGGCGCATGACTGCCGGCGCGTGCGGCTGCTGGCTTACTTCGGCGAAGACAGCCACCCCTGCGGCAATTGCGACAACTGCCTGCAGCCGCCGGCGGTGTGGGACGCCACCGATGCGGCGCGCAAGGCGCTGTCCTGCATCTACCGCTTCCGCCAGCATGGCGGCATCAGCTTTGGCGCCGGCCATTTGATCGACGTGCTGCGCGGCAAGCGCACCGAGAAGGTGGCGCAGCACCGCCATGAAGATCTCTCGACCTTTGGCATCGGCGCCGACCTGAGCGAAACGCAATGGCGCGGGGTGCTGCGCCAGCTGGTCGCGCAGGGGCATGTGCGGGCCGAGGGCGAATACAACACGCTGGAGCTGAGCGAGTCGGCGCGGGCGGTGCTCAAGGGCGACGTGCCGGTGATGCTGCGGGTTGCGGCCGAAGCGCCGAAGCGCGCCAGGTCCGCTCGCTCCGGCAGCCGGGTTGCGGCGGGCGGCAAGGACAAGGCGCCGCCACTGCCTTTGGACGATAGCGGTTTGCAGCGTTTCGCGGCCCTGAAGGCCTGGCGGGCGGAGGTGGCCAAGGAGCACAACCTGCCGGCCTATGTGGTGTTCCACGATGCGACCCTGGCCGAGATGGCGCGCGAGAACCCGGATTCGCTGGATGCGTTGGCGGGCATCAGTGGGGTGGGGGCGAAGAAGCTCGAAGCCTATGGGCGGGAGATCTTGCGCGTGCTGGCGACCGAATAGGCACCTTCGGCGGGCCGCGGTCGCCGCGGACTACCCGCAGCGCCTGCACGCGTTCATCGTGCGCCAAGGGGGCGTGCTGGGTCGGGCCGCGGCGCCGCTTCCAGCGTTGTCTTCATCGCCGTGAGGCCCTGCGCGATCATGCCGGCGATGGCCGGTGCCATCGCATCGGGCAGCAGGTCGGCGATCCAGACCACGCGGCAGCGGCCAGGCCCTTCGGCAAAGACCTGGGCCGAGGCGTTGTGGTGCGTCAGGCGCCCGCCGGTCGCGGACCAGGCCAGGCGACGCCTGGTGTCGTCGAGGTCGACGATCACTTCGCGCGCCACCATGCCGTTGGCGAAGGTGACGATGCGCGCATTGCCATCGAGCCGGCAGTCGCTGACAAAGCCTGCGACCAGCCGCGTCGGCAGCGCGCCGACATCGCGCATCGCGTCCCACAGCTGTTCGGCGGGCACGTCGATCGAAATCTCTTGGTGGATGGCTGCCATGGGAACTCCAGTCGAAATCGGGGTGGATGAGGAACGCCAGCGTAGGCCGGCGAGGGGTGGCACACCGGCCGTTTTCGGACCTCTTCATCCGGGCGCCCGGGCCCCAGGGTCGCCGGACCGTCAGCGCTGCACGGTCACCGCGATCGACGCGCTGTCGGTGGCCTGGCCCGCGTCATCGAAGGCGCGTGCGAAGTAGCGCACCTCGTTCGCGGTGGTGGCCGGCAGCGTCGTGTCCCATTCGAAGGGTGCGACGCCGTCGCTGCCCAGCGCGGTGGCCGCGCCGTCGGGCTCGATGCGGAAGAACTGCACCCGCTGCACGCCGTAGTCGTCGCTGGCCGCGGCGGCCAGCCGAACGCCCTGGCCGGGGCTGGCACTGCTGCTGCTGGCCACCAGGTTGACTTGCGGCGGATCGTCGTAGCCATCGTCGCCGACGGCGATGTACAGGCCGCCGCCGCAGGCCGCCAGGCCGCCGGCGATGGCCAGCGTGGCCAGCCAGCCCAGCCAGCGGTCGAAGCGGATGCTGCGGTTCATGCCGGCATGCTACGCCGCTGGATGGCGGCCCTGCCCGTCGCGCGGTCAACCCCACATCGGTGCGTCAGCCGTACAACCCGGCATGGACCTTCATGTGCTGCCCCATCGGCGGCCCCCGCTTGTTCCGGGGTGGCAGGTGCGATGGCCCGTGGCAGACTGCCCGGCCATGAGCGACCCGCTCGCGCGCCCCGCCGCCGCTGACCCGCGCACCGATGCCGGTGCCGACGATGACGCGCGCCTGATGGCCGCGTTTGCGCGGGGTGAAGCTGCCGCCTTCGACCAGCTGTACGCGCGCCACCACGCGGCGCTGTACCGCTTCGTGCGGCGCGTGCTGGGCCCGGCGCTGGCGGCGCAGACCGACGAGGTGTTCCAGGACACTTGGCTGCGCGTGGTGCATGCCCGCGAGCGGTTTTCGCCGCAGGGCGCGACGTTCCGCACCTGGCTGTTCACGCTGGCGCAGAACCGCGCCATCGACCTGCTGCGGCGCAGCGGCCGCGAGGTCTCGAACTCGGGCGATGACGATGAAGGCGACCCGTTCACGCCCAGCGGCGAACCCTGGCTGGACTGGCCGGCGCCCGCTGGCGCGACGCATGAAGACCGGCTGTTCTGGCGCCGTGCCGGCGAGCGCCTGCTGGGCTGCCTGGACGAGCTGCCGGCGGCCCAGCGGGTGGTCTTCCTGATGCACCACGACGACGAGTGCACGCTGGACGACATTGCGCAGGCGCTGGAATTGGGCTTCGAAACCGCGAAGAGCCGGCTGCGCTACGCGATGAGCAAACTGCGCACCTGCATGGGCGCCTACCTGGGCGCCGATGCGCTGCTGAGAAGCCGATGAGCCGCCACGACGCCCCCGCCCCGCACGACGGGCTGCCGCCGCAGGACGCCCGGCTGCAAGCCGCGCTGCGCCATGCGCCGGACAACGATTTGGCGCCGCCGCCCGCGGTGAGCGCGGCCATCACCGCAGCAGCGCGCGCGGCGCTGCGCACGGCACCCGTGTCGGCGCGTCAACCCAGGGGCTTCCGGCAAGCCGTGAGTGCGTTCTGGCAAGGCCTGGCCGCACCGCGTTCGGTGTGGGCCGGCGGCGCCGCGGCGATGGTCGTGGCCGGGTTGACGGTGTCGATCTGGGTCGGCGAGCCGATCCCGCCGGCGGTGTTGTCCGAGGCACCTCCCGCAGCGCCGCGGGAAGAGGCGCCGGCGGCGGCGCGAGGAGCGCCCGCGGCTGACACGGACAAGGCCCACAAGGCCGAAGCGCCTGTCTCGGGGCGGGCCGAAGCGCCGCGCTCGGCGCCGGCTGAAGCGCCGGAGTCGAAGCAGGCCGCGGCGCCGCGCCCGCCCGCCCCGCCATCGCCCGGGCCGGTGACTGCGACACCCCCGGCCGCGCCGGCGCCTGCGACGCCGCCAGCCGTTGCCGCGCGCGCGCGCCAGGCCGAACGCACCGACCGCCCCGTCGATCGATCCGTGGCCGGCCCCGCAGCCGGTCCCACCGACGCCAAGGCGCCCGCCGGCGCCATGGCCGACAAGCCCGAGGCCTTGGCCAAGGCCGCTCCGCGTGCTTTTCCAGGTCTCCCAAGCCCAAGCCCAGGCCCAGGCCGCGATGCCGCGGCTGCCGGCGCCGTGGCCCCGCCGCCGTCGCCGGTCCCCGCGCCGGCCCCTGCACCGATGGTCGTTGCACCGCCACCGCCACCGGCGCCTGCAGCCATTGCCCAGCCATCGACACCCACCGCCGTTGCACCGCCGCCGGCACGCGCGGCCGTCCTCGCTCCGGCTGCGCCGCAGCGCCGCCTGGCCGAGGCGACGGCGTCTGCGGATCGTGCCGAACCTGCTCCGGCCGCCGTGGCGCCGCCCGTGCGCATGCCGGCTCAGCCGGCCGCGGGCCTGAACCAGGCGCTCGAAAGCCGCAGCAGCGCCGCCAAAGCCGTGGCCAGCGCCGAGCGCCCGCCGTCGCTGGCCGCCTTGCTGGGCGCTGGCAGTGCGGCGCTGGGCGAGTCGGAACGCAGTGCGCTGCAGCAACTGGACAGCCTGACCCGTCAGCGCTGGCAGCGCCTGCCCGGCACGGCGACGGAGCGGGAAACGCCGCAGCACCAATGGGCCGGGCCCTCGGGCCTGAGCGGCCTGCGCATCGACGCCGACGGCGTGCGCTGGACCGAGCCCGACGGCACGCGCTGGTTCGCGCCGCTGGATGCTTCGGCCGTGACACGGCTGCGCGCACAGTTCTGACGCCCCGCCGCTCCTGCATCGGCTCTGACGCGCAGGCTCTGACGCGCCGACTCCCCAGGGGTGTGCGGCCGCAGGCCCGCGCCGCTATCATGGCCGGTTGCCCTCGCCGCGCCCGACCATGCCCCGCCCCGCCCTTGCCGTCCCCGAAACATCCCCGGAACCTCCCCCGGTATCTCCCCCCAGGCACAGCCCTGCCGGCAGCACCCACCTGCACATCCGCGGCGCGCGCACGCACAACCTGAAGAACATCGACCTCGACATCCCCAAGCACGCGCTGGTGGTCATCACCGGCCTGTCGGGTTCGGGCAAATCCAGCCTGGCCTTCGACACGCTGTATGCCGAGGGCCAGCGGCGTTATGTCGAAAGCCTGTCGGCCTATGCGCGGCAGTTCCTGCAGCTGATGGACAAGCCCGACGTCGACGTCATCGAAGGCCTGTCGCCGGCGATCAGCATCGAGCAGAAGGCAACCTCCCACAACCCGCGCTCGACGGTGGGCACCGTCACCGAGATCCACGACTACCTGCGCCTGCTGTATGCCCGCGCCGGCACGCCGTTCTGCCCCGACCACGACCTGCCGCTGGAGGCGCAAAGCGTCGGCCAGATGGTCGACGCGGTGCTGGCGCTGCCGGAGGACACCAAGCTGATGATCCTGAGCCCGGTGGTGCGCGACCGCAAGGGCGAGTTCGGCGACCTGTTCGCCGACATGCAGGCGCGTGGTTATGTGCGCTTTCGCGTCGATGGCCAGGTCGTCGAAGCCACCGAACTGCCGAAGCTGAAGAAGGCCGAGAAGCACGACATCGATGTGGTGATCGACCGGCTGAAGTCACGCCCCGACGTCAAGCAGCGCCTGGCCGAGAGCTTCGAAGCTGCCTTGCGTGCCGCCGAGGGCCGCGCCATTGCGCTGGAGATCGACACCGGCAAGGAGCACCTGTTCAGCAGCAAGTTCGCCTGCCCGGTGTGCAGCTATGCGCTGCCGGAACTGGAGCCGCGGCTGTTCTCGTTCAACGCGCCGATGGGTGCCTGCCCGCATTGCGACGGCCTGGGCCAGCAGACGGTGTTCGATCCGGAGCGTGTGGTCGCCTTCCCGAGCTTGAGCCTGGCCGGCGGCGCGGTGAAGGGCTGGGACCGGCGCAATGCCTACACCTTCTCGATGCTCGAATCGGTGGCCCGGCACTACGGCTTCGACATCGACGCACCGTTCGAGGAACTGCCGAAGAAGGCGCAGAAAGCACTGCTCCATGGCTCAGGCAGCGAGGACATCGAATTCGTCTACACCGCGGAAACCGCCAAGGGCAAAGCGCGCACGGTGAAACGTTCGCATCCCTTCGAAGGCATCATTCCGAACTTTGAACGGCGCTACCGCGAGACCGATTCGGTCGCCGTGCGCGAGGACCTCGCGCGTTATCAGGCCGCCAAGCCCTGCGTGCACTGCGGCGGCGCGCGGCTGCGGCGCGAAGCCCGCCATGTCTTCCTGCTGGGCGCGGATGAATCGGGCCAAGGACCCAGCGTGCCGCGTCTCGCGATCTACGAGGTCGAACACGCCACGCTGGCCGATACGCAAGCCTATTTCGAGCAGCTGAAGCTGAAGGGCGCCAAGGCCGAGATCGCGGACAAGGTGGTGCGCGAAATCCGCTCGCGGCTGAAGTTCCTCAACGACGTGGGCCTGAACTACCTGAGCCTGGACCGCAGTGCCGACACGCTGTCGGGCGGCGAGTCGCAGCGCATCCGCCTGGCCAGCCAGATCGGCTCCGGCCTGACCGGCGTGATGTACGTGCTGGACGAACCCAGCATCGGCCTGCACCAGCGCGACAACGAACGCCTGATCGGCACACTGCGCCACCTGCGCGACCTGGGCAACAGCGTGCTGGTCGTCGAGCACGACGAAGACATGATCCGCTGCGCCGACCATGTCATCGACCTCGGCCCTGGTGCCGGCGTGCATGGCGGCCAGATCATTGCGCAGGGCACGCCCGACGAAGTGGCGGCCAGCGCCGAATCGCTCACCGGCCGCTACCTGGCCCATACGCTGCGCATCGAAGTGCCCACGCTGCGCCACACGCTGGCCGCGAGCACGGAGCCGCGGTCCCTGCGCATCGTCAACGCGCGCGGCAACAACCTGAAGAACGTCACCGTCGAGATCCCGGTCGGCCTGTTCACCTGCGTCACCGGTGTCTCGGGTTCAGGCAAGAGCACGCTGGTCAACGACACGCTGTACGCGGCCGTCGCGCGCAAGCTCTACAACAGCCACGCCGAAGCCGCGCCGCACGACGAGATCGAAGGCCTCGACGCCTTCGACAAGGTGATCAACGTCGACCAGAGCCCGATCGGCCGCACGCCGCGCTCGAACCCCGCCACCTACACCGGCCTGTTCACGCCGATCCGCGAGCTGTTCGCCGAAGTGCCGATGGCCCGCGAGCGCGGCTATGGCGCCGGCCGCTTCAGCTTCAACGTCGCCGGCGGCCGCTGCGAGGCCTGCCAGGGCGACGGCGTGCTGAAGGTCGAGATGCATTTCCTGCCCGATGTCTACGTGCCCTGCGACACCTGCGGCGCCAAGCGCTACAACCGCGAGACGCTGGAGGTGCAGTACAAGGGCAAGAACATCAGCCAGGTGCTGGGCCTGACGGTCGAGGACGCGCACCCCTTCTTCAGCGCCGTGCCGACCATCGCGCGCAAGCTGCAGACGCTGCTCGATGTCGGCCTCGGCTACATCACGCTGGGCCAGAGCGCCGTGACGCTGTCGGGCGGCGAAGCCCAGCGCGTGAAGCTGGCGCTGGAGCTGAGCAAGCGCGACACCGGCCGCACGCTCTACATCCTGGACGAGCCCACCACCGGCCTGCACTTTGCCGACATCGAACTGCTGCTGCGTGTGCTGCACCAGCTGCGCGATGCCGGCAACACCATCGTCGTGATCGAGCACAACCTCGACGTCATCAAGACGGCCGACTGGTTGATCGACATGGGCCCCGAAGGCGGCGCCGGTGGTGGGCGCGTGCTCAGCGAAGGACCGCCGGAGGTGATTGCGAATTGCGCGGAGAGCTTTACCGGGCGCTTTCTGAAGCCGATGCTGTAGTGCGGGTGGGGCCGCTGGCCTTGTCGCCTCGCGCTGCCACATGTCCAGGTACGACGTGCGCCAGCGCGCGCTCGACATAGACCTCCTTCTCGCCCACCGGCGCGAAGTAATGCAACACCTCGCGCGCCGCGTCCAGCCCCTTCAGGCGGCTGATCAGCCAGGCCGAGATGTACTGCGCCGACAGGCAGCCGCCCGCTGTCGCGACGTTGCCTTGCGCGACGAAGGCCTGGTTCAGGATCTGCACGCCGGCGGCCTGCACCCAGGGCTTGCTGGTCGAATCGGTGCAGGCCGGCACTTGGCCGAGCAGCCCGAGCTTGGCCAGCAGGAAGGTGCCCGAGCATTGCGCCGCGATCAACTGCCTGTCCGGGTCCAACTGCAGCTGACCCATGATGGCTGCATCGGCCGCCACTTCGCGGGTCTTCATGCCGCTGCCGATCACCACCGCGTCGGCCTCGTTGGCGGCCGCCAGATCGATCTGGGCCTCCAGCGTGAGTCCGTTCATCGAGGTGACCCGCGGTGTCGGGCTGGCGATGCTGACGCGCCAGTCGGTGTCGCCCAACCGTGCGATGCGGCTGAGCATGCCGTAGGCGATCAGCGAGTCCAACTCGTTGAAGCCGTCGAAGGTCAGGATGGCGATGTGCATGGCAGTCCCTGATGTGGTTTGGCGTGGCGCGGGCCGGCCGGGCTGCCGACGCGCGAAGATGCATAGGGTAGATCGCCAATCCAGTACGATCAATAAATTGTTCTAGATACAAGCCATGCCGCCGGTGCGCTATCGATCCCTGGTCGACGAGATCTCCGCGTGCATCCATCGCGGTGAACTGCGGCCCGGCGATCGGCTGCCGACGGTGCGCGCGCTGATGCAGCAGCATGGCATCGCGCTGGCGACGGCCTCGCGCGTGATGGCCGAACTCGCGGCCGCCGGCCTGGTGGTCGGCGAGGTCGGCCGCGGCACCTTTGTGCGTGACGCGTCCTTGCCGCGCGGGTCGAGGCTGGAGCAGCATCCGGCAGGTGCCGGCGCCGGCGTCATCGATCTCACGTTCAGCTATCCGACCTTGCCGGGCCAGGACGGCATGCTGCGCGAGGGCTTGCGCAGCCTGGCGGCTTCAGGCGACCTGGATGCCTTGCTGCATGCGGCGCCCCAAGGCGGTCGCCTGCATGAGCGGCAGACCCTGGCCAGGCACTTGCGCAACCGTGGCATCCGGATGCCGGCCGAGCAGGTGCTCATTGTCAACGGCGCGCAGCAAGGCCTGGCCGTCACCGTGATGGCGCTGCTCAGGCCGGGCGATGCCATCGTGATGGATGCGCTGACCTACCCGGGCATGCTGGCGCTGGCCCGGGCGCACCGGCTGGACATCCTGGCGCTGCCGCAAGTGGCCGGGCAAGCCGACCTGGACGCGCTGGCCAGGCTCTGCAAGCGGCGCCCGGTGCGGGCGATCTACACCATGCCGACGATGCACAACCCCCTGGGCTCGGTGATGCCGGAAGCCGCGCGCATGCAGCTCGTCGTGCTGGCCGAGCGCCATGACGTGCTGATCATCGAGGACGCCACCTACGCCTTCCTGGCCGAGCCGGCGCCGACGCCGCTCGTCAAGCTCGCGCCGCAGCGCACGATCTACGTGTCCGGCCTGTCCAAGAGCGTGGCCGCCGGCTTGCGCGTCGGCCTGGTGGCCGCTCCGGCGACGATGATCGCGCGCATCGAGCAAGCCATTCGCATCTCGACCTGGCAGGCGCCGTCGGTGACAACGGCGCTGGCCTGTCTGTGGATAGCGTCGGGCCGGGTCGACGCGCTCGAAGACGACAAGCGCGCCGACGCACGGCGGCGCCAGGCGCTGGCGCGCCGGCTGTTGCGCGGTTGCCCGTTCACCGCCCACCCGTCGTCCTACTACTTGTGGCTGCCGCTGGCCGGCGGGCAACGCGCCGACCAGGTGGCCGCGGCCTTGAAGCAGGACGGCGTGCTGGTGAGCACCGCCGAAGCTTTTGCAGCGACGACGCATGTGCCGCAAGCGCTGCGCGTGGCGCTGGGGTCGGTCGAGCCCGAAGCGCTGAGCCGCGCGCTGCGCAAGGTCAGGCTGGCGGCAAGTGCCTAGGTGCAGCAGGCGCCCGCCCACCGCCGGCACGGCTGCGTGGCCGGAGGCGCGCGCCTACACTGCCGCGGTCTGCCGCCCGAAAGGAGCCCGCGCCATGCGCCCCGTTGTTGCCCTGCTCGCGCTGTGCCTGCCGCTGCTGGCGGCGGCGCAAGCGCCCTACCGCGGCCCGCTGTTCGACGCCCACCTGCACTACAACGACGAAGCCTGCGCCTTCAATGCCGCCTGCCCCTACCCGGTGGCCGATGTGCTGGCGATGATGCAGCGTGCCGGCGTGCGTGCGGTCATCGCCAACAGCCGGCCGAATGACGGTACCAAGTCGCTGGCCGCGGCGGGCGAGGCCACGCGCGCTGCCGGCGTCACGGTGGTGCCCTTCATCCGGCTGTACCGCAACCGCGCTGACTACAGCGGCTGGTTCGCCGACGAGAGCATCCATGCGATGGTGCAGCAGGAACTGGCTGCGGGCACTGCAGCGGGACCGTACAAGGGCCTGGGCGAATTCCATCTCTACGACAGCAAGAACGCCGATGGTGTGGTGGCTGCCAAGCTGATGAAGCTGGCGCAGGCGCGTGGCCTCGCGGTGCTGGCGCATGTCGACGACGACGCGATCGACCGGCTGATGGCCCATGCGCCGCAGGCCCGGCTGATCTGGGCCCACACCGGCATCGGCGGCGTGCCGGTGGCGCGCGTGCGGGCCTTGTTCCAGCGCTACCCGCTGCTGATCGGCGAGCTGTCGTACCGGCCCGGGCTGACCGAGGCGGCCGGCCGCCTGAGCGCGGACTGGCGCGCGCTGTTCAGCGAGTTTCCCGATCGTTTCGTGATCGGCTCGGACACCTGGGTCAACGGACGCTGGAGCAGCTACGAGGCGCTGATGGCCGAAGCGCGGCAGTGGCTCGGCGACCTGCCGCCCGATGCGGCGCGGCGCATCGGCTGGGCCAACGCGGCGCGACTGTTCGGCGTGCGCGACCCCGACTGAAAAAAGCAACCACATCGTTGCGTTTGGTGGCATCATGCAATCGATGGGTTGCATGATGACGACTGCACGACGATGGGTTGCCGATGCGTGACGACGACGATGACGAAGAACTCGACCGCCTGCTGCGCGCCTTGAGCGACGCGACACGGCGTCGCCTGCTGGACCGGCTGCGCGATGCACCGGGCCTCACGCTGACCGAGTTGACGGCAGGATTTGCCCAGTCGCGGCAGGCGCTGTCCAAGCACCTGGCGGTGCTGGAAGCGGCCGAACTGGTGGTGGCCGTGTGGCGCGGGCGCGAGAAGCTGCACTACCTGAATCCGGTGCCGCTGCAGGCGCTGCCGGCGCGCTGGGTGACCAGCAGCGCGCGCGAGCATGCGGCGGCGCTGTCGGCACTGAAACGCGCGCTGGAGCAAGCACCATGATGAATGCCGCATCGACACGCACCCCCGACCTGACGCGGGCACCCACCGGACCGGCGCAGGTGTTGAGCACACGCTTTGCCGCATCGCCGGAGTTGCTGTGGGCACGGCTGGTGCACAGCAGCTTCGTCGCCGACTACCTGGGCGCGGCCTTGCCGTCAGTCTTGCTGCAGGCCGGCTGCAGGATCGACGGCGTGGATCAACAGGGCCAGGCGCTGCGGCTGACCGTCGTCGAAGCCCTGGCGCCGTGCAGCCTGTCGCTTCGACTCCAGGGCACGACCGGTGATCGTGCGCTGCACTTGTCGATCGAAGCCAACGCGCAAGGCAGCCGCCTGACGGTGCTGCACGACGATGGCGCCCTGCCGGTGGCCGCTGCCGGCGATGCCATCGGCCGCCTGCTCGCGGCGCCGCCCGCGGCGGTGTTGATGGCCGCTCGCATTGGCAGCCAGGCGGCGCTGGACCTGGCGCGCGACTACCTGGCCGGCAGCGCGCAGGCCATGCGCCTGCTGCTGGCGGCGATGACGCCGGACCAGGGCTATGCCCAGCCGGCGCCGGACCGCTTTTCGCTGGCCGCGCAGGTCTGGCACCTGGCCGATGTCGAAGAGTTCGGCTGGGCACAGCGCTTGCCGCGGGTGCTGGCCGAGTCCACTCCCGTGCTGCCCGGTGTCGATGGGGATCGCCTGGCCATCGTGCGGCGCTACCAGCAGCGGCCCTGGCGCGCGGCCGCGCGGCGCTTCATCACGCAGCGGCGGCGCAGCCTGGCTGCGCTGGCGCGCTTCGATGCGGCGACGCTGGCGCGGCCGCTGGTTTTCAGCGCGCAGCCCGGCGATGCCGGCACGCTGCTGGCCGCGATGCTGGCCCATGACCATGAACACCGGCTCGAGATGGCCGCGCTGTGGCAACAGGAGTCACGCGGATGATGAACGACGACCCGACGATGAGCCTGCGCGACTGGCTGGACCGTGCGCAGGATGAGCACCTCAAAGCGCCACGCGCCGTGGCGGAGGCCTTGCTCGCCCGCGCGGCCACGCTGCCGGATGACGAGCACGGTGCCGAGGCGGTGCGTCTGGCCGAGCATGTGATGCTCGGCCACCTGGCCGATGCCGACAGCCTGCAACGCCTGCTCGATCAGTTGCCGGTGGCACCGGCGCTGGCCGCAGCGCGCCAGCGTGCGGCCTGGGCGTTGGCCACGCTGGCCGGTGATGAAGCGCCGGCGGAGCTGCCGATCGCGGCGCAATGGCGCGGCCTGCAGAACGTCGTGCTGGCACTCGCCGGCCGGGGCCGCTGGTCCGATGCGGCCGATGCGCTGCGTCGACCCGAAGCCCAGGCCCTGGTGCATGCAGAGCTCGATGCACGCAAGGCCTATGCGGCCACGGCCAACAACGTGGCCAGCGAGTTGCGCGCGTGCTTGCCGCAGCACGGTGAGCAGGCCGCAGCGCACGCCGCACCGCACGTCGCGTTGATGCTCGATGCTGCCGCACGGGCGCGCCGCGCCTGGGCCGCAGCTGGCAGCTGGCTGCACATCGAGCGCGCCGAGTACCAGCTCGCGCTGTGCCATGCGGCCGCCGGCCAGGGCCGCACGGCGCTGGTCCATGCGCAGTCCTGTCTGTCGATCTGCGAGGCCGAAGCGGCCGATGCGGTGGAGCGCTTCTTCGCGCACGAAGCCCTGGTGCTGGCGCAGCGCGCGGCGGGTGAGGTGCAAGCCGCCGCGGATCATCGGATGCAGATGCGGGCGCTGCTGGCCGAGATCACCGACCCCGACATGCTGGCCTGGTGCGGGCAGACCCTGGAAGGGCTGCGCCCATAGAAAAAGGCCGGCTTCACAGCCGGCCTTCGTCTGCCCAACGCCAGGGGAGGCCTGCCCCCGATGATGGGCTTTTAGTTCACTTCACGCTCACTTGAGGTGGGCGTTGATGAGCTTGGTCATCTCGAACATCGACACCTGGGCCTGCTTGAAGATTTCCTTCAACTTGGCATCGGCGTTGATCATCGTCTTCTTGACCTTGTCCTGCAGACCGTTCTTCTTGATGTACTCCCACACCTTCTTGGTCACCTCGGTGCGCGGGATCGCCTTGTCGCCGATCACGGCGGCCAGCTGGGCGCTGGGCGTCATGGCCTTCATGAAGGCGGCGTTGGGCGTGCGCTTCTTGGCCGGGGCGGCCGTCTTGGCGGGAGCGGCCTTCTTTGCCGGTGCAGCCTTCTTTGCAGGAGCCGCGGCCGGCTTTGCCGTTGCGGCCTTCTTTGCAGGAGCCGCGGCCTTCTTTGCCGGTGCGGCCTTTTTGGCCGGAGCGGCCTTCTTCGCAGTTGCCATGTTGATTCTCTCCATCACGTGATTGGTTGATGTGCGGGGGTCTGGGTCGGGGTCTGCATGCACCCTCGTTTCTCTCATGACCTCTGCGGGCGCAATGGTACTGCGCGTGATTCGTGCTGAGAAGCGGTTTTCCCTCGTAAAACGCGCTTTCTTCCTCTCGGAAACCTGCATTTGTCGCCGCGGCACGTCACTCGGCGTGCCCAGGGCGGCAACCGAGGCCGTGCTCGTGCTGTTGCGAGGGGCGCGCGCATGTTGTCGCGCAGGCGCCGCGTGTATGCTGCGCGGCCATGAAGATCATCGTTCGCTGGCTGCTGTTGGCCGCCGCGCTGCTGTTGGTGGCGCACCTGTATTCCGGGGTCAAGGTGTCGAGCTTCAGCGCTGCGTTGGTGGCCGCACTGGTGCTCGGTTTGATGAACACGCTGGTGCGTCCGCTGCTGGTGATCCTGACCTTCCCGGTGACGCTGCTGACACTGGGCTTGTTCCTCTTCGTGATCAACGCGCTGATGTTCTGGGCCGCCGCGTCGGTGCTGAACGACAGCTTCAATGTCGCGGGCTTCGGTGCCGCGCTGATCGGCTCGGTGATCTACAGCCTGTGCGGCATGGTGATCGACGTGGCGATGGAGCGCCTGTTCAGCCGCAGCGAGCTGTGAAGTGCATCCGGCCTGTGCGCGTGGCTTCAGCGCGTGGCCTCGCTGCCGCGCACACGCTCGCTGACTGGATCGCTGACAGGATCGCTGCGCACCACGGCACCACGCACTTCGAAGCGCGACTCGCCGAGCACCTGACCGGCTGAGGACTTCAACACCAGCCGATGGCGGCCCGGCCAGGGCCGCCACGCCAGCGCGGCACCGCTGCCGATCCAGCGGCCATCCAGCCACCACTGGCCGGCTTCGCCGCTGAAGGTGATGCGCTGCACCGGCGCCGGCATGTCGGGGTCGAGCGCGAAGATCGATCCATCGCGCGGGCTCGTGATGCCGCTGGGCCGGTGCAGCGCCACCTGCTCGCCGGCGCGCACGCGCAGAGGCGATGGCGCCGCGGGCGCCGCATCGGCCAGCCACTCGTCACGCGGTGGTTCAAGTCCGGCATCGAAGATCACGGCCTGCTGACGCAGTCCCGCTGGCGCCTGAGGCGGCCGTGACGGCAGGCCGGCATGCAGCTGCTGCACCAGCGCGCGCCACACCGGCGCGGCGCCCTGCGTGCCGCTGACGCGATGCATCGCTTCGCCGCTGGCATTGCCGACCCACACGCCGACGGTGTAGCGATCAGTGAAGCCGATGCACCAGTTGTCGCGCATGTCCTTGCTGGTGCCCGTCTTCACCGCCGCGAAGCCGCGCGTGACCAATGCGCTGTCGAGTCCGAAGCTCACCGCGCGCGCGCCGGCATCGGCCAGGATGTCGCCGACCTGGAAGGCCGTGCGCTCGTGCAGCACCTGCGCCGGCGCGCCGGGCAGTCCGGCCACCGGTGTCCAGCGGCCGCGCTTGGCCAGCATGCGGTAGGCATTGCTCAGCTGCAGCAGCGTGACCTCGGCACTGCCCAGCGCCAGCGCCAGGCCATGGAAGCCGCCGCTTTCAGTCAACTGCAGGCCGGCGCGGTTGAAGCCGTCGAACACCTCCTGCGGACCGAGCAAAGCCCCGAGCCGCGCGGCCGGCACGTTGAGGCTGCCGGCCAGTGCCGTGCGCGCACTGACCCAGCCGCGGTACTGGTGGTCGTAGTTGCGCGGCATGAAGGCGCCGCTGCCGCCATCGAGATCCGCCGGTGCGTCGTGCAGCAGGCTGGCCGGCGTGATCAGGCCGCGCTCGAAGGCCAGTGCGTAGACAAAAGGCTTCAGCGTCGATCCGGGCTGGCGGCGCGCGAGCACCGCATCCACCTCCGGTGCATCGGACCAGGCCGCGCCGGATGAGCCGACCCAGGCGCGCACTTCGCCGCTGGCGTTGTCCAGCACCACCAGCGCGCCGTCTTCGACCTGACGGCCTTGCAGCTCGGCCATCTGCGTGCGCAACAGCGTGATGGCACTGCGCTGCAGGCGGGCGTCGAGCGTGGTGCGCACCGGGCCCACCGCCTTCGCCGACAGCGGCTGGGTGGCCAGCAGCCAGCGCGCAAAGTGCGGGGCCAGCGCTTCGGTCAAGGGCGGCCCGGCGCTGCGCTTCAAGGCCCGCTCGGCCAGCGCCGCGATGCGTTCACAGCGCGGGGGTTCGGCCAACAGCGTGCAGGCGCGGCGCACGACGAGATCGGGCTTCGCATTCGGCGCGCGCACCAGCGCAACCAGCAGCGCAGCCTCGCTGCGGTCCAGCCCCGAGGCCTGCTTGCCGAACAAGGCCCAGGCGGCGGCCGGCATGCCGACCAGCTCACCGCGCAGCGGCACGCGGTTGAGGTAGGCCTCGAGGATCTCGGCCTTGCGCCAACGCGTCTCGAGTGTGCGCGCGGCGTCGATCTGCGACCACTTCTGCAGCACGCTGCGGCCACCGGCCGGACGCGCCAGGTCGGCATCGAGCAGTGCCGCGAGCTGCATCGTCAGCGTCGATGCGCCTTGTGTGCCGCCCTGCGCGTTGGCCACCGCACTGCGCGCCGCGGCCGACCAGTCGACGCCGTGGTGCGACCAGAAGCGCTGGTCTTCGCCCTGCACGATCAGCTCGCGCAGCGCGGGCGAGAACTGGTCCAGCGGCAGCCAAGGCAAACGACGCGCCTGGGCATCGACGCGCAGCGATTGCAGCGGCTGGCCGTGGCGGTCCAGCAGCAGCAGGTCGGAAGGGCGATGGGCCTGGCGCCATGCGGAGAAGCTCGGCAGCTCGGTGGCGGCAGCGGCCGGCGGCGCGCAACAAGCCAGCGCGACCCCCAACGCGACGGTCATCGCGAAAGTCAGCGCGATCATCGGCGCGAGGGTCCGCGCGAGGGTCTGCACGACCGGCAGTGCGACCGACCGTGCGATGCAGCGGCGGGCCGCTGCCACCGGCTTCACGGCCGCACCTCCAGCGGCGCATTCGGCTGCTCGCCAAAACTCTCCGGCGCGTACATCGCTTCCACCCGCGATGGCGGCAAGTGGAAGCGGCCGGCGCTGTTCAAGCGCAGCGTGTACTCGATGACGTGCTTGCCGCGCGGCATGAACTCCCAGCTGGCGCGGAAGGCTTCCTGGCCACGTTCTTCATACGCCAGCCAGGCCGTGCCTTGCTTGCGCTCGGCCTGCGTCGCGATCGCCGAATCGCGGCCCAGGCCGCTGCCGAGCAAGGTGGCGCCGGCGGGCACCGGGTCGTTCAGCGCGACCCAGGTCATGTCGCTCTGCGCGTCGATCTCGATGCGCACCCGCAGCACATCGCCGCGGGTCCAGGCCGCTGCGTCCTTGCGCTCGACCGCGTTGACGCTGCGCGTGATGCGGTAGCCCGCGGCGATCGGCGTTTTCAACGGCACGGCGGCCAGCGCCTGCACCGCCAGCCAGGGCTTGCCGCTGCCCTGGTGCTGCACGTTCAGCGGCGCTGAAGCGGTTGGCCACGGCAGCATCAACCGGCCGCCCTGGCGTGCCGTCGACCAGTCGTGCGTCGCGCTCGCCGGACCCAGCGTAGCGCTGCTGCGGCCGGCAACAACAGCCGTTTCGAAGCGCGCCGCAAAGCGGTCCAGTGCCAGCACGCCCCACAGGTTGGCGGTGGTCGTCAGCCACGCCGCGCGCTGCTGCCGGCCCAGCGCGCCGATCACCATGCGCGGCAGTTCGTCCTTCCACGCCGGGTCGTCGACGACGGCCAGGATCAGGCGTGCCGCATTGGCATCGGCGCTGTCCATCAGCCACCACCAGAAGTCGCTGTCCTCGGTGCTGAACTTCAGCGTCGTGCCGGCATAGGTGAGCCGCGCACGCAGGATCGTCTGCGCTTCCTGCAAGCGTTGCGCGCGTTCGGGCAAGGCCTCGATGCGCTGCAGGATGCGCAGCCAGTCGATGACAGCGGCCGTGGGCCAGTGCTTCGGTGCGACGGTGATCGACTGCAGGTGTTGCGGCGCCGCGCGGCCATGGCGCGACAGCGCTTCGATCGCCGCGAGCTTGCGCACATCGAGGTCGATGCCGCGGGCGCTGGGCGCGCTCCAGCTGTCACGCAGCAGCCGCCCTTCGACGAAGGCCTGCAGCGCCAGCAGCATGCGTTCACGCGCGGCGTCGGGCAGTGGCTGATTCGCTTCATGCGCGGCGGCGATCAGGTAAGCCGTCAAGCGGTCGCTGCCGCGCGGCGGGTCGCCTTCGCGCGGCGGGTAGTACAGCGCCAGGCCATCGGCATCCAGGTAGCCCGGCAAGGCATGGCCGAGCTGCGCCCAGGCCTTGCCGTCCTTCAAGGCCAGCGCCTTGGACGCCTGCTGTTCGAGGCAGCTGAACGGATAGGTTTCGAAGAAGCGGCGGATGCCGGGCAGCGCGCCGGCGAGAGTCGGCTGCAGGCCGATCTGAATACCCCCCGACTTGGCGCCGGTGAGCGGCAGGGCGTCCGGCGGGGGGGCCACCGGCATGCTGAGCGTGCCATCGTGTGGCGGCACGCTGAGCGTGCCATCGAGCTGCTGCAGGCTGGCGGCCCACACCCGCACCGGCACGGCGGGCTTCACCAGCTGCGTCAGCTTCACACGGTCCTGCGCGCTGCCGCCGGTCTGCATGGCGGCCGCTTCATAGGCCAGGCTGAAGGCGCCGGTGGGCACCTCCACCGGCCACTTCACTTCGGCCGCGGCACCAGCCGGCAGCGTCAGGCGTTGCGGCGCAAAGGGCATCGGCGTGCGGGTGATGCCCGCGCCCTCGTCGCGCTGCGCGGTGGCAGCCAGCGTGGCCTCGACCTGGATCTCGCGAGCCGTGGTATTGCGCAGCGTGAAGATTGCATCGAAGCGGTCGCCTTCGCGCGCCAGCGGCGGCAGGCCGGGCAGCATCTGCAGGTCCTGCGTCACGCGCACGCTGGTGCTGCCGGTGCCGAAGCGGTCGGCGCCGGCGCTGGCCAGCGCGACCAGGCGGAAGCTGGTCAGCGAGTCGTTCAGCGGCACCTCGATCGTGGCTTCTCCGTTCGCATCGAGGCTTATCGATCCACGCCACAGCAGCAGCGTGTCGAACAGCTCGCGTGTCGGGTTGCGCCCGCCGCCGCCGCCGGCCGGCACGGCTTTGCGCCCGTAATGGCGGCGGCCGATGATCTCGCTGTGCGCGGTGGCGGTTTCCACCGCCCAGCCGCGCGGCTGGAACATCGCCTCGAGCAGGTTCCAGCTGCTGTTGCCCATCAGCGCCAACAGCGCTTCATCCACCGCGGCAAAGGCGATCTCGGCGCCGGCCGCGGGCTTGCCGTTCTGCAGCACCTGCACCTTGGCCTTGACCTTCTGCCGCACCGCGTACTGCGGCTGGTCGGCCGTGACCTTGACCTCGAGCTTGTGCGCATCGAGGCCGACATGCAGCTGCACGACGCCGAACTTGTGCGAGGGCTTGGCCAGGTCGACCATCGCTGTCGGCGCCTGGTACTCGCGGCCTTCGAAGCGGAAGGCTCGCCACCAGTCGCCCGGTGAACGCCAGCCCCAGCTGAAGAAGGAATACCAGGGCACGTGGCGCACGCGGCCACGCAGCACCAGCACGCTGGCGAAGACGTTCGGTGCCCAGCTGGTGGCGCCTGAGTCGCCCGCGGTCTTGGGGATCGTCACCTCCACCGTCGGGTCGTCGCCTTGCAGCTGCACGACCTTGGAACTGATGATGCCTTCGCGCTCGATGCTGACCAGTGCGGTGGCCTGGCGATAGGGCATGCGCACCTGCAGCTTCGCGGTGTCGCCGGGCGCGTAGCCGGGCTTGTCGGCCAGCACGTCGATGCGGTCGTCGTTGTCCTGCTCGAACCACAGCTCACCCTGGCGCGTGACCCACACCGTGGTCGCGGCTTCGGCGCTGCGGCCGGCCTCGTCGGCGCTGCGCGCGATCAGCTCCACCTCGCCGGCGGCGCTGAGCGCCGCTTCGCACAACACCATGCCGCGGGCATCGCTCTTGCCTTCGCAGACTTGGCCCAGATCCTTCTGCACGGCCTGCTGGTCGTAGGCGTAGAAGCCGCCGACCAGGCGCTTGCGGTTCGCCTGCCACTGCGTCACGCGGGCCTGCACCTGGAGCTTGGCATCGACCAGCGGCTTGCCCTTCAAGTCCAGCACCAGGGCCTGGAACTTCACCTTTCCGACCGATGCGGCCCATGAACCGGCGCGCAGCCCGACGACGCGCGCCGCCGGCCACAGCGGCACGCGCGTCGAGACGGTCTGCACCTCGCCGTTCGGATCGTTGAAGCTCAATTCGGCCTGCAGTTCGGCCGGGCGCGTGATCTTCGGCAGGCCCTTCAGCGCGACGGTGGCGGCGCCGTTGGCATCGGTGCTCAGCGCCTGCTTGTCGACGACCAGCTTGGCACGATCCGCTTGCGAGCCCTCTTCGCCATCCCGATCGCCATCCCGCTGTGCCGGATCGCGCGGCGCTTCGAACGAGAAGCTTTCATAACCGGGGAAGCTCAGGAAGCGGTCGCGCATCAGCGCGCTGGCCCGCACCGGCGCGCGCGCCACGCCGCCGCCGGACAGGTGTGTGAGCTGCAGGGCCAGCGCCACTTCACTGGGCGCGATGGGCTCGGACTTCGGCGGCACCAGGCGCGCGTCGATCAGCGGCAGGCGGAACGCCTCGACACGGAAAGAACCGCTGGTCCATTCGCGCTGCGCGTTCTTCAGGCTCACCTGGTAGAGGCCGAGCTTGGCCGTCGGCGGGACCTGCCAGCTGGCCAAGGCGGCGCGGCCGCTGGCATCGAAAGTGAGCGGCTGAAGCTGCTCGTCACCGCTGCCCACGTGCACGATCTTCATCTCGGTGGGCAGCTTGCCGCGTTCGGCATTGACCAGGCCGCTGCGGGTTTCCTGCCGCACCAGGTGCTTCATCGAGACGGTTTCGCCGGCGCGCAGCAGCATGCGGTCGAACACCGTGTGCATGCGCAGCCGGTCGCTGCCGCGGCTATCGTCGGCCGAGGCGATCGGCATGTTGAAGCGCCAGGGCTCGATGCCGCGGTTCCAGCTGCTGAAGGCGAAGGCCGTGTCGCGCAGCGGCTGGCCTTGTGCGCCGGTGCTGACTGTACTGAGGGTGCTGGCGGTGACGTAGTGGCCGCGCTGCCAGCTGCATTTGGCCTCTTCGGGCGCCTCGGGCAAGGCCATGGGCACGGTGGCCAGGCCGCTGGCGTCGGTGCGGCCTTCCCACAAGAGCTTGCCACGGCAGTCATGCACGGCCACGGCAGCGTTGGCGACGGCTTGTGCGCGGTCCAGCGTCGTCACCCAGACCTGGGCGTTGTCGGGGCTGCGCTTGACGTGCACGCCGAGGTTCGTGACCAGCACGCCGGTGCGCACGAACATCGGCGCGCGGGTGGCCAGCAGGCGCTCGCCGAGCACCGTCGATTCGATCTCGACGACGTGGTAGCCGGGTTCCGTCAGCGGGATGCCGACCACCTCGAAGGGGCGCGGGTCACCGCCTTGCAGCTGCGGCAGGTCGAGCCGCTTCACGTCGGGCTGCCGGGCCAGCAAGGGCGTCTTGCGCGATTCGAATTCCTTGTCCTGCGCGCTGGCGAGCCTGCCCATCCACGACAGCCAGTCGCGCTCGTCGATCTTCTTGATGCGCACCGCACCGGTCCGCAGTTCAGGCTGAACATGGCGCAGCGTGATCGGCAGCATCGCGTCGGGCCCGAGTTCGATGATGCCGAAAGGCGCGGCGGCGAACTTGGCGATCGGCGGCATCGGTCCGGTGTTGATGGCCAGCGGGAAGCTCGATGCATTGCTCAAGGCGCGGCCCGACACATCCTTCAGGTCCGCCGGCAGCACGAGCCTGAACTTCGTGTTGTCGGGCAAGGGCGAGGTGAAGCGGACTTCGCTCAGCTCCTGCTCGTCACCGCTCAGTTTGGGTGCTATCTCCTTGCCTTCGGCCGGCAGCAGCCGCGCCGACTCCAGCGCCTTGCGCGGCACCGGCGCCGAGAAGCGCACGATGGCCGCGGCCAGCGGCATGCAGGGCGCCTGCGCCTTCTCGCGTTCGCAGCTGAATTCGGCCGTGAAGCGGCTGCGCACCTCGAAGCGCAGGCGTTGCGGCGCACGCGTCAGCACGCCCGGATCGGCGGCCGAGGCGATGCCGGCGCCCCACACCAGGCGCAGTTTGGTTTGCGGCGGCAGCGGCCGCGCGCAGGCCAGCAACACGCTGCGCGCGGCCTCGGCGGCACGCACACGGCGCGCCTTGAGCACCTGCTCGCGCACGGCGCCGGTCACCTGTTGCACGGCAATGCGTTCGCCGATGCCGTCCACCTCGCACCAGGCATGGGCGGCGATGCTGTCGGCGGTGGCCGGGCCGGTCAGGCGCAGCAGGAAGTGCTGGTCTTCCTCGACGGTATTGCCGTCCCACGGATCGCTGCGTTCGATGGCCGGGCCGCCGGTGGCGAAGCTGAAGTCGGTGTTGCCTTCCAGCGTGCCCTGCAGTGGCGCCCAGCCCGGCACGGCGCTCAGGCTGCAGCGCACACCCGGCGGCACCGGTGACGTGAAGTCGATCAGCCATTCACGGGCGTTGTTCCAGCGCGTGCTGCTGGCCGGCACCGGGCCGCTGCAGGCCAGCTTCAAGGGTGGCTGGCGGTTTGGGTCGCCCAGCGGCACAACAGCCTCGCCAAAACGCACGACGACCTGCCGGACCTGCGCCACCTCGCCCTGCGGCGTGACGCCGGTGATGCGGGCCGCACGGGCCGGGCCGGCGAGGCCGACGCAGGCGAGCAGGCCGATGATGAAGCCGGCGATGACTGCGTGGATGTGCCGGCGTGCTGCCGTGCCGCTGCTGAGCATGCTGTGCCCCCTCGGTTCAGACCGGGGGCAGTGTAGAAGCGCTGGACCGTTGGCCGCGGCCGCCGGATACCGCAGCCACCCGCGTTTATTCGGGGTTGTCCGAAGGATCGCGGCGCTGCTGCGAGCCGCGCTGTTCGCTCATCAACTGGCGGCGTTGTGCGACCAGGTCACGCAAGCGGGCGTCGATCACCGAGGCCTCGATGAAGTCGGTGCCGGGACCGCCGCGACGGGCGATCAGCTGGCCGGCGCGCAGGCGGTCGATGGCGCCGGGGATGTTGCCGATGGCCGCCTGGGCCTCGGCTTGCGCGCGCACCGAGCGCAAGGACTGGCCCTGGCGTTCAGCGACACCGGCCAGGGCTTGCCAGGCCTGGCCATCGTCGCGGTGTTCGGCCACCCAGGTCTGCAGTTGCTCGGCGCTGCGCTTCAAGGCGGCGGCATCGTTCTGCAGCAGCACCAGCTGCGCGCGCAGCAGCAACTGGCTGCGTGACCCGTCGTCGGCCCAGCGCTCCAGCGCTGCAGCGGCGCGCGTGGCGTCACCCCGCGCCAGCGCTGCTTCAGTCGACAGCTGCGCCCAGGCGCGGCGCGACGTGGCGTCCGGCAGCAGCGGCTCGCCGGCGGCCAGCGCCTGGTCGGCCACGGTGAAGTCGCGCAGCTGTACCGAGGCCATCGCGCGCAGGTAGAGCGCGGCCAGCCGGTCCCGCACCGAGGCCGGGCCGCGGATGTCGGCCTGCTGGAAGCGGTGCAACGATTGGTTCGACGGATCCATCAGCACGCGGGCGCGCGACTGCATCAGCGCATGCCAGAGCGGGCTGGTGGTCGAGGCCGGCGCCGGGCCCAGGCTGTCGATGCGTTGACGCGCCTCGCCGATGCGGTCGATGGTGAGCGGGTGGCTGCGCAGGTAGGGGAAGCCGCCGCTGTCGTTCAGCCGCACCGATTGGTCGAGCTTCTCGAACATCGCGGCCATGCCGCTGGGTGCGAAGCCGCCCAGGCTCATCAGCACCAGGCCGTTGCGGTCGGCCTCACGTTCCATGTCGCGCGAGAAGTTCAGCTGCGCCTGCTGCGCCGCCGCCTGGCCGCCCACAATGGCCGCTTGCGCCATGTCGGCGTTCGAGCTCTTGGCCGCAGCCAGGATGCCCAGCAGCATCGCCGCCAGGCTCACCGCGCTGCTGCGCGACGCGGCGGTGATGCTGCGCGCGATGTGGCGCTGCGTGACGTGCGAAAGTTCGTGCGCCAGCACCGAGGCCAGTTCGTCGCGCGTCACCGTCATCGCGATCAGGCCGAGGTTGATGCCGACATAACCGCCGGGCAGCGCAAAGGCGTTGACGTTGCGGTCGCGCACCAGGAAGGATTCGAAGGGGAACAGGCCCTGGATGTCGGTGCCGATGTCGCCACGCTGGCGCGCCGCGGCCACCAGCGGCTGCCACAGCGATTGCAGGTACTCCAGCAGGATCGGGTCTTCGAGGTAGTCTGGATCGCGGCGGATCTCGCGCATGATCTGCTCGCCGACGCGCTTTTCGGTGCTGAGACTGAACTCGTCCGATGCGGATTCGCCCAGAGCCGGTAGGCGAACTTGAGATTCCCCCGGCACGCGCGGCGGCGAGGCCGGGGCCGCGCTTTGCGGCCATGCCGACGGGCTCAGGCCGAAGGCCAGCGCCAGCAGCAGGCAGCCGGTGCGCAGACGGGGTGAGCGGGAAGACTTCAAGCGCAGGTCCGGCAGCGAAAGAGGAAGGGCTGCGCCTATCATCGCACCGCTACATTGCCCGCACGTAAACGATAGTTCAATGACCTCTTCACCGCTGACCCACTTCGATGCGCAAGGCCAGGCCCACATGGTGGACGTGGCGGCCAAGCCGGACACGCACCGCATGGCGCGGGCCATCGGCAGCATCCGCATGCTGCCGGCCACGCTGGCGCTGATCGCGCAAGGCCAGGCCAAGAAGGGC
>NZ_DATILJ010000064.1:0-9452 GCF_035476535.1 Aquabacterium sp.
GTCGTCGAGCCGCACTCCAGATCGACCTGGCCCGAGACAATGGCGGGAATGCGCGTCTCGGACGTCACCGGCTGCCACTTGATCGTGATCTCGCGGCCGAGCTCTTCGCTGATCGCATCGACCAGCAGCTTGCACAGGTCGATCGAATAGCCGATGGGCTCACCGCGCGCCGACAGGTAGGAGAACGGGATCGACGATTCGCGGTGGCCGAGCGTGATCGACGCACTGTCGCGCACCTTGGCCAGCGTGCCGCTCAGGATCGCCGGGTCGGACTGTGCAACAGCCGATCCGCTGGCGGCCAACACCAACAAGGCCAGCAGGCGCGACGCCAGCGTCGGACACCAGGCGGGCGCCGACTGCACAGTGCGAGTGGGCACGGCGTGAATGGTCAAGGCGTGCATGGCCGGCGCCTCAGGTGGGGCTGGGCTGCGGCAAGGGCTGGGCATCGAGCAAGCGGGCCTGCGCTTCGGCCGCGGCCTCGGGCAGCAGTTCGCCTTCCCACTTGGCGACCACCGCGGTAGCGATCGAATTGCCCACTGCATTGGTGGCAGAGCGGCCCATGTCGAGGAAGGTGTCGACGCCCAGGATCAGCAGCAGGCCGGCTTCGGGGATGTTGAACTGGTTCAGCGTCGCGGCAATCACCACCAGCGAGGCGCGCGGCACGCCGGCCATGCCCTTGGAGGTGAGCATCAGGATCAGCAGCATCGTGATCTGCGTGCCGGTCGACAGCTCGATGCCGTAGGCCTGCGCGATGAACAGCACGGCGAAGGTGCAGTACATCATCGAGCCGTCGAGGTTGAACGAATAGCCCATCGGCATCACGAAGCTGGAGATCTTGCGCTTGACCCCGAAACGGTCCAGCGCATCCAGGATCTTCGGATAAGCCGCTTCCGAGCTGGCCGTGGCGAAGGACAGCAGGAAGGCTTCCTTGATCAGCACCAGCAGCTTGAACACGCGCGGCCCCAGGAACAGGAATCCGGCGCCGATCAACACCGCCCACAGCAGGAACAGGCCGATGTAGAAGTCGCCCATGAAGACCGCGAATTTCAGCAGGATCTCCAGGCCGTTGACGGCGACGGTGGCGGCCATGGCGGCCATCACCGCCAGCGGCGCCAGCTTCATCACGTAGCCGGTGATCTTCAGCATCGCGTGGGCCAGTTCGTCGATCGCGGCGACCAGGGTCTTGGCCTTGTCGCCCAGCGCCGCGAGCGCCACGCCGAAGAACATCGAGAACACGACGATCTGCAGGATCTCGTTGTTGGCCATCGCTTCGGCAAAGGACTTGGGCACGAGGTGGCTGACGAAGTCCTTCAGCGTGAACTTCGACGTTGCCAGATTGGCCGAAGCGCCGATGTCCGGCAGCGGCAAGCCGAGGTTGTGGCCCGGCTGCAGCAAGTTGGCCATGATCAGCCCGAGGATCAGCGAAATCAGCGACGCGGTGATGAACCAGCCCAGCGCCTTGCCGAACACCCGCCCCACCGACTTGGCGTCGCCCATGTGCGCGATGCCCACCACCAGCGTCGAAAACACCAGCGGCCCGATCAGCATCTTGATCAGCCGCAGGAACACGTCGGACATGATGGAGACGTAACCCGCAATCTGCGCGGCCGCCTTCTTGTCCGGAAAGCTCTTGAAGATCATGTAGCCGATGGCAATGCCCAGCACCATCGCGATGAGAATCCAGGCCGCCGGCGGCAGGCGCTTTCGAGTCTGAGGGGTCATGGTTTTCCTCTTCAAGTCAGCTGGGAGCTGTCGTATGCAGATGTCGTGCCAGCGGCCAGGCTTTCGCCAAGCCCTTGATTTCATTCGGCGGCCTGCGGCGTGCGGCGCGGCGGCGTGTCGAAACCCACACGCGGCGGCTGATTTCCGTGTGTGATTCGACATCGCGGCGGCACGCCACGCCGGGCGCCGGCTCCGGCATACTCGGCGCGCATGGGTGCAGCCTCGACTCTCTTCGGCCGACCAGGCGCTAGCACCCGACTGATGCGGCGTGGGCTGGCCGGCGCCCTGGTGCTGCTGCTGATTGCCTCGGCGGCGTTCGGCGCCTACCGTTCGAGCCGGCAAACCGGGCTGGCGCAGATCGACGACACCGCACTGCGGCAACTCGATCTTTATGCCGCGACGCTGGAGAGCGAGATCGCCCGCCATGCCTACCTGCCCGGCCTGCTGGAGGTGGACCGCGACATCCAGCTGCTGTTCGCCGGCCAGCGCCAACCGGCGGACCTGCGGGCGGCGAGCCGCAAGCTGGCCGGCGTCAACGTGATGGCCGGCTCGATGGCGGTTTTCCTGCTCGATGCCGGCGGCGATGTGCTCGCGTCCAGCGACGCCTACCGCGGCGACACAGCGAATGCGCCGCGTGCCGCGCCGCTGTTCCTGGCGCAGGTGCTCAAAGAGGGCCGTACCGGCTTCTTCGCCGTCGACATGCCCACCGCGGCGGCAGGCTATTGCTTCGCGCAGCCGGTGATGCGCAACACCGAGCTGCTCGGCTTCATCGGCGTGCGCATCAGCCTGGACCCGCTGGAGTCGAGCTGGATCGACATGGGCGTGCGCAGCGAAAGCGAAGAGGTGCTGGTGATCGACGAGAACGGCGTGATCATCATGTCCTCGGTGCCGCAGTGGAAGTACCGCACGCTCGCGCCGGTGGCGAGCACCCGGCGTGCGTCATTGGAGGCTTCGGAACGCTACCCGCCGCAGACCTTGCTGCCGCTGGGCATGCGCGAGGAGCAGACCACCGAACGTGGTGCCCGGCTGGTGCGGCTGACGGGCTGGAAAGACATGGCCTCGCCGGACACCTTGCGGCTGACGCAGGAGCGGCCGCTGGCCCAGTTCGGCTGGCGCCTGATGCTGGTGTCCGACCCCACGGAGGCCGCTCGCACGGCCACGCGTGCGGCCTGGGGCGGCGGCGCCATCGCCGCTTTCGTGGCCCTGCTGGCGCTGTACCTCGGGCAGCGCCGCCGGGCGCTGCTGCAGCAGCAGCGGGCCCGCCAAGCCTTGCAGCAGGCCAACGACGCGCTGGAATCCACCGTCGCCGAGCGCACGCACGAGTTGCGCGATGCGAACCAGAAGCTGGTCGGTGAAATGCAGGAACGCCAGCGCGCCGAGCAAGAGCTGGTCCAGGCCGGCAAGCTGGCCGTGCTGGGCCAGATGTCGGTCGGCATATCGCATGAGATCAACCAGCCGGTGACGGCATTGCGCGCGCTGGCGACGAATGCCGTGATCCTGTTGAAGCGTGGCTCGATGGAGGAGGCCATCGACAACCTGAAAGCCATCCTGGACGTCGCCGCGCGCCTGAACCGCATCACCACGCAGCTGAAGGTCTTCGCCCGCAAGTCGCCCGCGTCGCCGGCCGCGCACGAGCCGGTGTCGCTGCATGCCGCGGTCGCCAATGTGTGTCGCTTGCTCGAGCACCGCACGTCGGCCGAGCAGGTGCAGGTGCAGATCGACGTCGCCGACAACAGCTGGGTGCAGTGCGAGATCCACCGGCTCGAACAGGTGCTGATCAACCTGGCGACGAATGCGATGGATGCGATGGCCGAGGTGGCGGTCAAGGTGCTGGCGATCAGCGCCCGGCCTTGCGAGGGGCGCTTGTGCGTGCGCGTGGCGGACACCGGCCCGCCGGTGCCGGACGAGGTTTTGCAGCACTTGTTCGAGCCCTTCTATTCCACCAAGCCGACCGGCGAAGGGCTGGGGCTGGGATTGATCATCTCGTCGACGCTGGTGCGCGAGTTCGGCGGTCAGCTGCGTGTCGAAGCGGCAGAATCCGGACTGGCATTCGAGTTCGACCTGCCGCTGTCTAAAGGGACGGGCAATAGAGGGACGGGCGATGTTTGAAGGATTCAAGGTCTTGTTCGTCGAGGACGACTCTGCCGTGCGCAGCAGCCTCGGCCAGGCGCTGCGGCTGGCCGGGCTGGAACTGCAGGCCTTCGTCTCCGCGGAAGAGGCGTTGCGCCATGTCGTGCCGGGGCTGCAAGGCATCGTCATCAGCGACGTGCGCCTGCCGCGCATGGACGGCCTGGCGCTGCTGAAGGAAGTGCGCCGCATCGACCCCGACATTCCGGTGACGCTGATCACCGGACACGGTGATGTGGCGCTGGCCGTCGAAGCGATGCATGCCGGGGCCTACGACTTCATCGAAAAGCCGTTCATGACCGAGCGCTTCGTCGAGACGGCGATGCGCGCGATGGAAAAGCGCGTATTGCGCGCGGCGGTGGAAACGCTGCGCAGCCAGCTGCATGAAAAAGCCGGCATCGAAGCGGCGCTGCTGGGCCAGTCGCCGGCCATGCTGCAGGTGCGGGCGCAGGTGCTGATGCTGGCCGAAACCTCGGCCGATGTGATGATCGTCGGCGAGACCGGCTGCGGCAAGGAACTGGTGGCGCGCTGCCTGCACGACCACAGCCGGCGGCGCGACAGGAACTTCGTCGCGATCAACTGCGCCGGCCTGCCCGACAGCCTGCTGGAGAGCGAGCTGTTCGGCCACGAGGCCGGCGCCTTCACCTCGGCCAGCAAGCGCCGCATCGGCAAGATCGAACATGCCAACGGCGGCACGCTGATGCTCGACGAGATCGAGAGCATGCCGCTGTCGTTCCAGGCCAAGCTGCTGCGCGTGCTGCAGGAACGCAAGGTCGAGCGGCTGGGCTCCAACGACGAGCAGCCGGTGGACATCCGCGTCATCGCCGCCAGCAAGAGCGATCTGCTCGAGATGAGCCGCCACGGCACGTTCCGCAGCGATCTCTACTACCGCCTGAACGTCGCCGTGCTGAACCTGCCGCCGCTGCGCGAACGCCGCGAAGACGTGCCGCTGCTGTTCCAGCATTTCGTGCTGCAGGCCGCGAAACGCTACGAGCGCGAAGCCCCTGAAGTGAGCGGCGAGCACATGCACCGCCTGATGGCCTACGACTGGCCCGGCAACGTGCGCGAGGTGCGCAACGCGGCCGACCGCTTCGTATTGAAGCTGCCGAATGGACAAGGACACGGGCAAGGACACGGCCAGGGCCTGAACCCGCCGCTCGCGCCGCAGGGCCCGATGACGCTGACGCAGCAGATGGACGTTATCGAGCGAGCCTTGATCGAAAACGCCTTGAAGCAGCATGAGGGCTGCCCCTCCGGCGTCGTCGAGGCCCTGGGCATCGGCAAGAAGACGCTGTACGAAAAGCTGCGCCGCCACAACATCACGATCAAGGACTTTCGCTGAACGACCCAGCCGGCTGCGACGACGGGCGTGTTGAATGCCGGATCGTGCTTGCCGAGCGCGATCGAGTAGCCGGTCAGAAGCTCAGGACGAATGCGGCGCCGCCTTCCAGCGGACGCACATGCCGGACCCGGCCGCCCATGCCGTAGGCCAGCTGGCGCACGACGGTCAAGCCGATGCCCTGGCCCCCTTCGCGAGCGCTGAAGAACGGTATGAAGATCTGCCGCTCCAGCCCTGCCGGCACACCCGGGCCGTTGTCGCGAACGCTGATCTGCAAGCGTCCGCCGCGGGTCTGCCGCCCCTGCACCCACAGACGCGGCACGGCCTGGTTGGCGGTGGCCTGCTCGGCGTTGCTCAGCAGCGCCAGCAGCGCCTGCTCCAGCTGCCCCTCGTCGGCCTGCAGGCGCAGGGTCGGCGAGGCCAGTTCGAAGCGGGCTTCGCCGCCGCGGGCCTGCCAGGCCGGTCCCACCGCTTGCTGCAGGCGCGCGAACAAGGCGCGCAGATCCACCGGCGCCATCACCGGGGCCGGCGACTGGCCGACGCGGCGATAGGTGGTCACGAAGCCGGACAGGCTCTCGGCCCGCCGCGCAATCGCGTCCAGCGCGCTGCGCAGTTCATCGCCGGCGCCGGATTCGTCCAGCAGCGTCTGCGCTGTCTGGCTCAGGCTCTTGATGGGGGTGAGCGAGTTCATGATCTCGTGCGTCAGCACCCGCACCAGTTGCTGCCACGCAGCCAGCGATTCGGACTCCAGCGCCTGCTCCAGCGGCACCAGCACCAGCAGGGTCTGGTCCTGCCCGTCCAACGCCAGCGCTTGACGCAGCAACTGCCAGCGCTCGCTGCCGCGTTCGGTGTCCAGGACCACCGGGCCGCTGCCGGAGGCATGGCCCAGCAGATGACGCAGTGCCCCGGCGTCGCGCACAGCCCCTGGCGCAACAAGGCGCCGCGCGCGGCTGCTCAGGGCTTGCAAGCGCTCGCCAGCCAGCACCCAGGCGGCCACCGGCAGATGCTCCATCTGGGCCTGCAGCAGCGCCAGCCGCTGTTCGTCGACGGGCGGCGGCGGCTCGGCAGGCTGCGGCGACGCCACCACCGTTCGCCGCATCAGCGGCCTGGCGAGCCACAGCCCCAGCAGCGCCAGTAGCACGGCCCCCACCCAGACCCGCGCCGACTCTCCTGCCGCATGGCCCAGCGCTCCGGCTGCCAGCCACGCCAGGGCAGCGGTCACCAGGCGAAGCTTCTCAGCCATTGGCACCGCCTCGGCGGTTGCTGGGCGGTTGGCTGGCTTCTACAAGCCATGCTTGTCAAGGCGCCGGTACAAGGCCGCGCGAGATACACCCAGCAGCCGCGCAGCGGCGCTGAGATTGCCCTGTGCCTCGGCCATCGCCGCCAGCACGGCGGCGCGTTCTTGCGCAGCCAGCGAACGTGGCGGTTCTGCCGCGACCGGCGCGACATCGGCGTCCGGTGCGGACCGCGTGCGCTGCAAGGCTTCGCGGCAGATGGCGATCAGGCGCACGTTGTCCCAGGGTTTGGTGATGAAGTCGAACGCACCGCGTTTGAGCGCCTGCACTGCCAGGTCGATGTCGGCATAGGCAGTCATCACCACCACGGCCGGCGGCTGCGGGCGCGCCTGCACCTCGGCCAGCAGGCGCAAGCCTTGCGTGCCGTCGGTGCGGCCGGGTCCGAAGTTCAGGTCCAGCAGCAGCAGCGCCGGGCGCAGCCGGTCCAGCGCGGCCGCCAGCTCGGCCGGCCGGCGCAGGCAGACCACCGGTGCCACACGCCGCTGCAGCAGCAATTGAGCGGCCAGGCCCACGTCGGGGTCGTCGTCGAGCAGAAGGATCGTCGTCTCGGGCACGGGTCGGATCTTCGCAGCCTCGCGCGCGCAGGCGCCAGCGGATTGTCCGAAAACGGACAGGGGGCTTGGCCGGCGCAGCGTCAAGCCCGACGCTGCGAAGCGAAATGAAGCTGCCCGTGTCGAACCCACCAACGGCTGTGCCTGTTAGCGTGCTCCCATGGGCTGGCGCTCCCGCGGTGTCCGCGAGCGCCCCGGCGAGCGGCGCTGCCATGGACCGTGCACTGGCGCCACCGCCGCGCTGGCAGCGCCTGGTGCTGCCCGCCGCCGTGGCCACCGCGGCGCTCGTTGCGGTGGCGGCCGCGGCCTGGCAGCGGCCACCGCAGCTGCAGCGGCTCGATTCGGCCCAGCTGGCACCGGTGCGCGCCGGGGAGTTCCGCGACGACCTGGCGCTGCGCGCGCGGGTCGAACCGCTGCATTCGGTGCAGCTGGATGCCGCCGAGGCCGGCCGTGTCGAGGCGGTGCTGGCGCATGATGGCGACAGGGTCGCGGCCGGTGCGCCGCTGTACCGCCTGCACAGCCCGGAGCAGGAGCAGTTGCTGATGCAGCGCAGCGCCGAGGTCGCGCAGCAGATGGCCAATGTGTCGGTGCAGCGCAGCGCGCTGGCCGCCAGCCTGGCGCAGAACCGGCGCGAGCTGGCCCTGCTGCAGGCCGCCGAACAGCAGGCCGTGGCCGACTACCAGCGCCAGGCGCGGCTGGCGGCATCGGGCTTCGTGGCCGACGCCGCGCTGGAGCAGGCCGGGCGCCAGCAGCAGCTGGCGGCGCAGTTGCTGCAACAGGCCGAAGCCGATCAGCGTCTGGAGGCCGACACCCGCCGGCAATCGCTGGCCGAAATGGCCCGCGCGGTGCAAGGCCTGCAGCGTGGCCTGCAATTGCTCGAACGGGCCCGCCAACGGCTGCAGCCGCGGGCGCCGATCGCCGGCCAGCTCAGCGGCTTTCAGCTGCAGGTGGGCACCAGCGTGCGCCCGGGCGACCGGCTCGGGCGCATCGACGATCCCGCCAGCGGCGTGCAGCTGGTGGCCGATGTCGACGAGTACTACCTGCCGCGCCTGCAGGTCGGCCAGATCGCCGTTGCCGCCGATGGGGCCCACGCCAACCCCGCCATCCATCCGGCCGGCGGCACGCTGATCCTGGCGCAAACACTGCCGCAGGTGCAGGGCGGCAAGGTGCGGGTGCTGCTGCGCTGGACCGAGAACCTTGGGCCTGCCGAGCCCGCCCCTGCCGAGGCATCCGGCGGTGCACCCGCCTCGGCAAGCGCCGCAGTAACCCGGCTGCGGCCCGGCCAGGCGGTCGAACTGCGGCTGAGGCTGAGCGCACCGACTGCGGCGCTGCTGCTACCGGATGGCCCGGGCGTGCAGACCCAGCTGTATGTGCGCCAGGGCCGCGAACTGCAGCGCCGCACCGTGCAGCTGGGCCGCCGCGCGGCCGGCCAGGTGGAAGTGCTGGCTGGCCTGCGGGCCGGCGACGAGGTGCTGATCTCCCAACCCCCCACTGACGCCGAAAGGCTGGCGCTGCCATGATCGAGCTGCAAGGACTGACCAAGCGCCACCGTGCCGGCGACATCGAAACCACCGCGCTGGACACGATCGACCTGGCCATCGAAGCCGGCGAATACGTGGCCATCACCGGCCCGTCGGGTTGCGGCAAGTCCACCTTGCTGGGCCTGCTGGGCCTGCTGGACCGGCCCAGCAGCGGCGTCTACCGGCTGCAGGGCGAAGACGTCGCCGCCAAGACATCGCGTGAGCTGGCCGCCATCCGCCGCGGCCGCATCGGCTTCGTGTTCCAGAGCTTCAACCTGGTCGACGAACTGAGCGTGCACGACAACGTGCAGCTGGCGCTGCGCTACGGCCCACTGCCGGACAAGGCGCAGCGCATCCGGGTGGCCGAGGTGCTGGAACGCCTGGGCCTGGCACACCGGGCTGCGCACCACCCCAGCCAGTTGAGCGGCGGCCAGCAGCAACGGGTGGCGATTGCCCGCGCCATCGCCGCACGCCCGGCCCTGCTGCTGGCCGACGAACCCACCGGCAACCTCGACAGCGCGCACGGCCAGCAGGTGATGCGCCTGCTGCACGAACTGCACGCCGAAGGCACGACGCTGGTGATGGTGACCCACAGCGCCGAACATGCCGCGCTGGCCTCGCGCTGCGTGCGCCTGCTCGACGGCCGCGTGCTGGTGGATGCTCATGCGGAGTACCTGGCATGACCCACTCCGATGCGTTTTCGGCGCCCTGGAAAACGGACCTGAAGACGATGGCGTGGTTGACGGCTGTCGACCCGATGCGGCCGTTCGGTTGTTGTTCTGAGAGCCGACATTCGATTGTTGAGTCCTGCGGAGTGGCCGGGATTCCGCCCCGGCGGGCGGGTAACTTCTTTCTGCTGGCTCAGAAAGAAGTCACCAAGAAAGAGAGCCAGAAAACC
>NZ_DATILJ010000065.1:0-3210 GCF_035476535.1 Aquabacterium sp.
CTGCAGCAGGCCGTCGTCACCGATCCGGTCACGTACGAGAGCGTCGTGCGGCCTCTACCCAAGACGGCGAAGTGAGCGTAGAGTACTGGACGGGCATCCAGTACTTCTCTCCCATTGGAGCTAAGCTGATACCCCTTATATTAATACACTCCTCGCCGACGCAGGCGAGGGCACGCGAATTCGGCCACGCCCTGCACGCCCGCCAGCCCGATCCTGCATGCCGCATCGCCGGGTCCGACCCATCAGGCGGCGCCCCAGCCTCCGCCGAGCGCGCGCACCAGCCCCACCGTCGCCTGGTATTGCGCCGAGCGCACCTGCAGCGCCTGCCGCCGGTTCTGCAATTCGCTGCGCTGCGCATCCAGCAGGTCGAGCTGGCTCACCAGGCCGTTGCGGTAGCGCGAATTCGACAGCGTCGTCGCCCGCGTGGCCGACTCCACCGCGCGTGATTGCGCCTCGGATTGTTGCGCCAGCAGGCGCAGAGCCGAGAGCTGGTCCTCGACATCGCGGAAGGCCACCAGCACCTGCTCGCGATAGCTCGCCAAGGACGCGTCCAGCTCCCCTTGCGCGTTCTGCACGCCCGCGGCGCGCCGGCCGCCATCGAAGATCGGCAGCGCGCTCAAGGCGCCGATGCCCCAGGCGCGGGCCGACCACTTGAACAGGTCACCGAGTTCGGGCGACGCGTAGCCGCCGGCTGCCGTCAGCGACAAGCTGGGGAACCACGCCGCCTGCGCGACGCCGACGCGCACGTTGGCAGCCTGCATCGTGCGTTGCGCCGCGGAGACGTCAGGCCTTCGCGCCAGCACCGTGCTGGGCACGCCGGCCGGGATCAGCGGCAGCGCGGTCGACCACGCGGCCGGCGGCAGCGAGAAGTTCGACGACGCTTCGCCGACCAGCACCGCCAGCGCGTGCTCCAGCTCCGCCCGGCGACGGTCCAGCGCCAACGCATCGGAGTCGGTGGCGGCCACCTGCGTGCGAACACGCGCCACGTCGAGCTCGGCCACGTCGCCGGCACGGTGGCGCCGCTCGGTGAGGTCCAGCGTGTCGCGGTAGGCCTTGGCCGTGTCCCGGACCAACGCACGCTCCTCGTCGAGCGCGCGCAAGGCCAGGTAGGTCTGCGCCACGTCAGCCTGGACAACGAGCCTGGTGCTTTGCAGAAGAGCCTCTCGCGATTGGGCATCCAGCGCAACCGCGTTGCTGGCGCCACGCAGGCGGCCCACCAGGTCGACCTCGTAGGACAGGTTCAGACCCGCCGTGATCGTCGTGGCGACGGGCGCCGGCACCAGGCCGCTGCCCGCGACAGTGCCGCGTGAAGCGCCAAGCGCCCCGCCCAGTTGCGGCATGCGGTCCGCGTCGGCCGAGCGCAGCAGCGCGCGAGCCTGCGCCAGGCGTGCGGCTGCCACCTGGATCGAATTGTTCGTGCGCCCTGCCCGTTCGACCAGTTCATCGAGCGCCGGGTCCCGGAAGACCAACCACCAGGTGCCGCGGGCCTGGGTCTCGGCCGCGGCAACTGGCGTCCAGCTTCCATCTCGCTCTTTGAAGGCGGCCGGCACCACCGGCAAGGCGGCCGGGTCGATGGCCGGCGGCGTCGCACAGCCGGCCAGCACCAGCGCGGCGAGCAGCGGCAGCAGCGCATGGCGCAGGCGGTATCCGGCGGGGTTACTGACAGTGTTGTTGTTCATGATTCACTCCTTGTGATGTCGTGCAGGCTCACTCGTGCAGGCTCACTCGGGCAGGCGCAGCGGCGCGGCCGGCATCGGCGACAGATGGGGCTCGCCGCCGCCACCCGAAAAGGTGGTGATCGGTGCCTCGGCATGCTGCGGCACCTCACCGTGCAGCTTCAACGGCCGGTTGCCGGTCAGGCGGCGCAGCAGCACGTAGAACACCGGCGTCAGGAACAGGCCGAAAGCCGTGACGCCGATCATGCCGGCGAACACCGCCATGCCCATCGCCTGGCGCATCTCGGCACCGGCGCCGCTGGACAGCACCAGCGGCAGCACGCCCATCACGAAGGCCAGCGAGGTCATCAGGATCGGGCGCAGGCGCAGCCGACTGGCTTCCACCGCGGCCTGGATTGGCGTGCGGCCAGCGAACTCCAGCTCGCGGGCGAACTCGACAATCAGGATCGCGTTCTTCGCACTCAGCCCCACCAGCACCATCAGCCCGATCTGCGTGAAGACGTTGTTGTCGCCGCCGCTGAGCCACACGCCAGTCATCGCCGCCAGCAGCCCCATCGGCACGATCAGGATGATGGCCAGCGGCAGCGTCAGGCTCTCGTACTGCGCGGCGAGCACCAGAAACACCAGCAGCACGGCCAGCGGGAACACCCAGATCGCAGAGTTGCCGGCCAGGATCTCCTGGTAGGTCAGCTCGGTCCACTCATACGTGATGCCGGGCGGCAGCGTCTCTTTCGCGATGCGCTCGACGGCATCCTTGGCCTGGCCCGACGAAAAGCCGGGCGCGGCCCCGCCGTTGATGTCGGCGGCCAGGTAGCCGTTGTAGCGCATCGCGCGTTCCGGGCCGAAGCTCGGGCCGACCTTCATCAGCGCCGACAGCGGCACCATCTCGCCGGTGGCCGAGCGCACTTTCAGCAATCCCACGTCCTCGGCGCGCGCGCGGTGCTGCGCATCGGCCTGCACACGCACGGTGTAGGTGCGGCCAAAGGTGTTGAAGTCATTGACGTAGATCGAGCCCAGGTAGATCTGCATCGTGTCGAACACGTCCGTCACCGCCACGCCCAGCTGACGCGCCTTGGTGCGGTCGATGTCGGCATAGAGCTGCGGCACGTTGACCTGATAACTCGAGAACAGACCAGCCAGCTCGGGCGCCTTCGAGGCCTTGGCCATGAAGGCCTTCACCGCCGCATCCATCTGCTCGTAGCCCAGCGAACCGCGGTCTTCCAGCTGCAGCTTGAAGCCGCCGGTCGTGCCCAGGCCGTTCACCGGCGGCGGCGGGAACATCACGATGAAGGCATCCTCGATGCCGGCGAATTGCTGGTTCAGCTGGCCGGCGATGGCCGCGCCGCTCTGATCCTTGCCTTTGCGCTGATCGAAGGGCTTCAATGTCGCGAACACGATGCCGGAGTTGGAGCTGTTGGTGAAGCCGTTGATCGACAGGCCGGGGAAGCTCACCGCGTGCTCGACGCCGGGGTGCTTCAGCGCAACGTCACCCATGCGGCGGATCACGTCTTCGGTGCGGTCCAGCGTGGCGCCG
>NZ_DATILJ010000066.1:0-9713 GCF_035476535.1 Aquabacterium sp.
GCGGCCTGATGGGCATGCTGCGCGCCAACGTGCCGGCGATCTACATCTACGGCGGCACCATCCTGCCGGGCAAGTACAAGGGCCAGGACCTCAACATCGTCAGCGTGTTCGAGGCGGTGGGCCAGTTCTCCGCCGGCAACATGAGCGAAGAGGACTTCTGCCAGATCGAGCGCCGCGCGATCCCCGGCACCGGCTCTTGCGGCGGCATGTACACCGCCAACACCATGAGCTCGGCCTTCGAGGCGCTGGGCCTCAGCCTGCCCTATGCATCGACGATGGCCAATGTCGAAGACGAGATCGTCGCGATGGTCAACCGCGCCAGCAACGTGCTGGTCGAGGCGGTGAAGGCCGACCTGAAGCCGCGCGACATCGTCACCAAGAAGAGCATCGAGAACGCCATCGCGGTGATCATGGCCACCGGCGGCTCGACCAACGCGGTGCTGCACTTCCTGGCCATCGCGCATGCGGCCGAGGTCGAATGGACGATCGACGACTTCGAGCGCGTGCGCCGCAAGGTGCCGGTGCTGTGCGACCTGAAGCCCAGCGGCAAGTACCTGGCGATCGACCTGCACCATGCGGGCGGCATTCCGCAGGTGATGAAGCTGCTGCTGAAGGCCGGCCTGCTGCATGGCGACTGCATCACCATCACCGGCAAGACGGTGGCCGAGAACCTGGCCGAGATCCCCGATGTGCCGCGTGCCGACCAGGATGTCATCCGCACGATCGGCAACCCGATGTATGCCGAGGGCCACCTGGCCATCCTGCGCGGCAACCTGTCGCCCGACGGCTGCGTGGCCAAGATCACCGGCCTGAAGAACCCGGTGATCACCGGCCCGGCGCGGGTGTTCGATGATGAACAGTCGGCGCTGGCCGCGATCATGGCCAACAAGATCGTGGCCGGTGACGTGATGGTGCTGCGCTACCTGGGCCCCAAGGGCGGCCCGGGCATGCCCGAGATGCTGGCGCCCACCGGCGCGCTGATCGGCCAGGGCCTGGGTGAATCAGTGGGGCTGATCACCGATGGCCGCTTCTCCGGCGGCACCTGGGGCATGGTGGTCGGCCATGTCTCGCCGGAAGCCTACGAAGGCGGCACGATCGCGCTGGTGCAGGAGGGCGATTCAATCACCATCGACGCGCATCAGCTGCTGCTGAAGCTGAACGTCGATGACGCCGAGATCGCCAAGCGCCGGGCAGCCTGGAAGCAGCCGGCGCCGCGCTACACGCGTGGCGTGCTGGCGAAGTTTGCCAAGTGCGCGTCGAGCGCCAGCTTCGGCGCTGTGCTCGACAAGTTCGAGTGAGCGATTTCAGCGCTCGTCTGTGGGCACGCGGGGCTTGCCCGGCGTGCTGCCACCGCGGCGCTTCTTGAAGCTCAAGCCCATGTTGTCGAGGTGGCGCTCACGCCGGGCTTCGGTACGGGCCGTTTCCTTGTCAGCCTCGCGCTGCTTGGTCAGGCCGCTGGCATCGGCGATGAACCACCACAGCGCCGCCAGGCCGAACGGTATCCAGATCCACCACCAGGGCCAGGTGGCCACCACCGTGAGGCCTGCCAGCTTCAGCAGCAACAGCAGGCAACCAATCGCGATGAACCACATAAGGGGCAGCCTCTCCCGGTCAGCGGCCCTGCTGCAAGCACAGCGTCAACCGTGACCCCTAGAATCCGTTGAGAACGAGTCACTTTACTCCAGCCCGTGCCCCGCGCACTCGTCCCGAAAGGTCCCCATGAAGAAAGCTTCCGTCATCCTAGCGTTGGCCACCGTGATCGCCGGCCCCGCTTTCGCGAACGCCGACCTGGCACAGAAGAAGAACTGCATGGCCTGCCACGCAACGGACAAGAAGATCGTCGGCCCGGCCTACAAGGAAGTGGCGGCGAAGTACGCCGGCCAGAAGGATGCCGTGGCCAAGCTGGCCGAGAAGATCCAGAAGGGCGGCTCCGGCGTGTGGGGCCCCGTGCCGATGCCGCCGAATGCGCAAGTCAATGCCGACGAGGCCAAGCAACTGGCCACCTGGGTGATGACGGCCAAGTGACCGGCCTGGCTCCGATGTGAAAAGGCCCCGCAGTGCGTGGCCTTTCTACATTGCGCGCCGGAGCAGCCTGGATCAATTGGTCTCCGACAACTGATCCAAGATGGCCGGATTTTCCAAGGTCGAGGTGTCCTGCGTGATCTTCTCGCCCTTGGCGATCGAGCGCAGCAGCCGGCGCATGATCTTGCCGGAGCGGGTCTTGGGCAGGTTGTCGCCGAAGCGGATGTCCTTGGGCTTGGCGATCGGGCCGATTTCCTTGCCGACCCAGTCGCGCAGCTCCTTGGCGATTTTTTTCGCCTCGTCACCCGTCGGGCGCGAACGCTTCAGCACGACGAAGGCACAGATCGCCTCGCCCGTGGTGTCGTCCGGCCGGCCGACCACCGCCGCTTCGGCCACCAACTCGGTGTGCGAGACCAGCGCCGATTCGATCTCCATCGTGCCCATGCGGTGACCCGAGACGTTCAGCACGTCGTCGATGCGGCCGGTGATCGTGAAGTAGCCGGTCTTGGCGTCGCGGATCGCGCCGTCGCCGGCCAGGTAATAGCCCTTCAGCTCCGGCGGGTAGTAGCTCTTCTTGAAGCGCTCGGGATCACCATAGATGTTGCGGATCATGCTCGGCCAGGGCTTGCGCACGACCAGGATGCCGCCCTGCCCGTTCGGCACTTCGTTGCCGGTCTCGTCCACCACGGCCGCATCGATGCCTGGGAACGGCAGCGTGCAGGAACCCGGCACCAGCGGCGTGGCGCCCGGCAGCGGCGTGATCATGTGGCCGCCGGTTTCGGTCTGCCAGAAGGTGTCGACGATCGGGCAGCGGCCGCCGCCGATGTGCTTGTGGTACCACTCCCAGGCGGCAGGGTTGATCGGCTCGCCCACCGAGCCCAGGATGCGCAGGCTGGACAGGTCGTAGCGGTCAGGGTGCGCCGCCGCATTGCCTTCGGCGGCCTTGATCAGCGAGCGGATCGCCGTCGGCGCCGTGTAGAAGATGCTGACCTTGTGGTCCTGGATCATCTTCCAGAAGCGGCCGGCGTCCGGGTAGGTCGGCACGCCTTCGAAGACGATCTCGGTGCCGCCCAGCGCCAACGGGCCATAGGTGATGTAGGTGTGGCCGGTGACCCAGCCGATGTCGGCGGTGCACCAGAACACGTCGTCCGGCTTGAGGTCGAAGGTCCACTTCATCGTCAGCGCGGCATGCAGCAAGTAGCCGCCGGTGGAATGCTGCACGCCCTTGGGCTTGCCGGTGGAGCCGGAGGTGTACAGCAGGAACAGCGGATGCTCGGCGCTCACCCATTCCGGCTCGCACGTTGCCGGCTGGCCGGCCAGCGCCTCGTGCAGCCAGACGTCGCGGCCGGCCTGCCACGCGATCTTGCCACCGGTGCGCTGGTAGACGATGACGTTCTTCAGCGATTCGCAGCCGCCCAGGCCGATGGCCTCGTCGACGATGGCCTTCAGCGGCAGTTGCTTGCCGCCGCGCAGTTGCTCGTCGGCGGTGATGACCATCACTGCACCGGCGTCCTGCACGCGGTCGCGCAGGCTTTGTGCCGAGAAGCCGCCGAAGACCACTGAATGCGTCGCGCCGATGCGGGCACAGGCCTGCATCGCGACCACGCCCTCGATGCTCATCGACATGTAGATGACGACGCGGTCGCCCTTCTTCACGCCGCGTGCCTTCAGCGCATTGGCCATCTGGCAGGTGCGCGTCAACAGGTCTTGGTACGTGGCTCGGGTGACCTGGCCATCGTCGGCCTCGAAGATGATCGCGACCTTGTCGCCCTGCCCGGCTTCGACATGGCGGTCCAGGCAGTTGTACGAGACGTTCAGCGTACCGTCTTCGAACCACTTGAAGAACGGCGCCTCGCTGTCGTTCAGCGTGTTCGTGAAAGGCGTCTTCCAGCTCAGCAGCTCGCGCGCCAGCCGGGCCCAGTAGGCCTGGTGGTCGGTGCTCGCTTCCTTCACCAGCGCCTCGTAGGCCGCCATGCCTGACACATGGGCGCCCTGCACCGCGGCAGCGGAAGGGGCGTAGATCTTCAGCTCATGCGAGCCTTCGGCAGCACTCATCGAACGTCTCCTGCGATTTGAAACCCGTGATGGCCGCGACGCTATCGAGGCGCTCTTACCTGCCCCTTACTTCGGCGGCAACGCCAGCCCGGCCGTTGCATGCGAACCTCGGTCACGATGGTCGCATGGACGGCACCTAGAATCCAGCGCGTTGCGTCCCCGTGTCTGCCCCATGCCTCCTGATACCCCGCCGCGCAAGCTGCGCCCGCTGCCGAACCTGATCTTTGCCAGCCGATGGTTGCAGTTGCCGCTCTACCTGGGCTTGATCGTTGCCCAGGGTGTGTATGTGTTCCATTTCTGGGTCGAGCTCGTGCACCTGGTGGAGGCCGCCTTCGGCGACCAGCAGGCACTGCAGCAACTGGTCAAGAGTGCCGGCTACGTCGTGGGCGCCGATGGCGCGATCGCGTTCAACGAAACGCTGATCATGCTGGTGGTGTTGGGCCTGATTGATGTGGTGATGATCAGCAACCTGCTGATCATGGTCATCATCGGCGGCTACGAGACCTTCGTTTCGCGCATGGACCTCGAAGGCCATCCCGACCAGCCGGAGTGGTTGAGCCATGTCAACGCCTCGGTGCTGAAGGTCAAGCTCGGCACCGCGATCATCGGCATCAGTTCGATCCACCTGTTGAAGACCTTCATCAACGCCGCCAACCTGGACGAGAAGACGCTGATGTGGCAGACGCTGATCCACATGGCCTTCCTGCTGTCGGCGATGGCCATCGCCGCGTCGGACCGCATCCTCGGCAGCGGCGCTGCTGCCAACGGCAAGCACTGACGCCAGCCCTGATTCACCCCTGAAAGACCGTATGAGCACCACCATCCGCCAGGCCGACCTGATCGACAGCGTTGCCGCCGCGCTGCAGTACATCTCGTACTACCACCCGGCCGATTTCATCGCCCACCTCGCCCGGGCCTATGAGCGCGAGCAGAGCCCGTCGGCCAAGGATGCGATCGCACAGATCCTGACCAACTCGAAGATGTGCGCCGAGGGCAAGCGCCCGATCTGCCAGGACACCGGCATCGTCAACGTGTTCCTGAAGATCGGCATGAACGTCAGGTGGGACGGCTTCGATGGCTCGATCGCCGATGCCGTGAACGCCGGCGTGCGCAAGGCCTACTTGCACCCGGACAACGTGCTGCGCGGCTCGGTGCTGGACGATCCGATCTTTACGCGCAAGAACACCAAGGACAACACCCCGGCGGTGATCCACATGGAGCTCGTGCCCGGTGACACGGTGGACGTGACGGTCGCGGCCAAGGGCGGCGGCAGCGAGAACAAGAGCAAGATGACCATGCTCAACCCCAGCGATTCCATCGTCGACTGGGTGCTGAAGACGGTGCCGACCATGGGCGCCGGCTGGTGCCCACCGGGCATGCTGGGCATCGGTGTTGGCGGCACGGCCGAGAAGGCGGTGCTGCTGGCCAAGGAATCGTTGATGGACGACATCGACATGTACGAGTTGCTCGAGCGCGGCCCGCAGAACAAGCTGGAAGAGTTGCGCATCGAGCTGTACGAGAAGGTCAACGCGCTGGGCATCGGCGCGCAAGGCCTGGGCGGCCTGACCACCGTGCTCGACGTCAAGATCAAGACCTACCCGACGCATGCCGCGAGCAAGCCCATTGCAATGATCCCGAACTGCGCGGCCACGCGCCACGCGCACTTCGTGCTCGATGGTTCCGGCCCCAGCTACATCGACCCGCCCAGCCTGGACCTGTGGCCCGACGTGAAGTGGGCGCCGGACTACAACAAGAGCAAGCGTGTCGACCTGAACACGCTGACCCGCGCCGAGGTGGCGAGCTGGAAACCCGGCGACACGCTGCTGCTGAACGGCAAGATGCTGACCGGCCGCGATGCCGCGCACAAGCGCATCCAGGACATGCTGGCCAAGGGTGAGCCGCTGCCGGTGGATTTCACCAACCGCGTCATCTACTACGTCGGCCCGGTGGACCCGGTACGCGACGAAGTCGTCGGCCCGGCAGGCCCGACCACCGCGACACGCATGGACAAGTTCACCGAGATGATGCTGGCGCAGACCGGCCTGATCTCGATGGTCGGCAAGGCCGAGCGTGGGCCGGTGGCGATCGAAGCGATCAAAAAGCACGGCTCGGCCTACCTGATGGCCGTGGGCGGCGCCGCCTACCTGGTGGCCAAGGCCATCCAGGGCGCGAAGGTCGTGGGCTTCGCCGACCTGGGCATGGAAGCCATCTACGAGTTCGACGTCAAGGACATGCCGGTGACGGTGGCGGTGGACGCGCAAGGCACCAGCGTGCACACCACCGGCCCCCAGGAATGGCAGGCGAAAATCGGCAAGATCCCGGTAGCAGTGGCCTGAGCGACGCCCGTCAATCCGCCGGCTTCAGCGGCGCCGCGTCCCCGATGTGGCGCACCACCCGGTGCGGAAACGGAATCTCGACACCCGCGGCATTCAGGCTGCGCAGCACCGCCAGGTTGACGGCGCTGCGCACATTGCCCTGGCCGTTGTTCAGATCGTTGATCCAGAACACGATCTTCAGCTCCAGGCCATCGGCGGCGAACTGCGTCAGTTCCACCGACGGCACAGGCTCGGCCAGCACGCGCGGCACGGCGGCCACCGCGGAGGCCAGCCGTGGCATCAGCGCGTCGAGGTCGCTGCCATAGGCCACCTGCACGACGGTGCTGACGGCAATGTTCGAATCGGCGAACGAGCTGTTCTCGACCCGCTGCGTGATCAGCATCTCGTTGGGCACGATGGACTCGCGGCCGTTGCTGGCACGGATCACCGTGTAGCGCGTGGTGATGTCGGTGATGCGGCCTTCGAAGTTGTCGACACGCACGGTGTCGCCGATGCGCAGCGATCGTTCGGCCAGGATCACGAAGCCCGACACGTAGTTGGCGGCCAGCTTCTGCAGCCCGAAGCCGATGCCCACGCCGATGGCGCCGCCCATCACCGACAAGGCGCCCAGCGGGATGCCGGCCACCGACAAGGCGACCAGCAGGCCGACCAGCAGCAGGCCGGCCCGCGTGCCGTTGGCGGCAATCTTGCGCACCGACAGGTTGACGCTGTCGGCCGCCAGCAGCCGCGCCTCGATCGACGCCGACAGCCACAGCACCAGCACCAGCACCACCGCGGCGCTGAGCGCGCCTTCGAACAAACCGCGCAAGCTGACATCGCTGCCGGAGATCTTCCAGTGCACCGCATCCATCTCGGCCAGCACCAGCGGCAGCAGATCGGTCAGCCACAGCACCAGCGCCAGCCAGACCAGCCACGACAGCGTGCGCTCCAGCGCCCGCATCACACGTGAACCCGGGAACGCCACATGCAACACCCGCGCGACCACCCGAATGATCGCCAGGCTGGCCAGCAGCGGCACGGCCAGCTTGAACAGCGCGAAGGGCACGATGTCCTTGAGCAGCAGCCGCGCCAGCAGCACGCCGCCCAGCGCCAGCAGCGGGAACAGCACGCCGTCGAACCCCCGGTCGCCGAACAGGATGCGGCCGGTCGCCGGGACAAGGGCGTCGCCGGCGTTCGGCGCCGGCGCGCGCGGCCGCAGCCACCACGCCAGCCCCCAGGCCAGCAGCAGCACGGTGGCGATCACCGTGACTTCGATCCAAACGCTCGGCTTGAGCAAGGCCTCGAGTAGTTTCGGCAATGAATCGAGCAAGTGGTCCATCCTTGAGCGGCAGCGCAGCGGTGCGGGCAGAAGTATCGGTCAGCCCGGCCCACCGCCGCCGCCGCGCGGCACCGGCTCACGACAAGCGGCACAAGCATGAATATTCCACACCCGGACCCTGCGTTGTCCTGCTTAGGCACTAACCCGGGGGGGACACGGACTTGTTGCCATTCGATACAGTTCGTTCCGGTGCTGAACCAGTGACCTTGGTCATCTCGACACCCCGGCCTCGTTGAGGCCGCGTCTTTCACTCGTTGTTCCAGGGAGCTTCGCTGGGCACGGCGGCCGCAGAGCCGCTGGCCCGAGCGCGCAATGCCTCCGGCGATTGCGCATGTCCTTGCCGCCCATGACCCCCCGGATGCCTGGCCTGCAAAGTGCCCGGCGCGGGCGAAGCCTGGGCGACGAACGATAACGAGACAAACACCGTGGAATCTTCAATGGCCCTGACGACCGACGCCCTGCGCATTGCACGCCTGCACCGGCAACCTGACTCCGCCGATCTGATCATCGAATGCCTGGCCGCGCTGGGCATCGAGCATGTGTTCGGCGTGCCGGGCGGCGCGATCGAACCCTTGTACAACGCGCTGGCACGTTCAGGTCGCCAGGGCGGCCCGCGCGCCGTGGTGGCGCGCAACGAATCCGGCGCGGCCTACATGGCCGATGGGTATGCCCGCGAGACCGGCAAGCTCGGCGTCTGCATCGCCACCTCGGGTCCGGGTGCGACCAACCTGATCACCGGCGTGGCCTGCGCCTACGACAACAACGTGCCGATGCTGGTGATCACCGGCCAGCCGCCGATCCATTCGTTCGGCAAAGGGGCACTGCAGGAATCCAGCTGCACCGGCGTCAACACCGTGGGCATGTTCAAGCATTGCACCCGCTACAACTCGCTGGTGTCCCATGTGGACCAGGTGCCGACGAAACTGTTCAACGCGGTGATGCAGGCACAGCGCGCGCCGCATGGCCCCAGCCACCTGTCGATCCCGGTGGACATCCTGCGCCAGCCCATCAGTGGGTTCGGCAATGAACGATCGTTTGCCGCCCTGCTGAACCAGGCCCCCGCGCTGGTCGACGCCACCGCCGCGTTAGCCCTGGCCGGCCTGTTGCGCAGCGCGCGCAACCCGGTCTGGCTGATCGGCGACGGCTGTGGTGAAGCCATTCCCGCGCTGATGCAACTGGTGCAGCTGACCGACGGCAGGTTCATCACCACGCCGGACGGCAAGGGCTTCGTCAATGCACGGCATCCGCGCTTTCACGGCGTGTTCGGTTTCGGCGGCCACGACAGTGCACGCGAACTGCTGGCCGCACAACCCGATCTCGTTGTGGCGCTGGGCACCGGTTTCGGCGAACTCAACAGCGGCGGCTGGTCGGCCAGCCTGCTCAACGGCCGACTGGTGCATGTCGACGCCTGCGACGACAACCTGATGCGCTCGCCGATGGCGCGACTGCATGTGCGCGGCCGCATCCAGTCGGTGTGCGAGCACCTGATCACGCTGCTGGCGCCGGGCGCCGAGGTCTCGAACGTCGTGGCCTTCCAGCATCCGCAAAGCGCGCAGCTGGCCTACGAGGCGATGGTCGATCAGCCGCAGGCGCTGAAGAGCGAGCAAGCACCGATCAAGCCACAGCGCCTGATCGCCACACTGGCCGAACGCTGCCCGCCGCAGGCGCGCTTCGTCGCCGATGCCGGCAACAGCGCGGTCTGGGCCGTGCACTACCTGGCACCCCGCGACCGTCGCCACAGCGGCACACCGCGCGTCGCCGGTGGTGTGGCCGGCAGCGCGGCACAGCGCGACATGCGCACCAGCCGCTCCAGCTGGCTGCGCGTGACGATGGACTTCGCGCCCATGGGCTGGGCCATCGGCTCGGCGGTCGGCATCGCGCTGGGCAAGCCCGGCTGCCCGGTGGTCTGCCTCACCGGCGACGGCAGCTACCTGATGAACGGCCAGGAGATCACCGTCGCCGCCGAGCTGGGCCTGCCGGTG
>NZ_DATILJ010000067.1:0-6865 GCF_035476535.1 Aquabacterium sp.
GAGCGCACAACCATGAAAAGACTCCTTGCTTGCCTGCTGGCCGCGTTGACGCTGGCCGGCTCTGCCTGGGCCAGTGAAGGCGGCCCGGCCTGGGACAAGTTCCCGAAGGAACGTGTCACCGATGTCGCCGCGCTGCAGAACGGCGCCAAGCTGTTCGTCAACTACTGCCTGAACTGCCACGCAGCGTCCTACAACCGCTACAACCGGCTGCAGGACATCGGCCTGACCAACGAGCAGATCAAGAAGAACCTGCTGTTCGCCGGCGAGAAGGTCGGCGACCTGATGACGGTGGCCATGGACCCGCAACACGCCAAGGAATGGTTCGGCGCGGTGCCGCCGGACCTGAGCGTGGTCGCGCGCTCACGGGCCGGCGCCAACGGCTCCGGCGCGGATTACCTCTACACCTACATGCGTACCTTCTACCGCGACGAAACGCGGCCCACCGGCTGGAACAACCTGGTGTTCCCGGCGGTCGGCATGCCGCACGTGCTGTGGGAACTGCAGGGTGAGCAGCGCCCGGTCTATGTCGAAGAGAAGGATGCCCACGACCCGAAGAAGACGGTGCATGTCTTCAAGGGCTTCGAGCAGACCAAGCCGGGTTCGATGAACAAGGCCGATTACGACATCGCCGTTGCCGACCTGGTGGCCTACCTCCAGTGGATGGGCGAACCGGCACAGACCCAGCGTGTACGCCTGGGCGTCTGGGTGCTCTTGTTCCTGGCGGTCTTCACGGTGATCGCCTGGCGCCTGAACGCCGCTTACTGGAAAGACATCAAGTAAGCCCCATCTACAGGGCCCGGCGCACCGGGCCACGCGCGCAGTGGTAGCCTAGCGGGCTCCCTGCGCGTGTTGCTTTTTTCAGATCCCGCTGTTCGTCCCGCCGTCTTTCTGCTTTTTCTTGTCTCTTTGGGAGCCGCCGCCATGATGGTGCTTTACTCCGGAACCACCTGCCCTTATTCGCACCGCTGCCGCTTCGTGCTGTTCGAGAAAGGCATGGACTTCGAGATCCGCGATGTCGACCTCTTCGCCAAGCCCGAAGACATCGCGCTGATGAACCCGTACAACGAAGTGCCGATCCTGGTCGAGCGCGACCTGATCCTGTACGAGTCGCACATCATCAACGAGTACATCGACGAGCGCTTCCCGCATCCGCAGCTGATGCCCGGCGACCCGGTGGCGCGGGCCCGCGTGCGGCTGTTCCTGTTCAACTTCGAGAAGGAACTGTTCGCTCACGTGAACACCATCGAGGCACGTTCGGGCGTCAAGGCCAACGACAAGCAACTCGAAAAGGCGCGCTCGCAGATCCGCGAACGCCTGACCCAGTTGGCGCCGATCTTCCTGAAGAACAAGTACATGCTGGGCGACGACTTCTCGATGCTCGACGTGGCCATCGCCCCGCTGCTGTGGCGCCTGGACTACTACGGCATCGACCTGTCGAAGAACGCCGCGCCGCTGCTGAAGTACGCCGAACGCATCTTCTCGCGCCCGGCCTACATCGAGGCGCTGACACCGTCCGAAAAGGTCATGCGAAAGTAAGCTGCACCCGATGAGCATTCCTGCCGCCCCCGACGAACAGGGCACCTCGACCCGGCCCTACCTGATCCGTGCACTGCATGACTGGTGCACCGACAACGGCTTCACGCCCTATGTCGCGGTGTTCGTCGACCGGCTGGTGCAGGTGCCGATGGAGTACGTGAAGAACAACGAGATCGTGCTCAACGTCGGCTTCGAGGCCACCTCCGGGCTGAAGCTGGGCAACGAGTTCATCGAGTTCCGCGCGCGCTTCGGCGGTGTCTCTCGCGACATCGTCGTGCCGGTCGATCACGTGGTGGCGATCTACGCCCGCGAAAACGGCCAGGGCATGGCCTTCCCGGTGCCCACCGAAGCCGCGCCGGCGCCGGCTGGCTCAAAAGGCCCCGAAGCCGTGCCCGAGCCCGTGTCCCGTGGCCTGCGCCTGGCCCACACCGACGAGGCGCCGGAGGCCGCCGCGGAACCCCCGGCGCCGCGCGCCGGCTGGTCCGACGACCAGCCCCCGGAGCCGACGCCGCCGGCCCCCGGCAGCCGACCGTCGCTCAAGCGCATCAAGTAGCTGAACCCTGGTCGCGCGTGCCGCGCGGCCTACAATTCGCAGCGCTCCCAAGCCGTGCCGGCTTAGCTCAGTTGGTAGAGCACCCGCCTTGTAAGCGGAAGGTCATCTGTTCGAGTCAGATAGCCGGCACCACCTGGCCTTGTCAGACAGCGCGCACAGCCGAAGCCGCCGCCTGCTGACAGATGGCGCAAGCAAGCCGCCCTAGGCTTGTGTCATGGCTACACACCCCACCCCCCTCGAGCCCCATTACGCCATGGGCACTGACGCCGACAAGGTGTCCAGTCGCTTGATCCCGGTCAGGCCGGCGCCTCCGCCCCGGCGGCGCCGTCGCGGCTGGGGACTGCTGGCCACGGCGATCGTTGGCGCGGTGATCGGTGGATTCCTGGTGTCGGGCTACTACGAGACGGCCAGCTTGGGCCAGCGGCTGGATGCGACCGTCGAGCGCGGCGAAGATGCCGTGCGCGGCGTGGCCGGCGGCGTGCAGCAATCGGCCCAGCAGGCCGCCGAGGCCGGTGTTGCCGGCATGGGCAAGGCCGCGCTGGCCCTCAGTGATGCGGGCATCACCACGAGCATCAAGACCGCGCTCGCTGCGGATCCAGCACTGAGTGCGCTGAAGATCGATGTCAGCACCCATTCGGGCGTGGTCACGCTCAAGGGGCCGGCGCCGAGTGCCGAAGCCCGCGACCGGGCCACGGTGCTGGCGCGTGCGCCCCAAGGCGTGACCGATGTGAAGAACGAACTGTTGTTGCCGGGCGCGGCCAGTGCCGTCGCCGGCACGGCACCTTGATCGGTCGCAGCAGGGCTCAATCCGCTGGTGTGAACGCGATGCCGGTCTGCGCCAGGCCGATCAGGTCGATCTGCTCGGCGTTGATTTCCGTTTCGGCGGCCACGGCGGCCAATGCGGCCTGCGTCATGGTGCCACTGTCGAGCAAGGCCACGTAGTAGTCCCGCGTCGAATCGTCGGCCTCCGTGCCGGTGACGTTGCGGTAGACCGTGCGCACGAAGTCGGCATTCGAATGCGAGCCGGCCAGCGCCTCGAACAGGTCGCTGCCTGTGGCCAGGGCGCTCAGCTGCACGGTGCTCATGCCCTCGTCCAGCAAGGCCAGGCCCACCCCTACCAAGTCGGCGTGCGCCAGGAATTGCGGACCGAACACGGCGCCGATCAGGCGCGCCACGGTGCCGGCGTGGCCCGCGAGGTCCAGCGCCAGGCTGCTGTCCTGGAACTGCAGGCGCTCGACGCCGGCCAGCGTGTCGGTGCCTTCGCTGCCGCGCGTATCGGCCAGCTGCCAGGCTTCGGCCGTGCGCGACAGCGTGAAGTCGCTGCGCGCGCCGCTGTATGCCGCCACGTCGATGCCGCCGCCACCTTGCAGCACATCGTCGCCGCCGCGGCCGGCAAACCAGTCGTCCCCTTCCGAACCGTCGAACCAGTCGGCCTCGCGGAACAGGTAGTCGTGCAGGCCTTCCAGGTCCCAGTGGTCGGTGAGGGGGTTGTAGTAGGACAGGATCTTCAGCAGGCTCCAGACCACGTCGACGATCTGCAAGGCCTCGTCCAGCGATTCGAACAGGTCGATGCCGAAGATGTCGCCCAAGGGCAGCAGTTCGCCGTGGTTGTAGTGCAGGCCGTCGCCGAAGATGTCCAGCGTGAAGCGGCCGGCGGACTCCCGGTAGTGGTCGGAAGTCATCACATCGGCCACCGCGTCGTCGCCCAGCGACAGGAAGTCGAAGCTGGAGATGTCCAGCGGCTTGAAGAGCGTCCAGGTGGTCATGGCGGCCTCCGCGGCACCGGGTCCGGCGTTGCTGATCGTAGCAGTGCGCCGGTGACTCAGGCCGGCGCCGGGCCGCCCGGCTGCCCTGCGGTCGGCGCCATCGGCAGCACCAGCATCGCGCGGGTGCCGCGCCCGGCCTTCGACTGCACCACCAGGCGGCCGCCGATGGCCTGCATCTGCGCATCGGCCGAGAACAGGCCGCAGCCGCTCGCCGCGCTGAACGAGGTCGGCAGCCGCGCGACATCGAAGCCCACGCCGTCGTCGCCGACGACGATGCACAGCCGATCGGGTTCCAGCTGCACGCGGATCCACAGTTGGTTCGCCCGGGCATGCCTGATCGCGTTGGTGGTCAGCTCACGCAGCACCCGGAACATCACAGCGCCACTGGCCTCGGGCATCTGCAGCGTGGCGGGCAACATGCCTTCCACGCGGACGATCAGCGGGCCCGCGCTCGTCAGACGCTGGGCGAGATCGTCGATCGCCGCTTGCAGGCCCGCGGCCTGCAGCAGCGGACTGGCCAGCGCGAAGCTGGCCGCATCGGCCGAACGCTGGCCCTCGACGAGCAGCGTTTCCAGCTCCCGCAGGCTGTCGACGCTCAGCGTCTGCGGTCCCTGGGCCAGCCGCTGGAGCGTGGCCCGTGCCTGGGCCAGCAGCGGGCCGATGCCGTCCTGCAGATCCTGCGCCACGCGGGCCCGCTCGCGGGATTCGGCCACCGTCAGTTCGTAGGCCAGTGTCTTGAGCTGGCGCTTGCGGACCTGCAAGGTCTGCTCGCGGCGGCGGCGCTCGGTGATGTCACGCATCACCACCAGGCCGGCCACCAGCTTGCCGTGGTCGTTCAGCACCGGGCTGGCGGTGGCGCTGACGGCCACATCGAAGCCGTTGCGTGCACGCAGCGTGCAATCGGCATCCCGCAGTTCGCCGCAGGACGCCAGCTTGCGCCAGGTGGCACCGGCGGTTTCCAGGTTGTGGGGTTCGGCCAGCGCCTGCAGTGGCCAGCCGAACACTTCGGATCGTCCGTAGCCCAGCGTGCTGAACAGCGCGCGGTTGCAGTCGACGATGCGGCCCGAATTCGGCGCCAGCCACAGGCAGATGTCCGGCATCGCGTCGGCCCAGCGGCGCCAGCCCACCGGCTCGGAGGGCATGGGCATGGTGCTCGGTTCGTCCTGCGGAGCGGGGCGGGAGGACGGCACGGTGTTGAACGACAAGCTCATGAACAGGCTCCGCTGATGCGCCAGCGTTGGCGCTACTGCCAGGCCCGGGACGATAGCCGTCAGGCCAGCCGCGTCAACCGGCAATAGTGAATACGAACATCGGCGGCTCGCGTGTCACGGCGAGCCGGCGGCGGGCCGTTCACGAGGGAGCCGGTCGTGCAGTCGGCGCATGCATCAGGCGTGTCCGCCCGCAACGCAACCCCCTAGTTCGACGGCTAGTCTTCACAAACTGGTCAAGATCCGCACACGGATGATGCGCCTCGGAAGGCCGGCCCCGATCAGCCGCGCCTCCAGCGCAGGCAGCAGCTGGCGCAACTTGGCCGAGACCGCCCCGTTCGGGGCCAACAGGGTCCAGGCCTCGTCATCGATCGGCCCGGGCCGCAGTTGTGCATGCAGCGCCATCGGCAGCAACGGGGCGATCAGCTCGAAGCAGGCCTGCGAGGCGCGCAGCCGCTCACTCAGCCGGCCCAGCGTTTCATTGGCGGCCAGCGCGCTGTCGATCGAGATCGCCTGCCTGGGCGGAGGGGAGGCCATGGCTGCAGTGTAGGGGTCGGCCGATGCGCAGAGCGCCGCTCCGGCGCTAGCCCGGGCGCGGGGACCCGGGTGATAGACTCGACGGCTTTGTTAGGCCCGGCTGGCGCTGCGCTTTTCGTCGGCCTGAGGAGTCTCCAATAGCCCTGCTGCCGCTGCGCTTGCATCGGTGCTTGGCTTCCCCAAAAGTGTCCCCAGATGTGCAGGCTGCCCAGCCTCGCCCCACACCGCATGTTGCCCAAGCTTCTCACCTCGATTTTCGGCAGCCGCAACGAGCGCCTGATCAAGCAATACCGCCGCGTCGTCGAGAAGATCAACGCGCTCGAGCCGCAGTTCGAAGTGCTCGACGATGCCGCGCTGCGTGCCAAGACAGACGAATTCCGCGAGCGCGTGGCCCAGGGCACTGCGCTGGACGACCTGCTGCCCGAAGCCTTTGCCGTGGTGCGCGAAGCCGGCAAACGCAGCCTGAAGATGCGCCACTTCGACGTGCAGCTGATTGGCGGCATGGCGCTGCACAACGGCAAGATCGCCGAAATGCGCACCGGCGAAGGCAAGACGCTGATGGCCACGCTGCCGGTGTACCTGAACGCGTTGTCCGGCAAGGGCGTGCACCTGGTCACCGTCAACGAGTATCTGGCGCGGCGTGATGCGGAGTGGATGGGGCGGCTGTACAACTTCCTCGGCCTGTCGGTCGGCGTCAACGTGCCGGGCCTGACGCGCGAGGAAAAGCAGTTGGCCTTCCTGGCCGATGTCACCTACGGCACGAACAATGAATTCGGCTTCGACTACCTGCGCGACAACATGGTCTACGAGGTCGCCGATCGCGTGGCGCGCGGCCTGAACTTCGCGATCGTCGATGAGGTCGATTCGATCCTGATCGACGAGGCCCGCACGCCGCTGATCATCAGCGGCCAGGCCGAGGACCACACCGAGCTCTACGTGCGCATCAACGCCGTGATCCCGGGCCTGAAGAAGCAGATCGGCGAGGCCGACCCACGCACCGGCGAAGGCGTCATCGAACCTGGCGACTTCACCGTCGACGAAAAGACCCATCAGGTCTACCTGACCGAAGACGGCCACGAAAACGCCGAACGCCTGCTCAGCGAAGCCGGCCTGCTGGTCGAAGGCGCGAGCCTGTACGACGCGGCCAACATCACGCTGATGCACCACGTCTATGCGGCGCTGCGGGCCAACCACCTGTACCACCGCGACCAGCACTACGTGGTGCAGAACGGCGAGATCATCATCGTCGACGAGTTCACCGGCCG
>NZ_DATILJ010000068.1:0-19799 GCF_035476535.1 Aquabacterium sp.
CGCTGGTAGAACGCCACGGCCTGCGCATAGCGCGCGGTGCCGAGCGAGACGTGATCGATCATGGTCTGTTCCTTCTTCACAGCAGCCAGCGGGCCACCTGGTCTTGCGTGAGGTTGCTGCCGCACAGCACGGTGGCCAGGCGCCGCGAGCGCAGCTCCGGGTGTTCCAGCACGGCCGCCACGCCGACCACGCCGGCGGGCTCGACCAGCACGCCGGCACTGCTGAAGACCAGCCGCATCGCACGCTCGATCGCCGCTTCGCTGACCAGCAGCACCTCGTCCACCGTGCCCTGCATGTCCGCTACCGCGGCCGGCACCGGCTGGCGCACGGCGATGCCGTCGGCGATGGTGCGCACCGACTCACGATCGATGACCCTGCCCTGCCGCCAGGAGGCGGCCATCGCATCGGCGCCTTCGGCGCAGACGCCGATCACGCGCACGGCAGGTGCATGGGCCTTGATCCAGCGGCCGATGCCGGTGAGCAGCGCGCCGTTGCCCAAGGGCACCAGCACGGTGTCGAAGGTGGGCGTGCGCAGCAACTCCAGCCCGATGGTGCCGGCGCCTTCGCTGATGCTGGCCTCCTGGCCGTCTTCGACGAACACCGCGCCGTTGGCCTCGCAGAAGCGCCGGGCCTCGGCCTTGGCGGCGTCGAAGTCTTCGCTGTACAGGCGCACGTCGGCGCCCATGGCGCGCATGCGCTCGACCTTCAGCGCATTGGCCGTCGTCGCGCAGTACACCACCAGCGGCCACTGCCGCGCGCGGCAGACGAAAGCCATGGCCTGGCCCCAGTTGCCGGCGGTGGCGCAGACCAGCGTGCGGCCGGCCAGGCGGTGGGCGTTCTCGTGCAGGAAGAAATCCGCGCCGCGGCCCTTGAACGAGCGCAGCGGGTTCAGCGTCTCGAGCTTCAGCAGCAGCGGCGCGCCCAGCGCCTGGCTCAGCGGTTCGCACTCGAACTGCGGGCTGTCGCGGAACAGCGGGTGAATCACGCTCGCGGCGCGCGCGATGTGGGCCAGCGACAGGCGGTGGGGAGATTCGATAATCGTCATGCCGCCAGTGTGCGCAAGCGCCCGGGGTGCTCGGCCGCAGACTTGGGGCCCCGCCTGCGGCCAAGCCGCAAATTCACCGCCGCGTTTGCGGCCGCACGACACCACCATGCCCGACACCGCCACGCTGGACGCCCTCGACCGACAGATCCTCGCGCTGTACCAGCGCGACACGCGGGTGCCCAGTGAGCAGATCGGCGCGCAGGTGGGGCTGTCAGCCGCCGCGGTGCAGCGCCGGCTCAAGCGGCTGCGCGAGACCGGCGTGATCGTCGCCGAAACCGCGGTGCTGGATTGCCGGCAACTGGGCCTGGGTGTCACCGCCATCGTTGAGGTCGACCTGCACGACGAATCGGCCCGCGCGATGCGCGCCTTCCGCGACACCGTGCTGGCCCGCGCCGAAGTGCAGCAGTGCTACGGCGTGACCGGCCCGGTGGACTATGTGCTGGTCGTCATCGTGCCCGACCTCGCCGCCTACGAAGCCTTCTGCGAGGCCTGCCTGCTGCACGACGCCAACGTGCGCGGCTACACCACGCAGATCGTGCTGGAGGCGGCGTTGCGCGGCGGGCCGCTGGCAATTCCGAAGGGCTGAGCAGCCCGAATCAGTCCTCGTCCGCGGTGATGCGCAGGCGCACGCGGCGTGCACCCTGCACGTCGGTCGCCGCCACCACGCGCAGCGGTTCACCGGCCGGCACCACACGGCGGAAGCGGTAGTCCAGCGAATCGCGGCCGTGGGCCTGCGTGGCCTCGCGGCGCTGCCATTCCTGCGAACCGTTGACCAGCACGCGCAACGCGTGCCAGGCGCCGTCGCGGCCGCCGCTGTCCACGCTGAGCGTGCAGAAGACTTCGAAACGCCGGTCGCGGTACAGGTCGGGCGGGATGCTCAGCTGCGCCACATCGGCGTCGCCGGCATCAGCCTCCCAGTGCTCCGGTCGGGACGGGGTCTGCGGCGGCGCTGGCGAACCGGCCTGGCGCGGTGACGAAGAACGAGAGGACATCGCGTATCGGGAAGGCATGACGATTCGGCCGGCCAGTCTAGCGGTGCCCTTGGGCCACGCGGCGCACAGGGGACAATCCCCCACCATGCCGCTGCGCACCATCACCGCCACCCGCTACGTCACGCCGCTGCGCGAAGGCGGCTCGCTGCCGGCCATCGTCGAAGGCGACGACGACGGCCTGTACGTGCTGAAGTTCCGCGGCGCCGGCCAAGGCCCCAAGGCCTTGATCGCCGAACTGGTGGCCGGCGAACTGGCGCGCATCGCCGGCCTGCCGGTGCCCGAGATCGTGTTCGCGCAGCTCGATGTCGAACTGGCGCGCACCGAGCCCGACCCCGAGATCCAGGAACTCATCCGCGCCAGCGGCGGCCTGAACCTGGCGCTGGACTACCTGCCCGGCTCGGTCACCTTCGACCCGCTGGCCGAGCGGCCCGACGCGATGCTGGCGTCCAGCGTCGTCTGGTTCGACGCCTTCGTCACCAACCTCGACCGCACGCCGCGCAACGCCAACCTGCTGCTGTGGCACCGCCAGCTGTGGCTGATCGACCATGGCGCGGCGCTGTACTTCCACCACCAGTGGGACGGTTTCCTGGAGCGCGCGGCCAGCCCCTTCACGCTGGTCAAGGACCATGTGCTGCTGCCTTGCGCCAGCGCGCTCGCCGAGGCCGATGCGCGCATGGCCGAATGCATCACACCCCAACGCATTGCCGAGGTGGTGGCGCTGATCCCGGACGAGTGGCTCAACGACGAGCCGCTGTTCGCCGACGCCGCCGCGCAGCGCCAGGCCTACATCGACTACTTCGCGCGCCGGCTGCAAGCGCCGCGTGCCTTTGCCTCGGAGGCCGCCCGTGCCCACGCTGCACACCTATGACTACGCCATCGTGCGCGTGGTGCCGCGGGTAGAGCGCGGCGAATTCATCAATGCCGGCGCCATCGTCTCGTGCAAGGCCGCGGGCTACCTGAAAGCCGCCATCGCGCTGGACGACGCGCGGCTGCTGGCGCTGGCGCCGGATGTCGACCTGCCCACGATCCATGCGGCGCTGGCCGCGATACCGGCCATCTGCGCCGGTGGCGATGCGGCCGGGCCGCTGAAGCATCTGTCAGCGCGTGAGCGTTTCGACTGGCTGGTGGCGCCGCGCAGCACCAGCCTGCAGACCTCCACCGTGCACAGCGGGCGCTGCGACAACCTGGATCGGGCGCTGGACAAGCTGATGCAGCGCATGGTGCACATCGCTTGACTAGGTTTCGGCCGCTCGCGCCGTCAAGAACGCCCGGGTCGGCGCGTCGGCCGGGAACAGCGTCTCGATGCGCATTTCCTGCAGCGTCACGTCCAGCGTGGTGCCCAGCGTGGCGATGGTCGTGAAGAAGTTCAGCGCCAGTTCGCCGCGCTGCAATTGCAGGCCCACCAGCAGCGGCAGCGGCTCGCCGGGCAGCGGCGGGTTCGGCAAGGGCGCCTGGCCCAGGCGGGCCAGCGCCGGCGAGATCTCGCGCAGCAAGGCCTCGTCGCGGCTGTCGCGCGGCTGCGCGCCGCCGAGGTCGCGCTTCAGCCGGCCGAGCACCTTGCGCTGCACCTCGTCGCCGTTGCGCAGGAAGGCTTGCATGCCCTCGGGCCGCAGGATCAGCTGCGCCATGTTCCAGGGCCGCGTCCAATGCGTGCTATCGGCGACGAAGGCCGACAGCAGCCACCGGCCGCTGGCGTTGGCGTCCGTCACGTCGTAGCGCCGGTCGACGACGAAGGTCGGGTTCGGTTCGTTGGCGCGCAGCATGAACTGCAGCGCGTCACGCACCGGACCCATCGCCGGTGCGTCCATCGCAGTCTCGCGGTACATCGGCGCAAAGCCGGCGGCCATCAGCAGCTGGTTGCGGCTGCGCAGCGGCAGCGCCATCGCCAGCGACAAGGACAGCACCATTTCGCGGCTGGGGCCGGCGCGGCCGGTTTCCAAATAGCTCAGGTGCCGGGTGGAGACGCCGGCGGCCAGCGCCAGCGCCAGCTGGCTCTGGCCGCGGGCCAGGCGCCAGCCCCGCAGCTGCGCGCCGAAGACGGCGGATTCGTCGGTGCTCGGTGAGGTCAGCAGGTTCATCGCGCAAGGCTAACGCAGCGCGCCATGCCCGGCCATGACCTGCCAGGTAATGGACCCTCCGGCACCGCCGGCCGACGATGCATGCCATCGACAACACGGCAGGAGCCACCCCATGCGCAGCTACATCCTGGAAACCCCCGGCAGCCCCGACGGCATCGTGCTGCGCGAGCGCGAGGCGCCGCGTGCCGGCCCGCGGCAGATCCTGGTGCGCGTGAAGGCCGCGGCGCTGAACAAGCGTGACCTGTTCATCCTCAACGGCAGCTACCCGCTGCCGGCGCGGCCGGGCGTGGTGCCGCTGAGCGATGGGGCCGGCGAGGTGGTGGCGGTCGGCGAAGGTGTCACGCGCTTTCGCATCGGCGATCGCGTGGCCGGCCACTACTTCGCGCGCTGGCGCAGCGGGCCGATCATGCCGGCGATGTTCGACCAGCTGGGCAATGCGCTCGACGGCATGCTCACCGAGCTCGCACCGCTGGACGAAGAGTGGGCCGTGCGCGTGCCCGATCACCTGAGCTGGGAGGAGGCGGCGACGCTGCCTTGCGCCGGCGTGACGGCCTGGAACGCCGTCGTCGGCCCGCAGCCGGTGATCGCCGGCCAAACGCTGCTGACGTTGGGCTCGGGCGGCGTCTCGCTGTTTGCACTGCAGTTCGCGAAGCTGCTGGGCGCGCGAACCGTCGTCACCACGTCCAGCGCCGACAAGGCCGCGCGCCTGAAGGCGCTGGGCGCCGACGTCGTGATCAACCACAGCGAGCAGCCCGACTGGGGCCAGGCGGTGCGCCAGGCCACGAACGGCGCCGGTGCCGACCTGGTGGTCGAGACCTTCGGCCCGGACACGATCGAGCAGTCGATGCGCGCTGTCAGCCTGCACGGCCAGGTGATGCTGCTGATCACCCGCGGCGTGCACAAGCCCGACATCCAGATCTCGGCGCAGGCCTACGCCACGACGATGGCGACGATACGCCGCGTTTTCGTCGGCCACCGCGACAGCTTCGAGGCGATGAACCGAGCCATCACGCAGGCCAGGCTGCGGCCGGTGATCGACCGTGTCTTCCCGTTTTCGCAAGCGCTGGACGCCTACCGCCACTTCGCGCGCGGCCAGTCGTTCGGCAAGGTCGTCATTTCATTGGCGTGAACCATGGACACATCGCCACTGAGCAGCTTCATCCAGCGCGACATGGCCCTGTCGCATGAGCCGGACCTGCAAGCGGCTTGATGGCGGTGGCCTTGAAGAAGCTGTAGCAGAAACTGCCGTCGGGCTCGGTGGTCCGGCGCAGCTGCTGCAGGCCGGTATCGAAATCCGCTGGCGTGGCCAGGCCGGCGGCGATGGCCGCGTCGCGCACGCCTTCGATCATCGCGATGAAGGTCTTGTGCGTGAAGCCGTCGACCCAGCCCGGGCGGCTGGCGTCGGCATAGGCGATGCGCGGCTGCACCTGCACCGCCGCGAAGCCGGCCGCGCTGATCAGCGGATAGAGCTGCCGGCCGATCAGCGCATTGCCGCCTGCGCGGCGCTGCAGCTCGACCTGGCAGTCGATCACGCACTGCGCCTGCACACCGGCCGGATGGCATAGCGTGGCGCCGTGGTCACCTTCGATCACCGTCAGGCTGCCGCCGGGCCGCAGCAGGCGGCGCAAGGCCGCCAGCGCCTCGACGGGCCGCGGCAGGTGCTCCAGCACGAAGCAGACGAACAGATGGTCGAAGGACTCGGCGGCGAACGGCGGCGCCAGCAGGTCGGCCTGCAGGCACTGCACGTTGAGCAGCCCGGCCTCGGCGACGCGCCGCGCGGCTTCGGCCACCGAGGCCGCCGAAATGTCGAAGCTCGTGAAGTGAGCGTCCGGGCTGCGGCGGGCCAGCGTCAGCGTCTGGGCGCCCACGCCGCAGCCGGCTTCCAGCACGCGGCTGCCGGGCGGGTACGCCGTGCCCTCGTGCAGCAGCGCGGCCAGGGTGTCGGCCTGGTCCTGCAGCCGGGTGCTTTCGCGGGCCAGATAGCCGTGGATGTACGCGTCGTTCATGGTGGGCGGTCGGGGGTCTGTGGCTGCACAAGGCCGCAGTGTCGGCAGGCCGGCCGCCGGCGTCTTGAACGTGGTTGCGCTCAGCGCCGGCTGGCGGCCGCCTGCCAGGCCCCCGGCGTGTAGCCGAAGTGCCGCACGAAGGTGCGCGTCATGTGGCTCTGGTCGGCAAAGCCGCAGGCCGCGGCGGCGGGGGCCAGCGCTAGGCCGCCGCGGATCAGGCGCCGCGCCTGCTCGGCCCGCTGCAGCAGCAGCCAGGCATGCGGCGGCAGACCATGGGCCGCGCGGAAGCGCCGCAGCAGCTGGTACTTGCTCAGCCCCACCATCGCCGCCAGTTCGCCCAGGCTCGGTGGCTGCAGCATGTCATCCGCCAGGCGCTCGCGCACGCGGCGGACGTCCGCGGCCACCTCTCGCGGCGCTGCGGTGTTGGTGTGGCGGCCGAGCAGCAAGGCGCCCGCTTCGACCAGCGCTTCGTCGCTGGCCATCCCCCGCGCGTCGTTCGACACCGGCGACTGCGCCAGCCGGGCGAACAGGCGGCGCAGCGCCTGCGCCAGCGCGGCGTCGCGGATCACCGGTTGGCTCAAGACCAGGTCGCGGCAGCCTGCCGGCGCATCGGCGCCGATCGCCGCGGCCAGCGCCTCGGGCGTCAGGTAGACGATGCGCCAGCGCCGTGACGGGCCCCCCAGCGGCCGGCCGTCGTGCACCTCGCCGGGGTTGGTGGTGATCACGTCACCGGCGTGGGCATCGACCTCGCCGCGCCCGCTGGCCGAGGTCTGCGCGCCCTGGTCCAGCAGGCCCAGGCCGTAGGTGGCATGCCAATGCCGGCCGAAATGGCGGCCGCTCTCGGTGTGCACGCACTCGATGCCGGGCCAGGGCGTGGCCAGCACTTGGCAGCGGTGCGCGGGCGCCGGCGTCATGGCGGCGGCGGCAACCAGCGCAGCAAGGTCGCGTACAGCAGGTCCGGGTCCACCGGCTTGGCCACGTGGTCGTTCATGCCGGCGGCCAGGCAGGCCAGGCGGTCTTCGCCGAAGGCGTTGGCGGTCATCGCAATGATGGGCGGGTTGCCGGGCAGCTTGTCGCGCATCACCCGGGTCGCGGCCAGCCCGTCCAGGCGCGGCATCTGGATGTCCATCAGGATCAGGTCGTAGCCCTTGGCCAGCGCCAGGTCGACCGCGATGGCGCCATCGTCGGCCGTGTCGACCTGCAGGCCCACGCTGCGCAGCAACTCGACCGCCACTTCCTGGTTGATCGGGTTGTCCTCGGCCAGCAGCACGCGCTGGCCGGCATGGCGGCTGCGCAGCAGCTCTTCATGCTCGCTCGCGTCGGACGGCAGGGCCTCCACCGGCAGGGTCGGCCCATGCGCCACGCGCGCCAGCGTGTCGCGCAGCGCCACCGGGCGCGCGGCTTCGGGCTCGGTGGGCGCCCGTTGCAGCCAGACCGTCAGCCAGAAGCAGCTGCCCTCGCCCAGCGTGCTGCTGACGCCCACGCTGCCGCCCATCATCGTGGCGAGATGGCGCGTCAAGGCCAGGCCCAGGCCGGTGCCGCCGTGGCGGCGGGTGGTCGAGCTGTCGGCCTGCTCGAAGGCGTTGAACAGCTGGGCCAGGCGCTCGGGCGCGATGCCTTCGCCGGTGTCGCGCACCTCGAAGCGCACTTCCAGCCGGCCGGCTTCTTCACGCAGCAGATCGCCGCGCAGCCGCACCCAGCCGCGCTCGGTGAACTTCACCGCATTGCTCAGCAGGTTGATCAGCGCCTGCAGCAGCCGCGTCGGGTCGCCGCGCAGGCGTTGGGGCAGGTGATCGGTGTCCAGCACCAGTTCCAGACCCTTGTCGCGCGCGCGGGCGCTGACCATCTCGAAGGCCCGCGAGACCAGCAGGTCCAGCGAGAACGCGGTGTCTTCGAGCTCCAGCTTGCCGGCCTCGATCTTCGACAGGTCCAGGATGTCGTTGATGACCTGCAGCAGGTGCTTGGCCGCATCGTCGACCTTGACCAGCCGGTCCTGCTGCTGCGCGTCGCGCGTCTCGCGCGACATCAGGTGCGTGAGGCCGATGATGGCGTTCATCGGCGTGCGGATCTCGTGGCTCATGTTGGCCAGGAAGGCGCTCTTGGCGCGGTTCGCGGCCTCGGCTTCGTCGGCACGGCGGGCCAGCTCCTGCTGCATCGCCTCGATCTGCCGCTGGCGGGCCAGGCGCTCGCTGTTGTCGACCATCATCGCCCGGCTGCGCAGGAACACGCCATGCGCGTCGTGCACGACATCGGCGGTGACCAGGACCGGCAGCGTGCTGCCATCCTTGCGCCGGATCTCGCAATCCAGATCACGCGCGCGGCCGGTTTGCGTGAACTCGACGAAGCGGCGCTCGAGCAGCGCCGGGCCGTCGACGCCGAGGAACGCGCCGAGGAACGCGCCTATGGGTTGGCCCAGCATCTCTTCGCGGGCAAAACCGAGCATCTGCAGCGCCGTGTCGTTGACTTCGACGACGCGTCGCTCCGGCGACAGCGAGAAGTAGCCGCAGGGCGCGCGGTTGTAGAGCTCGGCCACCGCCGCGGCGCGTTCGGCCAGCGCGGCGTTGGCGGCCTCCAGTTCGGCCGTGCGCTGCTGCACCTGCGCTTCCAGCTGGTGGCGCTGGCGCTCCTGGAAGCTGGCCTCGTTCTCGCGCAGCGCGGTGGTGGCCGCCTCCCGCTCGCCGGCCAGCTGCTGCAGCCGCAGGCGAGCGACGCTGATCTCGGCGATCTCGCGCGCATCGGCTGGAAGCGCGCTCTGCTCATCGGCCAGCGTGGCCACCGCGCGCGCCAGGCGGCGGCTGGCCAGCGTGCCGGCCAGCAGGCCGATCAAGGCGGAGCCGACGATCGCGACCACCAGCGCCTGGGCGGCGTCCAGCAGCGGCGCGCGCCGGCTGGCCGGCGAGACCAGCAAGGCCACCGACCAGGCCGATTCCGCCGAGGGCACGACGAAACGCGCCCCCGTGGTGTCGTCCGCCGTGCCCGAGGCGGGGGACGATGCCAGGGTCGGGGTCGAGGTCGGCGCTGCGGCCGGATGGCGCGCCACGACATCGTGCTTGCCATCGAAGACCACCACCGACCAGCCAGCTGGCAGCGACAGCGGGTTCAGCATGTCCTGGAACAGCTGGGTGCGCAGGGTCGTCAGCAGCACCTGGTTCGTCGCGGGCGCTGCAGGTTCGGCAGCAGCAGCCCGCGGCACCGGCACCGCGATCGCCGTCAGCGGCAGCTTGTTGATCGGGCCGATGAAGCTGTCGCCCACCGCCGGTCGGCCGGTGGCCAGCGCGGTGGGCGCGGCGGCATGGCCGCTGGGCCGCGGCAGCTTGGGCAGGCTGCTGCCGAACGCCTGGCCGCTGTGCAGCAGCATCTGGCCCTGCGCATCGGCCAGGATCACCTCGCTGCCGTAGGTCTGGCGGAAGGCCTGCGCCTGCTCGTGAAACTCCGGCAGCCGCGCATCGCCGCGCAGCAGTGGCGACGCGGCCAGCACCTTCAGCGCATCGATGCGTGCGCGCAGGCTCTGGTCCAGCGTCATCGCCACCTGCTTGGCCAGGCGGGCGCCGGCGGCATCGTCCAGCTGGCGGATGGTGCGCACGCTGTCGAAACCCAGGTAGGCGGCCAGCAGCACCGGCGGCAGCATGCACAGCCAGATCAGGCGGCGCAGGAACTGGCGCAGCGTGAGGCCACGCGGCGCCGCGCCCGCCGGGACGGCGCCGGCATCCTCACTGCGGTGGTGATTCATCGTTGTGGACTCCCCGGGCGGAATCTAGCCGATCTGCAACAACGCGCGCTAAGCCGGGCAGCCATCGGTCCCCAGGGGGCAGGTTGCCAACGGCGACCTGGGCGGTCGCCAGGGGGCCGGGGCTCTCAGCCCTCGATGACGATCGAGAGATCCCCGCCGGTCTCTTCCAGCTGCACCAGCGCGGCCTGGCGCGCGCCCTGCGGGTCGCGGTTCTGCAGCGCGGTGAGGATGGCCTTGTGCCGCGGCAGCGACAGCGCGTGGGTGTTCGGCAGCTGGCTGCTGAGCTTGATCGACTCCCGCAGCGCCAGCGACAGCATGTTGCCGATGTAGGCCAGCAATTCGTTGTTGGTGGCTTCGGCGATGCGGCGGTGGAAGGCCACGTCGGGCTCCAGCAGTTCGGCCGGCGTGGTGGCGGCCGCCATGCCGGCATAGGCTTCGGCGATCGATGCGAGCTGGGCTTCGGTGGCCGCCGTGGCCGCCAGCGCGGCGGCGGCCGGCTCGATGATGCGGCGCACCGTCATCAGCGTGTCGACGAATTCGCGCTTGGGCTTGCTCTGGATCAGCCAGTACAGCACATCGGGGTCGAGCAGATGCCACTCCTGGCGCGCCCGCACCGTGGCGCCGGCGCGCTGCTTGGACATCACCAGGCCCTTGGCCACCAGCACCCGCACGGCCTCGCGCAGCACCGGGCGGCTGATGTCGTAGGCGTTCAGCAGCTCGGCTTCGCCAGGCAGGCGCTCACCCGGCCGGATCTCGCCGGCCAGGATGCGCAGACCCAGTTCACGCACGATGCGCCCGTGCATGCTCTTGCCATCGGGCTTGCGGCGGTAGGTCGACAGCTCGGGGCGGGTCTTGGCATCCATGGCAACGGCATCAGCCGGCCTGCAGGTAGGCCGTCTTCACGCCCGTGTAGAACTCGCGCGCATAGGCGCCCTGCTCGCGCGGGCCGTAGCTCGAGCCCTTGCTGCCGCCGAAGGGCACGTGGTAGTCCACGCCGGCGGTCGGCAGGTTGACCATCACCATGCCGGCCTGGGCATGCAGCTTGTAGTGCGTGGCGTATTTCAGCGAGCGCGTGCAGATGCCCGAGGACAGGCCGAACTCGGTGTCGTTGGCCACCGCCAGCGCTTCGTCGTAATCGGCCACGCGGATGACGTTGGCCACCGGGCCGAAGACTTCCTCGCGGCTGATCGTCATCGCGTTCGTCGTGCCGGTGATCAGCGCCGGCAGCTGGTAGAAGCCTTGCGTGTCGCGCTCCACCGCCTCGCCGCCGAACGCCAGCTGGCCGCCCTCTTTGCGCGCTATGGCCACGTAGTTCAGGTTCTGCTCGAGCTGCTTGCCGTCAACCACCGGGCCGATGTCGGTGCCGGCCTTCAGCGCGTGGTCGATCTTCAGTGTCTTGAGCTTGTTCACCACCGCCTCGACGAACGCATCGTGGATGCCGGCGGTGACGATGATGCGGCTGGACGCCGTGCAGCGCTGGCCGGTGGAGAAGTAGGCGCTCTGCACCGCGGCGTTGACGGCCACGGCCAGGTCCGCGTCGTCCAGCACCACCAGCGGGTTCTTGCCGCCCATCTCGGCCTGCACCTTGGCCTGGCGGCCCGCGCAGGCGCTGATGATGCGGCGGCCGGTGGCCACCGAGCCGGTGAAGCTGATCGCACGGACCACGGGCGACTCCACCAGCGTCTGGCCGACCTGCGAGCCGGGGCCCATCACCAGGTTGAACACGCCCCTGAACTCCTTGTTCTGCAGCAGCGTGCGGCTGAGGATGTCGGCCAGCGTCCAGCCGCAGCCGGGCACCAGTTCGGCCGGCTTGAACACCACGCAGTTGCCATAGGCCAGCGCCGGCGCGATCTTCCAGGCGGGAATGGCGATCGGGAAATTCCACGGCGCGATCAGGCCGACCACACCCAGCGGCTGGCGGAAGACCTCGACGCCGACACCGGGCCGCACCGAAGGCAGCACCTCGCCGCCGGTGCGCAGCGCCTCGCCGGCGAAGTACTTGAAGATCATCGCGGCGCGCGTGGTCTCGCCGATGCCTTCGGGCAGGGTCTTGCCTTCTTCGCGCGAGAGCAGCCGGCCGATCTCGTCCTTGCGCGCCAGCAGTTCGTTCCCGACCGCATCCAGCACGTCGAAGCGCACCTGCGGCGACGCGGTGGCCCAGGCCGGGAACGCGGCTTGTGCGGCGGCAATGGCCTCAGCCGTCTGCGCGGCATCGGCCTGCGCGTAATCGCCGATCACGTCGCTGATGTCCGACGGGTTGATGTTCGGCCGCGTGCTGGCGCCAGCCACCCAGGCACCGTTGATGTAGTTGTCGAAGCGGGTCATGTCTTGTCCTCGTCGTCATTGCAGTGCGCGGATTGTCCAGCGGACGCCGCGGAACCGGCTTTGCCGGGCCGCTGGCGGCGCCCCCTTGAGGGGGAGGCGCCGCAGGCGCATCGGGGGTGGGCCATCATCGTGCCCAGCGCAGGACCAAGGGGTCCAGAAGACGGGCAGTGTCCATCAAACCGGCGCGGGTGGCGGGATGCAGGTCCGGCCAGGGGTGGCGCGGCGCGGCACAGGCGATGATGCCGCCTTCGTGCATCAGCGCCTTCGCGGCCAGGAAACCGGCCTGGCGGTTCTCGTAGTTGATCAGCGGCAGCCAGCGCTGGTAGGCGGCCGCGGCGTCTTCGCGCCGGCCGGCCGCATAGGCGTCCATGATCTGGCGGATGCCGTCGGGGTAGCCGCCGCCGGTCATCGCACCCGTGGCGCCGGCGTCCAGGTCGGGCAGCAGCGTGATCGCCTCTTCGCCGTCCCAGGGCCCTTCGATCGCGTCACCGCCCAGGCGGATCAGCTCGCGCAGCTTGTTCGCGGCGCCGGCGGTCTCGATCTTGAAGTAGGCGACCTGCGCAATCTCCTTCGCCATCTTCGCCAGGAAGGCCGGCGACAGCGGCGTGCCGGCAACCGGGGCGTCCTGGATCATGATGGGGATGTCGATGGCGTCCGACAGGCGCTGGAAAAAGGCTTCGATCTGCGGCTCGCCGACGCGCAAGGTGGCGCCGTGGTAGGGCGGCATCACCATCACCATAGCCGCGCCCTGCGCCTGCGCCCGCCGGCTGCGGGCGATGCAGATCTCGGTGCTGAAGTGCGTGGTGGTGACGATCACCGGCACGCGGCCGCCGACGTGCTCGAGCATGCTGCGCGTGAGCACTTCGCGCTCGTCGTCGCCGAGCAGGAACTGCTCGGAGAAGTTGGCCAGGATGCACAGGCCGTTCGAGCCGGCGTCGATCATGAAATCGACGCTGCGCTTCTGGCTGGCGAGGTCGAGCCCGCCCTGTTCATCGAAGGTGGTGGGCACCACCGGGAAGACGCCGCGGTAGCGGGGCTGGATGCTGTTGCTCATGGGGAGGGCCGCCTATCTTGCAAGTTAGTGTGAGTGCCGTGGCACGGCCGCGCCGCGGCAGCCGACCAGGAAGCCGAAGTCGCAGCCTTCGTCGGCCTGCAGCACATGCTCGACATACAAGTGGCGGTAGCCGCCGGCGTCGGCTGGGTCGGGCGGCTGCTGCGCCTGCTGGGCTTGCCAGTCGACCAGGCGCTGCGCCAGCTCGTCGTCGGGGATGTCCAGCTGCAGCCGGCCGGCTTCGCAATCCAGTTCGATCCAGTCACCATCGCGCACGACAGCCAGCGGCCCGCCGGCGCGCGCTTCGGGCGCGACATGCAGCACGACAGTGCCGTAGGCGGTGCCGCTCATGCGGGCATCGGAGATGCGCACCATGTCGGTCACGCCTTGCGCCAGCAGCTTGGGCGGCAGGCCCATGTTGCCGACCTCGGCCATGCCGGGGTAGCCGCGCGGGCCGCAGTTCTTCAGCACCAGCACCGATTCGGCGCTGACCGGCAGTTCGGGGTCCTCGATGCGCGCCTTGTAGTGTTCGAGGTTCTCGAACACCACCGCGCGGCCGCGGTGCTGCAGCAAATGCGCACTGGCCGCCGAGGGCTTGAGCACCGCACCGCGCGGCGCCAGGTTGCCGCGCAGCACGCGGATGCCGCCGTCGGCGACCAGCGGCCGGTCCAGCGGGCGGATGACCTCGGCATCGTGGATCGCCGCGTCCTTGACGTTGGCCCACAGCGTCTGGCCGTTGGCGGTGAGCGCCTCCGGGTGCGGCAGCAGGCCGGCGTCACCCAGGCGGCGCAGCACGCCGGGCAGGCCACCGGCGTAGTAGAACTCTTCCATCAGGAAGCGGCCGGAGGGCTGCAGGTCGACCAGCGTCGGCGTGCCGCGGCCCAGCGTGGTCCAGTCCTCCAGGTTCAGCGGCACGCCGATGCGCCCGGCAATCGCCTTCAGGTGGATCACCGCATTGGTCGAGCCGCCGATCGCGGCATTGACGCGGATGGCGTTCTCGAAGGCTTCGCGCGTCAGCAGCTTCGACAGCTTCAGGTCTTCCTGCACCATCTCGACGATGCGCATGCCCGACAGGTGCGCCAGCACCTGCCGGCGGGCATCGACCGCCGGGATCGCCGCGTTGTGCGGCAGCGTGACGCCCAGCGCCTCGGCCATGCAGGCCATCGTCGACGCGGTGCCCATGGTGTTGCAGGTGCCTGCCGAGCGCGACATGCCGGCCTCCGCGCCCAGGAAATCGTGCATCGTGATCGCGCCGGCCTTGACCTGTTCATGCAGCTGCCAGACCACCGTGCCCGAGCCGATGTCCTGGCCCTTGTGCTTGCCGTTGAGCATCGGCCCGCCCGAGACGGCGATGGTCGGCACGTCGCAGCTGGCCGCGCCCATCAGCAGCGCCGGCGTGGTCTTGTCGCAACCGACCATCAGCACCACCGCGTCGATCGGGTTGCCGCGGATGGCTTCTTCGACATCCATGCTGGCCAGGTTGCGCGTCAGCATCGCGGTGGGCCGCAGGTTCGATTCACCGTTGCTGAACACCGGGAACTCGACCGGGAAACCGCCGGCCTCGACCACGCCGCGCTTGATGAATTCGGCCAAGTGCCGGAAGTGCGCGTTGCAGGGCGTCAGCTCCGACCAGGTGTTGCAGATGCCGATGATGGGCTTGCCCTGGAACACATGGTCCGGGATGCCCTGGTTCTTCATCCAGCTGCGGTACATGAAGCCGTTCTTGTCGGCGGTGCCGAACCATGCGGCGGAACGGAGCTTGACGGGAGACTTCGACGACATGCGGGGCTTTCTGATCGAGTGGATCCGATTAAAGTATGACTAATTATCCAACGGCATGCGGGAAACCCGAATAGCGCGGGCTATTTTCAACTGATTGGTATGACTATTTAACCGCCGTGCGGCTGAAGCCCGGCGGACTTCACGGTCGCTTCACGACCCGCTCACCGCTGCCGCACCGGCTTCAAACCCGCTTCGCCGGCGCTTGCGACCCTGCGGTGCAGGCCCTGCGTCCGCAGGACATGACGCAGGAGCGAGCAGATGAAGGCATCGACAAGCGCGCAGGGCAGCTGATGGCCGCTGTCTTTGAACGTCATGGCGGCAAGGCGCGCCGCCGCCGGCCCCGCGTGCCAGCCCTGTTGCGCTGGGCCTCGCGCATCGAAGCCTGGCCGCCGACGCTGTGGCTGGGCCTGCAAGTGCTGGCGCTGTGGCCCAGCGCCGGGTGGGCGCTGGGCCGCTTCAGCGACGCTGCGGGCGAGGTCTCGGGCTTGCTGGCCTTGGCGCTGCTCTTGCTGGCCACCACCCGCATCCGCCCGGCCCTCATCGCATGTGATTGGGCCGCACGCACGCCCTGGCTGCTGGCCGCCGCGCTGCTGACGGCGCTGGTCACGGCATGGACCGGCCGGCTGCCACCGGCGGCGGTGGCCGGGCTGTCCGCGCTGGCACTGGCCTGCGCCTGGACGGCCTTCCGGCCGTCCGGTGCGCTGGTGTGGCCATGGCCCGGCTTGCCGCAACTGTCCTGGCCCGCCCAGCGCATGCGGGTCAGCCCGAGGCCCAGCCTGCGCCCCATCGAACTGGCGATGCGCCGCCTGCAGCGGGCGGCGGCCTGGAAGTGCGCCTATGCCGCGGTGCTGGCCGGCTGTTGCGTCGCGACGGGCTGGTGATCTGCACCGGCGATTCCGTGCCGGCCGGTCCGCGCGCCTCAGCGCAACACCGGGCGGTCCGGCAACTCGTTGGGGTTGGCCCCGGCGGCCGGGAAGTGCGCGACCAGGTGCAGCGTCACGGCCTGCACGCCGTCGAGCACGCCGTCGGTGAACTTGCCCTCGCGGAAGGCCGCTTCCATCGCGCGGCAGATGCGGCCCCACTCCGGCGCGCCGACCTTGGCATGCAAGCCCCGGTCGGCGACGATCTCCACGGCGTGGTCGGCCAGCAGCAGGTAGATCAACAGGCCGTTGTTGTGCTCGGTGTCCCAGACCCGCAGCTCCGAAAAGACATCGATGGCCCGCTGGCGCGCCGACTGATTGCGGATCAGCGGTGCGCCGTCGAGCGCAGCTTCGGCGACGAAGCGGATCTCGCCGAGATGATCGGCTTCGCTGGCCTGGATCGCCTGCTCGATGGCCGCCAGGCTGGCCGGCGGAAAGGCGCGCCGGACCCGGCCGTCGGTGGTGAACAGGTGCTTGAGCAGGCGGCGGATGTTCATGCTCACCACCGCCCCGACGCGCCGCCGCCGCCGAAGCCGCCGCCCCCGCCGCTGTAGCCACCACCACCACCACCACCCCCGCCACCGCTGAAGGCGCCGCCGCCGCTAAAACCGCCACGGCCATGGTGCCCAAGGCCGCCACGGCCGAGCAGGCCGCCGCCGAACAGCGTGACCCCCATCGCAATCAGCCCAGCGATGGCCGCCACGGCCAGCGCGCCGGCCATGAACCAAGCGATGCCCGCCACCACGCCGCCGGTGACCAGCGCACCCGGCAGCTTGCCCAGCACCGCGCGCAACACCCCGCCCACCGCCAGCGCGACGACCAGCAGCACGGGCGCCAGCGACTGCACATCGCTGGCCTGCCGCACCGGCTTGCTGCGCGGCGGCGGCAGCGCTTCGCCATCGGCCAGCGCGACCATCTGCGCCACGCCGGCCGAGATGCCGCCGAAGAAATCCTGCTGGCGGAAGCGCGGCAGGATGGTCTCGTTGATGATGCGCTGGCTGCCCAGATCGGTCAGCACGCCTTCCAGGCCGTAGCCCACTTCGATGCGCAGCGCGCGGTCATCCTTGGCCACCACCAGGATCGCGCCGTCGTCCACCTTCTTGCGGCCCAGCTGCCATTGTTCAGCCACCCGCAGCGCGTACTGCGCAATGTCTTCCGGCGCGGTGCTGCGCACCATCAGCACCGCGAGCTGGCTGCCCTTGCGCGCCTCGAAGGCCGCCAGCGTCTGCTCCAGCGTGGCCTGCTGTTCGGGCGTCAGCGTGCCGGTCTGGTCGCTCACATGGCCTGTCAGCGGCGGCACCGGCACCTGCGCCGCGGCACCGAGGCTGGCGAACAGCGCGCTGCACAGCGTGGCGGCCAGCAGCGCGGCGCTGGCCCACCGCCCCAGGCCGCCGGCCCATGGCCCCAGGCCGCTGGCCCAGTGCATCATGCCGCTGGCCCAGTGCATCAGGCCGCCGCGAAGACTCACTGACCGACTCCGGACGCCGCGCTGGCCGGCCGCGCCGGCGCCGTATCGAAGCTCACCGTGGGCGGGCGCGAAATCTCCTTCTCGTTCTCGACCGTGAAGCTGGGCTTTTCCTTGTAGCCGAAGACCATCGCCGTCAGGTTCGCCGGGAAGGAGCGCACCGCCACGTTGTACTCCTGCACCGCCTTGATGTAGCGGTTGCGCGCCACCGTGATGCGGTTCTCGGTGCCTTCCAACTGGGTGGCCAGGTCGCGGAAAGCCTGGTTGGCTTTCAGGTTCGGGTAGTTCTCCGCCACCACCATCAGCCGCGACAGCGCGCCGGTCAACTGGCCCTGCGCCTGCTGAAATTTCTCGAACGCAGCCGGGTCGTTGATCAACTCCGGCGTGGCCTGGATCGAGGTGGCCTTGGCCCGCGCCTCGATCACCTTGGTCAAGGTGTCCTGCTCGAACTTGGCCTCGGCCTTGACGGTGCTGACCAGGTTGGGCACCAGATCGGCCCGCCGCTGGTATTGGTTGAGCACCTCGGCCCAACCGGCCTTGACCTGCTCGTCGGCGGTCTGGAAAGTGTTGTAGCCGCAGCCACCGAGGCCGAGAAGGGCCGCGGCCAGCAGGACCATGAGCGATCGACGCATGCTTGTTTCTCCAGAGAATGGGGGCGATTCACGCGATGGGCAACCCGCGCGCGCCCACCCCGTGTTGTCAGCCCGTGTTGCCACAGGGCAAACAAGGGACCACTCTCCCCCCATCAAGCCTGCAGCGCTGTGCGCTGGCGCACACCCGCAACAGCGCTCAATCACCCCCGCGCGGGCTGAAGCTGCGCGGAAACACCACCGGCGCCTGCCGGTCGCGCAGCCGATAGCCCATCGCCGGGCGGTTCGACTCGCCGTCGACATGGCCGGCCTCGGCCAGGAACCCGGCCGCCAGCATGCGCGTACGGAAACCGCTTTTGTCCACCGCGCGGCCGAGCACGCATTCGTACATGCGCTGCAGCTGCGGCAAGGTGAACGGCTCGGCCAGCAGGAAGGCCGGCAGCGAGGTGTACTCGACCTTGCTGCGCAGGCGCTCGACGGCGGCCTGCACGATCTCGCGATGGTCGAAGGCCAGCCGCTGGCGCGCCAGCAGCGCATCCACCGGAAACCAGGCCACGTCCGCCGCGTTCGCGCCCTTGGCCAGCGCCAGCTTCTCGCCCGCAATCAGCGCGAAGTAGGCATGCGTGGCCGACCAGCCGCGGGGATCCCGTCCAGCGCTGCCCCAGCTGCCCAGCTGCTCCAGGTAGGAACTGCGCACGCCCGTCTTGTCCCTCAGCTTGCGCCGCGCGCAGGCCAGCAGGTCGGCGTCCTGCGCCACGTCGACAAAGCCGCCCGGCAAGGCCCACAGGCCCGGAAAGGGTTCGCCGGGCGTGCCGGGCCGCTGCACCAGCAACACCTGCAGGACGTCTTCCAGCACCGTGAAGATGACCACGTCCACCGTGGTGTAGGGCAGCACGAAGGGCTGCGCCGGCGGGCTTGCCTCAGCGGCCGCCGATCCCGCGCTGCCGCGTCCTTTGTTCGTCATCACGCACCCCCGGGCTCTGGCTTGACGATGCCGATCTTAAGTTGTATTGTCCAACTTATGAAAGTTGTTCTGTACAACTTTAGAGAGACGCTCATGTTCGGCCTTCGATTCATCAAGTCCCAGCCCACCGTGCACCTGATGCAGTTCCGCGGTGGCAAGCTCGTGCGGGAAGGCGCCGGGCAATCCTTCTACTACTATGCCCCCACCAGCACGCTGGTGGCGCTGACCCTGGCCAGCCAGGACCGGCCCTTCATCCTGGACCTGGTAACAGCCGACTTCCAGAGCGTCACCGTGCAAGGCCAGGTCACCTACCGCATCGCCGAGCCGCGGCGCACCGCCGCGATGATGGACTTCTCGCTCGCCGCGGACGGCCAGAACCATGCCTCGGACGACCCGGTTCGCCTGGGCGAGCGCGTGGCGATGCAGCTGGAAGTCATCGTGCAACAAGCGGTGCAGGCGCTGGCGCTGAAGCAGGCCTTGCGCGCGTCGGCGCTGATCGCACGAAGTGCCCGCGGCGAACTCGCGGCGCAGGCCGAGATCGCCGCGCTGGGGCTGGAGATCCTCGGCGTCTCGATCATGGCCATCAAGCCGACACCGGACATCGCCCGCGCGCTCGAAGCCGAGGCGCGCGAATCCAACCTCCAGGCGGCCGACGATGCGGTGTACGGCCGCCGCATGTCGGCGGTGGAGAACGAACGCGCGATCCGGCAGAACGAGCTGGACACCGAACTCGCCGTCGAGCAGAAGAAGCGCGAGATCCGCGAAGCGCAGATGGAAGCCAAGGCAGCGCTGCTGCGCAAGGAGAACGCCTTGCGCGACGAACAGATGGTCGCCGACGTGGACCTGGAAAC
>NZ_DATILJ010000069.1:0-27511 GCF_035476535.1 Aquabacterium sp.
GTCTTCGAGGCATTGGCCGCCCAGATCGCGCGCCAGCACCCGCGTTGGCAAGGCTTCGGCCTGGCGCTGCAGTCCTACCAGACCCGGGCCCTGGAACTGATAGAGCATGTCGCCTCATTGGCTCGCAGGTACGGCCTGCGCTTCATGTGCCGGCTGGTCAAGGGCGCCTATTGGGACGCCGAGATCAAGCGCGCGCAAGAGATGGGCCTGCCCCACTACCCCGTGTTCACCCACAAGCACCACACCGACATCTCCTACCTCGCCTGTGCCCGCGCGCTGCTGGCGGCGCAGGACGTGATCTTTCCGCAATTCGCCACGCACAACGCCGGCACGATTGCCGCCATCCTGCAGATGGCATCTCGAACCTCATCCAAATTCGAGCTGCAGCGTTTGCACGGCATGGGCGAAGGCATCTATCGCGAGGTGCTGAAGAATCCGCTGATCTGCTGCCGCGTTTACGCGCCCGTGGGCCGGCATCGCGACCTGCTGGCTTATCTGGTGCGGCGCCTGCTGGAGAACGGCGCCAACTCCTCCTTCGTGCACCAGCTCGCCGACGAGTCGGTGGGCATGGACCAGCTGCTGGTGTCGCCTCTGCGGCTGCAGTCGCAGCCCTCGCTGCCCCTGCCGCCCGAGCTGTACGGGGCGCAGCGCAAAAACAGCATGGGCCTGGATCTCACGGTGGAGACCATGCGCGCACCCCTGCTCGCGGCGTACGACGCGGTACAGGTCCCGGTCATTCCCGTCTTCGAGGTGCCGCAGGTGGACGGCGCAGTCCAGCGCTCGGCAGCGGCGTTTCCCGCCTGGCGCGCGACGCCGGTCGCGATGCGCGCCGCCGTGCTGCGCCGCGCCGCGGATGCGATGGAGGCCCAGATGCCCAACCTGTGCGCGCTATTGGTCAAAGAAGCGTTCAAGACCTGGGGCGACTGTGTGGCCGAAGTGCGCGAAGCGGTGGACTTCCTGCGCTACTACGCCAACGAAGCCGAGCGCATCATGCAGCCCCTTGCCTTGCCGGGACCGACCGGCGAGAGTAATGAGCTGCGGCTCACGCCGCGCGGGCCCTGGGTCTGCATCAGCCCGTGGAACTTCCCGCTGGCCATCTTCACCGGCCAGGTCGCGGCCGCGCTGGCTACGGGCAACACGGTGCTGGCCAAGCCGGCGGAGCAAACGCCCGCCATCGCCACGGAAGCTGTGAAGCTGCTGCACGGCGCGGGCGTGCCTCAGGATGCGCTGCAAGTTCTGCACGGCCCCGGCGAAACCGTCGGCGCGGCGCTGGTGGCCAACCCACGCATCGCCGGCGTCGTCTTCACCGGTTCCACCCAGGTCGCCAAGATCATCCAGCGCGCGCTGGCGGCCAAGGATGGCCCCATTGTTCCCCTGATCGCCGAAACCGGCGGCATCAACGCGATGCTGGTCGATTCCACCGCGCTGCCCGAGCAGGTCGCCGATGCGGTGGTGCAAAGCGCCTTCCGCTCGGCCGGCCAGCGCTGCTCGGCGCTGCGCCTGTTGTGCGTGCATGAGGGCATCGCCGACGGCGTGATCGAGATGATCCAGGGTGCGGCGCGCGAACTGGTGACGGGTGACCCGGCGCTGTTGAGTACGGATGTGGGGCCGGTGATCGACAGGGACGCGTATGAAGGGATTCGCAGGCACCTTGATCGCCTCTACGTCACCGCCAAATCCTGTCATGCCGGACTCGATCCGGCATCTACCTCGGCGCGCCAACCGTGGATCCCGGGTCAAGCCCGGGATGACAATCAAGTTTTCATCCCGCCCCAGACCTTCGAAGTCGCCGCCATTGCCGACGTCAAGCAGGAAATCTTCGGCCCGGTGCTGCACGTCGTGCGCTGGAGCGGCGATCCGCAAGCCGTAATCGCCCAGATCAACGCGCTCGGCTATGGCCTCACACTGGGCATACAGACGCGCATCGACAGTCGGGCCCAGGCGCTGGCGGCGCAGGCGCATATCGGCAACGTCTACGTCAACCGCAACATCATCGGCGCCGTGGTCGGCGTCCAGCCCTTCGGCGGCGAAGGCCTGTCGGGCACAGGCCCGAAAGCGGGCGGTCCGCACTACCTGTACCGCTTCTGCGCCGAGCAGACGCTGACCATCAACACCACCGCTGCGGGCGGCAATGTAGCGCTGCTGGCCTGAGGGAAAGGGCTTGCCTAAACCACGACCGCCTCGCGCATAGTCACGAACTCTTCGGCCGCCGTGGGATGGATGCCGATGGTGCTGTCGAACACGGCCTTGGTCGCGCCGGCCTTCATCGCCACAGCGAAGCCCTGCACCACTTCGCCGGCGTCCGGGCCCACCATGTGCAGGCCGACGACCCGGTCGGTGGCGGCGTCGACCACCAGCTTCATGAGCGTGCGCTCCGAGCTGCCGCTCAAGGTGTGCTTGAGCGCCTTGAACTCGGCGCGGTAGACGGTCACCTCGCCGAAGACCTTGCGCGCCTCGGCCTCGCCGTAGCCCACCGTGCCGACGTTCGGATGAGTGAACACCGCCGTGGGAACGAAGTCGTAGCCCATCTTGCGCTGACCGTTGCCGAACAGGCGATCGACCAGCACCATCGCTTCGCCCAATGCCACGGGCGTTAGCTGCAGGCGGTCCGTGACATCGCCCAGGGCATGGACCGAAGGCACCGACGTCTGATAGCCCTGATCGACCACGATGGCGCCGTGCCTGCCCAGCGCCACGCCCACAGCTTCGAGCCCCAGTCCCGCGACATTGGGCACGCGCCCGGTGGCGTACAGCACCGTGTCGGCCACCAGGCAGCTGCCATCTGTCAAGGTCACGTTCAGGCCACGGCCCGTCTTCTCGATGCCCTTGACGTCCATGCCGGTGCGCAGATCGACCCCGTGCTTGCGAACCTCATGGGCGATGAAACTGCGCACGTCGTCGTCGAAGCCGCGCAGCACCTGCGCGCCCCGATAGAGCTGCGTGACCCTGGAGCCCAGGCCGTTGAAGATGGAAGCGAACTCGCAGGCGATGTAGCCGCCGCCCACCACCAGCAGCCGCTGCGGAAAAGGATCGAGGTCGAACATGCTGTCCGAGCTGACCACGTGCTCGCAGCCCGGAAAGACCGGCACGCTGGGCCGCCCGCCCGTGGCAACCAGGATGTGGCGGGCCCTGAAGCTTTCCTTGCCGGCGGCCGCCTGCACCTGCACGGTATGGGGATCCTGCAGCTGGGCCCAGCCCGTGACGATCTGCACGCCCGCGTCCACCAGCAGGTTCTGGTAGACGTCGTTCAGGCGCGTGATCTCGCCGGCGCGGTTGGCCTTGAGCACCGCCCAATCGAATCGAGGCTGTTCGGCATGCCAGCCGAAGCCCGCCGCGTCCCTGAAGTCGTCCGCGAAATGCGCGGCATAGCTATAGAGCTTCTTGGGAATGCAGCCTACATTGACGCAGGTGCCGCCCAGTGCCGCGGCCTCGGCCACCACTACCCGGGCGCCACGCTGGGCCGCCATGCGCGCGGCTCGCACGCCACCGCTGCCCGCGCCGATGACGAACAGATCGCAGCTGTGATTCGGCATGTTTCGCCCCGGTCAGTATCGATGGGGCATTGTCGCGAATACGGCGCGAGCCCGCTGCTAAGCGGGTCCTGACAGCCGTGGGTCCAGGCACTCAGCTAATGGAAGTGTCGTCTTCGGGCCGGGATCGCATGCGATCGCGCTCGATGCTCTGGAGGGTCGCCAGCGCGCTCGCCGAGCCTTCACCCGAGCGGCCTACCCTGGCGCGCGGGTCCGCGCCGCCGCGATCTGCAACGTTGGAGCTGTCTTTGCTGGAGGGCTGTTGCTTGCGGTCCATGTTGGGATCAGTCCGACGCTTGCGTGCCATGGCGCAATCTACAGCTTGCGGAACAGTGAATCTTGTAGGTTTTTGCAGACGTCGCCAGTAGGAGATTACGGAGGGTAGGAGGAGGACTACGAAGGCGGCCGCGCGGGATTTTTTTCCCATACACTCGATCTCTGCGCCAAGGCGCAAACTCCGGACCGGCATGGCTACCCGCTGTGCTCGGGTCCACATCCTTGAACAGGCGCCTGGCACAACCGGGCGCGGAGTGAATGAATGAGCACACCACAAGCGCTTCGCTTGCATGTGCCGGAGCCCTCCGGGCGACCCGGCTGCGAGACCGATTTTTCCTACCTCCATGTGTCGCCCGCCGGCGCCGTGCGGCGGCCGCCAACGGACACCACCCCCCGCGAAACCCACGACCTGGCCTATGGGCTGGTCCGCGTACTGGACGAGGATGGCCGCGCCGTGGGGCCCTGGGTCCCCGAGCTCGAACCGGCCCGCTTGCGCAAGGGACTGCGTTCGATGATGAAGACGCGCATCTTCGACGCGCGCATGCTGATCGCGCAGCGGCAAAAGAAGCTCTCGTTCTATATACAGAGCCTGGGCGAGGAGGCGATCGGCACGGCCCAGTCTTTCGCGCTGCAGCAGGGCGACATGTGCTTTCCCACCTATCGCCAGCAAAGCCTGCTCCTGGCGCGCGACGACGTGCCCATGGTGGAACTCATCTGCCAGTTGATGAGCAACCAGGGCGATCCGCTCAAGGGCCGGCAGTTGCCCGTCATGTACTCGTACAAGCGCGCCGGCTTCTTCACCATATCCGGCAACCTGGCGACGCAGTTCATCCAGGCGGTCGGCTGGGCCATGGCCTCGGCGATCAAGGGCGATACAAAAATCGCATCGGCGTGGATCGGCGACGGCGCGACCGCAGAGGCCGACTTCCACACGGCCCTGACCTTCGCCCATGTGTACCGCGCGCCGGTGATCCTGAACGTGGTCAACAACCAGTGGGCCATCTCCACCTTCCAGGCCATCGCCGGCGGCGAGGCCACCACCTTCGCGCAGCGCGGCGTGGGCTGCGGCATCGCTTCGCTGCGGGTCGACGGCAACGACTTCCTGGCCGTCTGCGCCGCCTCGCGCTGGGCCGCCGAGCGTGCGCGCAGCAATCTGGGGCCGACGCTGATCGAATGGATCACCTACCGCGCCGGCGCGCATTCGACGTCCGACGATCCCTCGCGCTACCGGCCGGCGGACGACTGGCAGCATTTCCCGCTCGGCGACCCGATCACCCGGCTGAAGCAGCACCTGATCGGGCTCGGCGCCTGGACCGAAGCCCAGCATGAAGCGCTGCAGACCGAGCTCGACGCGCAGGTGCTGGCCGCGCTGAAGCAGGCCGAATTGCATGGCACGCTGCAGGACGGCCACATCCCGCCGCTCGCGTCGATGTTCGAGGACGTTTACGGCGACATGCCGGCGCACCTGCAGGCGCAGTTCCGCGAGGCCGCCGCCTACGCACCGCCCGGAACCTGAGCATGTCGACGATGACGATGATCCAGGCCCTGCGTTCGGCGATGGACGTGATGCTGGAGCGCGACCCCAACGTCATCGTCTACGGCCAGGACGTGGGCTACTTCGGCGGCGTGTTCCGCTGCACCGAAGGCCTGCAGTCCCGGCACGGCCGCACGCGCGTGTTCGACGCGCCGATCTCCGAAGGCGGCATCGTCGGTTCGGCCATCGGCATGGCGGCCTATGGGCTGCGGCCGGTGGTCGAGGTGCAGTTCGCCGACTACTTCTACCCGGCCTCCGACCAGATCGTCTCCGAAGCGGCCCGGCTGCGCTACCGCTCGGCGGGCGACTTCACGGCACCGATCACCATCCGCATGCCCTGCGGCGGCGGCATCTATGGCGGGCAGACGCACAGCCAGAGCCCGGAGGCGCTGTTCACCCATGTCTGCGGGCTGCGCACGGTGATGCCGAGCAACCCCTACGACGCCAAGGGGCTGCTGATCGCGGCGATCGAGTGCGACGACCCGGTGATCTTTCTCGAGCCCAAGCGGCTGTACAACGGACCCTTCGACGGCCACCACGACCGGCCGCTGGTGCCGTGGTCGGCCCGGCCGTCCAGCGAGGTGCCGGATGGCTACTACACCGTGCCGCTCACCTCAGCCAAGGTGTTCCGACCCGGCACCGAGGTGACGGTGCTGGCCTACGGCACGATGGTCCATGTCTGCGAAGCGGCGGCCAGCGAAACCGGCATCGACGCCGAGATCATCGACCTGCGCAGCCTGTGGCCGCTGGACCTGGACAGGCTGGTCGAATCGGTCAAGAAGACCGGCCGCTGCGTCATCGTGCACGAGGCCACGCGCACCAGCGGCTTCGGCGCCGAACTCGCGGCGCTGGTGGGCGAGCAGTGCTTCTACCAGCTCGAAGCGCCGGTGGAGCGTGTGACCGGCTGGGACACGCCCTACCCCCACGCGCTGGAATGGGCCTACTTTCCCGGCCCGGCGCGCGTGGCCGCGGCCTTGCAGCGGGTGATGGAAGCATGAGCGTTCACGTCATCAAGGTGCCCGACATCGGCGAAGGCATCGCCGAGGTCGAACTGGTGGCCTGGCACGTCAAGCTGGGCGACCGGGTCGTCGAGGACCAGGCCCTGGCCGACGTGATGACCGACAAGGCCACGGTCGAGATCCCGTCGCCGCTGGCAGGCACGGTGCAGGCGCTGGGCGGCGAGGTCGGGCAGATGCTGGCGGTGGGTGCCGAGCTGGTGCGCATCGACGGTGCCGGCGGCGATGAAATGGCCAAGGGCGGGCGGCCGCGGGACGTCAGTGCTGCGGCAACGCTCGCCGTGCAGCCCGCCGCGGTGCGGTCCGCAGCGGCCGCGCCCCGCACGCCATCGGCGCCACCGGGCATGCGCCCGGACATGCGCGCGCAGGCACGCCCGCCAACCCATGCGCCGACCCGGCCAATCGCCTCGCCGGCGCTGCGCGCGCGGGCCTGGGAACTGGGCGTGAACCTGGCGGAGGTGGCGGCCACCGGCCCGGCCGGCCGCACCATGCAGGCCGACCTCGACGCCCATCTGGCGCGCGGCGGGTCTCGCGCTGCGGCGCCAGCCGCGATGCCGGTCGCGATGCCGGTCGCGGCAGCGCCCGATGCAAGGCATGAGCCAACGCATGCGGCCACGCACGAAATCAAGATCATCGGCCTGCGCCGCAAGATCGCGCAGCGCATGCAGGAGTCCAAGCGACGCATCCCGCACTTCAGCTATGTCGAGGAAGTCGACGTCGGCGAGCTGGAGGCCTTGCGCGCGCAACTCAACACACGATGGGCGGATCGCCGCGCCCACCTGACGCTGCTGCCCTTCCTGATCCGCGCGATCGTGCTGGCCGCGCGCGACCATCCCCAGGTCAATGCGCGCTTCGACGACGAAGCCGGCGTGCTGACGCTGCATGACGCGGTGCACGTGGGCATCGCCACACAAACCGATGCCGGCCTGATGGTGCCGGTGCTGCGCGACGCGCACACGCGCGACCTCTGGTCCTGCGCGGCCGACATCGCACGCCTGGCCGAGCACACGCGTGCCGGCAGGATCACGCGCGACGAACTCAGCGGCTCGACGATCACCGTGACCAGCCTGGGCCGGCTCGGCGGCATCGCCTCGACGCCGGTGATCAACCTGCCCGAGGTGGCCATCGTCGGCGTCAACCGCATCGTGATGCGGCCGGTGATGCGCGAGGGCGCCATCGTCGGGCGGCCGATGATGAACCTGTCCTCGTCTTTCGACCATCGCGTCGTTGACGGCGCGCTGGCCGCGGCCTTCATCCAGGGCCTGCGTGAGCGGCTGGAACACCCGGCCCTGCTCTTTGCCGAGCCCTGAGGTTCACGGCGGCCCCCAGCGGCAGCCGAGTGGGGCCGCAGTGCGTGCTGGCGGGTCTGCGGGCCGGACGCTGCAGGAGCACTTGTCCCAGGTGGAATGCCGAGCGGCCAGCGCCCGCTCCAGCGGCAGCATCTCGCCGGCGATGCGGTCGATGTGCTGGCTGCTCCCTGGCAGGCGCGTGTAGGCCTCATCGAGCTGCAGGCGCAACTGCGCATAGCGCTCGGCAATGTCGTCGATGTCTTCGATGTCTTCGCTGTCCATGGTGAAACCCGGCAAGGGGGTATCGATGCATTGGGGCGTTACAGCAAACGGTGTGCCGACCCAGGCCGCAGCGCGGTCCCGGGCTGGCGGGCATGCGGCTTGCCGCACTCTGGTACGGCCCGGGCGGCCACTGGCCGCGGGGCGAAGCCAAGGAGACGCACCATGCCACGCAGCGATTCGAAAGCTTCCGCCAAGGTGGAAAAGGCCCTGCACGAACGCAAACAGGGCACGTTGAAAAGCGGCAAGTCCGGCAAGAAGGTGACCAGCCGCAAGCAGGCCATCGCCATCGGCTTGTCGGAAGCCCGCCACGCCGGCGCCCAGGTGCCCCCGCGCCCAAAGGACAGTGGGTCGCGCACGAAGAAGGGCAGCCGGTGAGCGCCCCCGTCGTCCCGCCGGACCGTCATCCGGCGCCGCCCACCGACCCCGGCCACCGCACCGAGTTGCCGACCAAACGGCACCCCGACACCGGCCCGCCGGAACATCCGCAGAACGGCCGGCCGCGCCGTTCCGGGGCCTGATCAGCGCGGCACGCTGTCGGCTGTCGCGTCGCCGCGCGGCGTGTCGCCGGCCTGCCGCGCCGTGCCGCGCCGCAGCTTCAGCGCTTGCACGGTGCGTATCAGCGCGTCGAATTCGGTCGGCTTGGTCAGGTGGGCATCGAAGCCGCTGTCCTGGGCTTTCTGCGCATCGGCATCCCGACCATAACCGCTGAGTGCAATGGCCATCATCGGTGCCCACGCTGGCACGCGCCGGATCGCGGCCATCAAGTCGTAGCCGCTCATCTGCGGCATGCCCAGATCGGAGATCAGCAAGTCGAAGGACTGACGCCGCAGCACTTCCAGCGCCTGCCGGCCGCTGGCCGCCGTGGCCACCTGCGCGCCGGACAAGCTGAGCAGTTCGCCGAAGGTCGACAGCGTCTCCTGCGAATCGTCGACCACCAGCACCCGCAGGCCGGCCAGCGGCTCGGCACTGTCGCCACCGCCGGCCTGCAGCGTCGGCGCGACGGCGCGGTGCAGGGGCAGCAGCACTTCGAAACGGGCCCCCCGGCTCGCGCCGTCGGAGTGCGCGCTGATCTGGCCGCCGTGCGCTTGCACCAGTTCCCGGGTCAAGGCCAGGCCGATGCCCAGGCCACGTTCGCTGGCGGGCGAGCGGCTCTCCTGGATGAACATCTCGAAGATGCGCGACAGGAAGCGCGGGTCGATGCCGCGGCCGGTGTCGGCCACCGTCAGCCGCACGTGGGCGTCCACGATCCCCAAAGTCACATCGACGCGCCCGCCCTCGGGCGTGAATTTCAGGGCATTGCTCAGCAGGTTCCAGATGATCTGCTCGAGGCGCACACGGTCGCCTTCCACCGGCAGCGGACGCCCATCGACCTGCAGATTCAGGGCCACTCGCCGGTCGCCGGCTTCCTGGGCCGCGGCCTGCACGATGGCGTCGGCCACCTCGTCGAGACTGATCGCCTCGAGGTGAAGCGCCAGCTTGCCGGTGCGCATGCGCGACAGGTCCAACAAGTCGTCGATGATCTTCGCCTGGCTGCAGGCCGCGCGCTGGATGGCCTGGGCCGCCCGCAGCACGGTGGGCACGGCACGCGATTCGGGTGAACGCGTCAATAACTCGGCATTGGTGTGGATCAGGTTCAGCGGGTGTTTCAACTCATGCGACATCACCGCCAGGAACTCGTCCTTCAGGCTGCTGGCGGCCTGCGCCTGCTGGCGCACCGCCTGCTCCTGGGCCAGCACCAGTTCCTGGGCCAGCGCCAGTTGCTTCTGCTCGGTCATGTCGCGCGCGATGATCGAAAAGCCCTCATCGGGCTCGCCGCCCAGCGGCGCAGTGACGCTGCCGCAATAGACCGAGGTGCCGTCCTTGCGCAACTGCCAGCGCGCCGACTCGATGCGGCCATCGCGCGCGGCGCGGCGAAGTTCCTGCTCGGGCAGGTCATGCGCCCGCTCTTCCTCGGTGTAGATCAACGCCAGCGGCTGGCCGATGGCTTCGTCGTCGCGCCACTGGAACAGGCGCACCGCACCCGCGTTCCAGGCGGTGATCAGGCCAGCCTTGTCGCTGGTGATGATCGCGAAGTCCTTGGTCGCCTCGGCGGCGGTGCGCAGGCGTTCCTCGCTCAGCCGCATGCGCTGCTCGGCCACCCGCAGCGCACTGACGTCGACAAAGGTCAGCACCGCGCCGCTGATCTTGTCGTCGGCCGTGCGGTACGGCAGGAAGCGCACCAGGAAGTGGCGGCCGTTGTGCGCACGCACGCTGCGCTCGAAGCTGCGCAACTCGGCAAAGGTCCGCCGCGCGTCGTCGGCCAGTTCGGGGTAGTCGAGCTTGGTCGTGATGTCGAGCAGCGAGCGCCCCAGGTCCGAGGGAATCAGGTTGAACACCGTCGAGGCCTGCGGCGTGAAGCGCTTGATCTGCAGCCCCTTGTCGATGAACACCGTGGCAATGTCGGTCGACGCAATGAAGTTCTGCAGGTCGTCGTTGATCAGGCTGGTCTCCTCGACCTTGGCCTTCAGTTCGTAGTTGACGGTGGTCAGTTCCTCGTTGGTCGACTGCAGTTCTTCCTTGCTGGTCTCCAGCTCCTCGGTGGCCGAGCGCAACTCTTCGTTGATGGCCTGCAACTCCTCATTCGAGGCCTTGAGCTCCTCGGTCGAGGTCTCCGCGTGTTCGATGGTGCCCTGCAGGTGTTCCTTGATCTGGCGGATCTCCTGCTCCAGCTGCGCGATGGTCTGGCGCGCGGCCTCGTCGGCGGTCGGCACGTCGGCGACGATGGCCGACGAATAGCGGCCGGCGCGGGCCAGGGTGACCGCCCGTTCGTCGATCTCGGTGGCGAAAACCTGGAAGTCCGGTGCATCGGCCGTGCGCTCGGCGCGCTCGTGCAGCAGCATCGCCACCGAATAGGCCTCTTCGCCGGTGGCGCAGCCGGCCACCCAAACGCGCACCGGCTCATCGCGGCGGCGGTTCTGGAACAGCGCCGGCACGACCTCGCGCTCCAGCGCCTCGAAGGCCTCGCGGTCGCGGAAGAAGTTGGTGACGCTGATCAGCAGGTCCTGCAGCAGCAGCTTGGTTTCGTCGGGGTTCTGCTTGAGATAGTCGCGGTAGGCCGCCAGATCGGGCAGCGCATTGACCTGCAGCCGGCGTTCGATGCGGCGCAGGATCGTGGCGCGCTTGTAGTGCTTGAAGTCGTGCCGGGTGGCCAGGCACACCAGCGTCATGATGTCGCCCAGCGCCGCCTCGGCGCGCTGCGTGGCATCGGCCGACTGTTCGCTCTCGACGCCCAGCTGCTCGGCCAGGTCGGCGGGCATGCGGATCTCGCGCATGTTGCGCCACAGGTCCAGCAGGCGCTGCGCCATCTCGTCCACCGGCAGCACGATGTCCACCCGCCCGGTGGCGATGGCCGCACGCGGCATGCCGTCGTAGTCGGCGTCCTCCGGCATCTGGGCCAGCGTGACGCCGCCGGCCTCCTTCACGTGCGTGAGGCCTACCGCACCGTCGCTGCCGGTGCCCGACAGCACCACGCAGATGCTGCGCGCGCCGTGCACCTGGGCCAGCGTGCGGAAGAACAGGTCGACGGCGACGTGAACGCCGCTGCGCGGGCGCTGCGAGGGCACCAGCCGCAGCCAGCCGTCATCCATCGTCAGGTCATGTGTCGGCGAAATGACGTAGACATGGTCGGCCTCGATCTGCACCGACTCGTTCACCTGCATCACCGCCATCGCGGTATTGCGTTGAAGGATCTCCGCCGCATTGCTCTCGTGCCGGGGCGACAGGTGCAGGATGATGACGAAGGCCATGCCGCTGCGGGCCGGCATCTGCGACAGCAGCCGCTGCAGCGCCATCAGGCCGCCCGCCGACGCGCCGATGCCCACCACGGGAAAAGGCAGGTGGCTGGGCTGCGGGCCGGCTTCTTCGGCAACGGCCTGGGGCGTCACGGAATCGGCCATGGAGTCACCGGATCCTTCACGCGCGAGCGATGGAAGTCTTGCAACTGCGGCGCCCGATGTTATGCCAGCAGGGCGTAGGGCAGAAGTGCCACGACCATGCCCGCGGCACAGCCGCCGTACCAGAGCAGCGCGATGTTGTCGAAGCTGGCGCGCTGCCGTGGCGTGACCAGTCCTTGCCACAGCCGCGCGCCCAGGTAAGCCGCGGCCAGCAGCAGCCAGCCGGCATGCAGGCCTTGATAGCCCAGCAGTGCGGCGATCGTCGCGCTCCAGCCCTGCGCCGTGGGCTCCAGCCCGGCAGCGCCGTGCGCCTGCAGCAAGCCCACGAGAGCGGCACTCATCAGCACCGCGGCGCCGCCCAGCGGCAGCACGCGCCAGCGCGACAAGGCCCGCCGCGACAGGCCGCGGCCGGTCGCCGCGAGCAGCGCTGCACTGAGCGCAAAGCCGCCGGCCGCCGCACCCGCATCGGCCAGCGCCGGCAGCGCGGCACCGGGCGGCGGGCACACCGGCTGCAGCATCGCCAAGTGCACATGCGCGAAGGCCATCGAGGCCAGCACCGTGGCGTCGACGACGGCCAGGATCACCATCGCCCACCAGGTGTGCGATCGCCGGCCCACCGCGCCCACCGGCACGCACACGCCATCGGCAATCTGCGCGCTGCCGATCGGTACCCGGTCGCTCTGCCACAGCCAGGCCACGATGCAGGCCACGGCCAGCACGCCGCAGGCGAAGGCGGTGATCACCCACTGCACGGTGAGCAGCAGGAAGAACGCCGCGGTGAACAGTGCCGCCAGCAGCGGCGGCCAGCCCGCGCTCGGCAGCACGATCACATGCCGCGGTAGCGCGTCGCGCGGGCTGGTCACCAGTGTCTCGCAACGGCCGGTGGCGGTGCCCGGCAGCCAGTGGCGGCCGGCGGCCACCTCGGCGGCCAGCCCGGGCTGTTGCCACAGCGGTTCACGCCCCGCCACCTGCGGGACGCTGCGCGTGCCGTAGACGGCCGCGGGCAGCCATTCCAGCGTCGGCGCATGCCACGGGTTGCCATGCGCGCGCGGCGGCAGGCGCAGCACGCGCAGCAGGTCGATCGCCAGCAGCAGCACGGCGCCGGCCAGCACCGCCGCGCCCAGCGAGGACAACAGGTTCGGACCCTCCCAGCCCAGGCCGCCATCGTAGGTGTAGACGCGCCGCGGCATGCCGCGCAGGCCAGCGATGTGCATCGGAAAGAAGCTCAGGTGAAAGCCGCCGAAGAACAGGCCGAAGACCCAGCGGCCGCAGCGCTCGCTCAAGCCATGGCCGTTGTGCAGCGGCATCCAGTAGTACAGCGCGGCGATCAGCGGCATCACCATGCCGCCGATCAGCACGTAGTGCAGGTGGGCGACGACGAAGTAGCTGTCGTGCACCTGCCAGTCGAAGGGCAGCACCGCCAGCATCACGCCGGTCAGCCCGCCCAGCATGAAGCTGACCAGGAAGCCCAGGATGAACAGCGTCGGCGTGTTCAGGCGCGCCTGGCCGCGCCACAGCGTGGCGATCCACGCGAAGACCTGCACGCTCGCCGGAACGGCCACCGCCAAGCTGGCGAGGGAGGCGAAGTTCATCGCCAGCGAGCCCAGCCCGGCGGTGAACATGTGGTGCGCCCACAGCAGCAGGCTGATGACGCCGGTGGCCAGCAGCGCCGCGACGATGGCACGGTAGCCGGCCAGCGGCACGCCCAGCAGCGCCGGCAGCAGCGTGGACACCATGCCGGCGGCCGGCAGGAAGATGATGTAGACCTCCGGATGCCCGAAGAACCAGAACAGGTGCTGCCACAGCAGCGGGTCGCCGCCGCGCGTGGCATCGAAGAACGGCCAGTCGAACGCGCGCTCCAACTCCAGCAGCGCGGTGCCGGCGATCACCGCCGGGAAAGCCAGCACGATCATCAGGCCGACGACCAGCATCGACCAGGCATAGACCGGCATGCGGCCCAGCGTCATGCCGGGCGCGCGGGTCATCAGGATGCCGATGATCAGCTCCACCGCGCCGGCGATCGCCGAGATCTCGATGAAGCCGATGCCCAGCAGCCAGAAGTCCGCGTTGATGCCGGGCGAATGCACGCGGCTGGTCAGCGGCGGGTTCATGAACCAGCCGCCATCGGGCGCCAGGCCGAAGAACAGCGAGGCGAAGAAGGCCAGCCCGCCGACGGCATAGGCCCAGAAGGCGTAGGCCGACAGCCGCGGGAACGGCAGATCGCGCGCGCCCAGCATGTTCGGCAGCAGGAACACGGCCACCGCCTCGACGACCGGCACCGCGAACAGGAACATCATCACCGTGCCGTGCATCGTGAAGACCTGGTTGTAGGTCGCGGCACCCAGCAGGCTCTGGCCCGGCAGCGCCAGCTGCGCCCGCATCAGCAGCGCCAGCACGCCGGCCAGCAGCAGGAACAGCAGTGCGGTGGCGATGTAGAGCTTGCCGATCGTCGTGTTGTTGACCGCCGAGATCGTGCGCCAGCCCTGCGGCTGCAGCCAAGCGCGTTCCAGGGCCGGCAGTTCGTCCGCCGGCCGGGGCAGTCGGTTCGGCAGGGGGGCCGCCGGTGCGGCGGGTTCGGCCAGTGGCGGGCTCATCGGCGCAGTGGCTCAGCCATCGTCGTAGCGGCCCGCGCCCTCAATGCAACTGCTCGAGCCAACGGGCCAGCGCGTCCAGCGTGGCCGCGTCCAGATGCGCATAGGAGGGCATGCGCGCGCCCGGCTTCAAGGCCTGCACGCTGACCAGCCACTGCCGCATCGCGCCCGGTCCGTTGCGCAGCACGCCCGCGCCCAGGTTCATGCGCCCGGCCACGTGCGTGAGATCGGGGCCGAGCGCGCCCTGCTCGGCCACGCCGCGCACCGTGTGGCAGGCCGCGCAGCCTTGTGCGACAAAGGCCTGGCGGCCGGACTCCGCGGCCGCCGATTCTGCTGACGCAGCGGGCGCCGCCGGCACGGCCTGCGCGGCCAGCCAGCGGTCGAACTCCGCCGGCGGCATCACCACCACCCGCAGCGCCATGCGGGCGTGCTGCAGGCCGCAATACTCGGCACAGACCCCGCCGTACACGCCGGGCCGTGTGGGCGTGATCATCAGGTGGTTGACGCGGCCGGGCACCAGATCGCGCTTGCCGCCGAGCGCGGGCACCCAGAAGCTGTGGATCACGTCGGCCGAAGCCAGGCCCAGCAGCGTCGGCCGGCCGGCGGGCAGCCGCAGTTCGTTGGCACCGCGGAGGTCGAGGCCGCTGGCTGCATCGTGGTAGCGCAGGTCCCACCACCACAAGTGCCCGGTCACCGCGATGGTCAGTGCCGGCGCGGCCGGCATGCGGTCCAGGTCGGCACTGCGGCCGCTGGCATACAGCCACAGCAGGCCCAGCACCACGGCCGGAAACACCACGCCGCCGTCCAGCACCCAGCGGCTCAGCGGCACCTCGCGCCGTGGCCGTGGCCACACCGCGCGGGCCAGCAGCAGCAGCATGCCGACGAAGATCAGCGTGCCGCCGACGATCAGCACGAGGTTGATCTCGTGCAGCACCGCCGCCTGCTCGCCGGCAGGATGCAGCACCGAGGCCTCTGGCGCCGCCGCCACGGCCGTCATCGCGGCTGCAGCAGGAATGCTGCCATGTCGCGTGCATCGGCGGCGCGCACGCCCATGTCCGGCATCGTGGTGCCCGGCACCAGCGCCTGCGGCTGCTGCAGCCACTGTTGCAGGGCCTGTGGCGTGTTCGGCAGCTGGCCGGCGATGTAGCTGCGGCGGCCGAAGTCGGACAGCGACGGCCCGACGCGGCCCGCCGCAGCGGGCACGTCGGCAATCACGTGGCAGCTGCCGCACTGGTGCTGCAGCAGCAACTCGCGGCCGCGTGCCGCGTCGCCGCCGGCGACTGTCGTGAAGGCCGCGGCCGGCGCCTCGTCGCGCGCGCAGCCGCCCAGCGCAGGCAACAGCGCAGCCAGCATCAACACCGCAGCTGCGGCGCGCGGCCGCAAGCAAACGAACAGAACGGCAGTCATCACCGCCGTGAAGGTCAAGAATCATGCCCGCCCCACTGCCGCCGGGAAGGCCCGCGCCTTGCAGGGACGCCCAGCCTCCCCTGCCCCATCCGCCACCATGAAGGCCACCCTCACCCTGCTGGGTACCCTGCTGCTGATGCTTGCCGGCGCAGCGGTGGTGGTACGGCTGGGTCTCTACGATATTTCGGCAACGTCTTCGCACACCGGTAGCGTTTACGCCTTGCTCGAGACGACGATGATCCATTCGGTGCGCGCCCGCGCCGCGACGATCGAAGCGCCGCCGCTACAGGACCCGGCGCTTCTGACACAGGGCGCGGCCTGCTACCGCGAGCACTGCGTGCAGTGCCACGGCGGCCCCGGCGTCGCGCAAGGCGATGTCGGCAAGAGCCTGCAGCCGCTGCCCGGCCCGCTGGTCGACGCGGCCCGCCGCTGGCGCCCGCGGGAGATCTACTGGATCACCCGCCACGGCATCAAGATGAGCGGCATGCCGGCCTGGGAGCTGCGGCTGAGCGACGGCCAGCTGTGGGCCGTGGTGGGCTTCGTCGACCGGCTGGCGCTGCTCTCGCCGCAGGGCTATGCCGGCGCGATGGCGCAAGCCCAGGCGCAACGCTGCGCCACTGCTTCGGCACCCTGCCCAGTGCCCGGCAACTGCACGCCGACCGACACCGCCGACCAGCAACCGGTGCAGGCGCGCAGCCGCGACGAGCAGGCCCGGCTGGCGCTGGCCCAGTACGCCTGCGTGGCCTGCCACCGCATCCCGGGCGTGGTCGGGCCGGACACGCATGTCGGCCCGCCGCTGCACGAGTTGTCGCGCCGCCGGCTGCTGGCCGGTCGACTGGCCGGCACACCGGACAACCTGGCGCGCTGGATCCGCGCGCCGCAGCAGATCGACCCCGCCACGGCCATGCCCAACATGGGCGTCACCGAGCCCCATGCGCGGCTGATGGCGGACTACCTGCTGAAGCCGCGCTGAGCACCGCCGCTCGTGCGCACCGGCGGCGGCCATTTCGCCGCGGGCGACACAGGCACGAGCACAGGCACAAGATTTGCCTTGAACGAGGATGATCGCCCCAGGGCCTGCACGGGAGGACTGACCACGTGAACTTGCCAGCTCCCCCTTTGGCCCTGGTGCCCGCCGAGCAGAGCTTTCGCCTGCTGGTCGACAGCGTTCAGGACTACGCGATCTTCTTGCTCGATCCGCACGGCACGGTGGTCAGCTGGAACGAGGGCGCCCGCCGCATCAAAGGCTATGAGGCCGCCGAAATCATCGGCCATTCGTTCGAGACTTTCTACGAGCCCGAGGCGGTAGCCAGCGGCTGGCCGCAGAAGGAATTACAGCACGCGACGGCGCTGGGCCGCTTCGAAGACGAAGGCCTGCGCGTGCGCAAGGACGGCACACGCTTCTGGGCCAGCGTGATCATCACCGCGCTGCGCAACCCGCAGGGCACGCTGATCGGCTTCGCCAAGGTCACCCGCGACCTGAGCGAGCGCCGCGCGCAAGAGGAAGCCCTGCGCCGCAGCGAAGAGCAGCTCAAGCTGCTGATCGATTCCGTACGGGACTGCGCGATCGTGATGCTCGACCCCTCGGGCGTTGTGCTGAGCTGGAATACGGCGGCCGAGTCGATCACCGGTTATGCCGCCATCGAGGCCATCGGGCACGATCACGCGATGTTCTTCGGCGCCTCCGACGTGGCGGCAGGCAAGCCGGCCGCCGAATTGCACCGTGCACGCCTGGAGGGCCGGTCCGAATCGCAGGGCTGGTGCGTGCGCAAGGATGGCTCGGCCTTCTGGGCCGGCACGGCGATCACGCCCATGCTGGACCCGCTCGGCGCACTGCGCGGCTTTGCGCTGGTCACGCGGGACCTGACCGACCAGCGCCGCCTGCTCGAACTGGAGCAGGCCACACGGCGCACCCATGAATTCCTGGCGGTGCTGGGGCATGAACTGCGCAACCCGCTGGCACCGATCCGCAACGCCGTGTCGATCATGCAATTGCATCCGCAGATGCCCGCCGCGCTGACCGGTCCGCGCGACGTCATCGACCGGCAGCTGCAACAGCTCACCCGCCTCGTCGACGACCTGCTGGACGCCGCGCGCATCTTCGCCGGCAAGATCCAGCTGCAACTCGGGCGCATCGACTTCCGCGAGGTGGTCAAGGCCAGCCTCGAAGCCATCCAGGCCAGCGCCGACAAGCGCAGGCAGGTGCTGCACGCCAGCGTGCCGGCAGCGCCCGTCTGGGTTCATGGCGACGCTTCCCGCCTCATCCAGGCCTTGCACAACGTACTGGACAACGCCGTCAAGTTCACGCCGGAAGAGGGCAACATCCGTGTCGAGACCCGCATCGCCGGGGCCTCCTGCGTCACCACCGTGAACGACAGCGGACGCGGCATTGCCGGCGACAAGCTGGAGCGCATCTTCCAGATGTTCGTGCAGGAGGACAGCGAAGCCGGATCACCCCGGACCTCGGGCCTGGGCATCGGGCTCAACCTGGCCCGCTCGCTGCTGGAAAGGCAGGGCGGCCGGCTCACGGCGCACAGTGCCGGTGTCGGCCAGGGCAGCAAGTTCACGATGCTGATGCCACTGGCGGCCGACAGCCACACGCGCGGCGCGTCCGGTCCCTTGACCGCCGGCGACAGGAACCGGCGATCCTTGCCGGTGCTGGTGGTCGACGACAACCAGGATTCCGCCGACACGATGGTGCGCTTGCTCACGCTGCTGGGCCACCACGCGCAGGGCGCCTATTCGGCCGCCGAGGCGCACGCCGCAGCGCGGCAACTGCGGCCTCTGCTGGTGTTTCTGGATCTCAATCTGCCTGACGGCAACGGCTTCGACCTGCTGCAGCAGATGGCGCCGGAGTTGCCCAACGGCGCGGTGTTCGCGGCCATGACCGGTTATGGCCAGGCCGCCGACCGCAGCAAGACGCTGGCGGCCGGGTTCGCGCTGCACCTGGTCAAGCCGGTCGGCGTCGGTGACGTCAACGATGCGCTGGAAGAAGCCCGTCGCCGCCTGGACGCGGCTGCGCAGGGTACGTGAATTGCCGTGCCAGGTGACCCCTTCCACTTCAGGAGATCACCATGGATACATCCGTCATCAGCCACGACATCATCTCGTCCGAGCAGGTCGAAGGCACGGCCGTCTACAACACCGCCGGTGACAAGCTGGGGTCGATCGACGATCTGATGATCGACAAGCGCACGGGCCAGGTTCGCTATGCGGTGCTGGAGTTCGGCGGCTTCCTCGGCATGGGCACCGACCGGTACCCGCTGCCGTGGAGCTTGCTGAAGTACGACACGACGCAGGAGGGCTACATCGTGCCGCTGGACAAGGCGCTGCTGAAGGACGCGCCACGCTACACGCGAGACGATCTGCCGGTGTACGACGACGCCTTCGGCCGGCGCGTGCACGACTACTACGGAGCCCCCTGGCTCTGATGGGTTGCCGGCTGCACAGCCGGCGTGAGCCGCAGGGGAGCCTGGCTCCCTTGCTCGCCCATGCCGGCCACGCGCAGCAGGGCATACAACGGGTCGGCATCGCCGCCGCAGAGCGCATGCTCGGCATGGTCGTGCCGGCCCGGCTCACGCAACACCGCGACCAGCGTGTCCCCGCGAACCCACACGTTCAGCGACAGCAGGGCTTCATAGCCGTGCCCCTTGTCGGCATAGCTGGTCAACGCGATCTCGTGCCAATCGGGCGCACCGATGATGCGCGGTGCCAGCTTGGCGCTGCCGAAATGCATCAGCGCCACGGCCTCGATGACTTCCAGCGCCGGCGAACGGCTGGCGTCATGCTTCAACAGCAGCGTGCGGACGTCGACATCGCGCGGGCACGAACCGCGCCGCTGCGCCAGCACATGCTGCGCGTCGTAGCGGGGCCCGAGGTCGAGCATCCAGCGTTCGCCGACACTGTGCAGATAGTGGACTGTCCACTCTGCACGCAATGCCGCCAGCGTGCACAGACTCGGTTTGACTCTGCCTCTCATTGAACACACTCCTGGCCGAGACCCGAGCAAAGCAATTGACGTACCGCTTCGCGCGTGTGCCTAAGACAGGCCGCCAGGTCCTGGTGGAAACGCCTCGTTGCCGTATTCCTTCAAGCGGTTGTAGAGCGTCTTCAGGCTGATGCCGAGCGTGCCGGCGGTGCGCTCCTTCTGGCCCTGGAAATGCCGCAAGGTGGCGAGGATCAGATGCCGTTCGGCAACGGCCATCGAGATGCCCACCGGCAGCACGACACACGGCGGTGACGATTCGCCGGCGCCGGCGGCCATGCCCGTGGGCTGGCCATCGCCGGCGCCGACCGGCAGCCATTCGGCCGTGATGTGCTCATCCACCGTCATCACGTAGGCGCGCAGGATGGCATTGCGCAACTCACGCACGTTGCCCGGCCAGCGGTAGGTGCACAAGGCCGTCAGGGCCTGCGGCGTGAAGCGCTTGTGCTGGCCTTCGCGCCGGCAGAAGTCGGCCAGGAAGTGTTCGGCCAGCAGCGGCACATCGTCCAGCCGCTCGCGAAGCGGCGGCATCTCGATCGGAAAGACATTCAAGCGGTACAGCAGATCTTCCCGCAGCCGGCCTTCGGCCATGGCCTGCATCGGCGACCGGTTGGTCGCGGCCACCACGCGCACGTCGGCGGTCTGCAGGGCCGTCGACCCGACGCGGAAGAAGCTGCCCGTCTCGAGCACGCGCAGTAGCTTGACCTGCAGTTCTTGCGGCATTTCGGTGATCTCGTCGAGGAACAAGGTACCGCCCCGCGCCCGCTCGAAGAACCCTGGGTGCGCACGGTCGGCCCCCGTGAAGCTGCCCTTTTCGTGGCCGAAGAATTCGCTTTCGAGCAGGGTCGGCGAGATGGCGCCGCAGTTCACCGCCAGGAAGGGCTGACTGCGGCGCCGGCTCAGCTCGTGCACGGTCTTGGCCACCAGCTCCTTGCCGGTGCCGCTTTCACCGGTGATGAACACCGTGACCGCCGTGCCGGCGACGCGCGAGATCTGCCCGTACACCCGCAGCATCGGTGAGGCGCGACCCCACAGCTCACCGAAGTTGCCGCTGCGCGCCAGCGTTGTCGTCATCTCCTGCACTTCGCCGACCAGCGCCGAAGGCGGTATCACGCGCGACAGCACGCCTTGCAACTGCTTGAGTTGCACCGGCTTCAAAAGGTAGTCGGCGGCGCCGAGCCGCAAGGCCTGGATCGATGTCTCCAGGCTCGCGTAGCCGGTGATCAGCACGATCACCGCGCGACTGACCAGTTCCGAATCGTCGAACAGTTCGATGCCGCTGCCATCGGGCAGGCGCAAGTCCAGCAGCACGACGTCCGGCGGGTGCAGCGCGATCTGTTGCCGTGCGGCCTTCAGGCTGTGCGCGGTGGCGACACTGAAATTCTCCAGCTCCACCAGGGCTGCCATGGTCGAGGCCCCATCCACGTCGTCGTCAACGATCAGCGCATGGCGCATGCACGCCTCCCCAAGGATCTCGGGCCATGAATTATGGGGCGGCGCGCCGCATCAAGGGCGACGAAACGCGTACAGCGCGGCCCCGGCGGGCGAGTCCGCCACGGGCTCCTGCGCCGGCGGCGCGGCGCGCGCGACCAGTTCGCCCAATATCGCCGCATCCACCGGCTTGAGCAGGTGTTCGTCGAACCCGGCCTCGCGGCCGCGCTGCCTGTCGGCAGGCTGGCCATAGCCGGTCAGCGCCACCAGCAAGGCATCACGTGTCTGCGGCAGCTGCCGCAGCCGGCGGGCCAGCTCGTAGCCATCCATCAGCGGCAGGCCGATGTCCAGCAGCACCACTTCGGGCGCAAAGGCCTGCACCTGCGCCAGTGCCTGCCCGCCATCGTGCGCGACACACACGGCATGACCGAAGAGGGTCAGCATCGTCGCGGTGGTTTCAGCAACATCGGGGTTGTCTTCCACCACCATCACGCGGCGGCGCGGCGTGCCACCGGCCGCCGCCGGCTCGCCGGCGTGCGGGCGGGGCGCCAGGGGCAGGCAGGGCAGGCGCACCTTGAACTCGGCGCCCTGCCCTGGGCCCGCGCTGAGCGCCTCGACATGGCCATCGTGCAGCCTGACCAGGCGCTGCACCACGGTCAGCCCGACGCCCAGCCCGCCCTGGTTGCGGTCCAGCGCGCGCCGGCCCTGCTGGAACAGGTCGAACACCCGCGGCAGCAGCTCGGCGTCGATGCCCATGCCGTTGTCGCGCACGCTGATCACCGCATGCCCGTCCTCGACACTCACCGCCAGGTGCAGGTGCCCGTCGGCCGGGGTGTAGCGGTTGGCATTGCTCAGCAGGTTGCTGACGACCTGCTGCAGCCGCGCCGGATCGCCCTGGATCCACAGCGGCGCCTCCGGCAGCGTCTGCGTCAGCTGCTGTCCGTGCGCGGTGATCATCGGCCGCTGCTCGTCGAGGCACTGGACGACCAGCGCCACCAGGTCCAGCGGCAGGGTCTGCAGCACGATCTTGCCCTGGCTGATGCGCGACACGTCCAGCAACTCGTCGACCAGGCGCGTCAGCTGCCGCACCTGGCGATCGGTGACATCGGTGGCCCAGACCAGCTTGGCATCGTTCGGCGCCAGGCGGCGGATCAGCTCGACGGCATTGCGGATCGGCGCCAGCGGGTTGCGCAACTCGTGCGACAGCATGGCCAGGAACTCGTCCTTGCGCCGGCTGGCTTCTTCCAGCCGCGCCTCGGCCCGTCGGCGCTCGCCGATCTCGGCCTGCAGGTTCTGGTAGAGCTGCGCCGTCGCGAAGGCGGTGGCTGCGCGCAGTGCCACGTCGTCGAGCACCGCGGTGCCCAGCGTCGTGCTCGGCCCGCCGATCAACAGCGCGCCCAGCGTGCGCTCGCCGTGGTGCAGCGGGTGCACGGCATTGAACTGCGCCGGCAGGGCCTCGGGCCTGTTGCCGTGCGGCAGGGCCCGGGCCAGGCGCTCGCGCTCATCGGCGCTCAGTTCGGCCTGCATCGCATCGGCCCGCTGGAAGGCCATGCCGCGACCATCGAGCGCCTTGCAGCAGCGCATGACCAGCTGAACCTGCTGCTGCTCATCCAGCAGCACCAGTGTGGCCTCGCCGGCCAGGGACGGCACCACCTGGGACAGCAGCGTGCGCATGCCGGCCTGCACATCGAGCAGGCCGCTCAGCGAACGGCTCAGCTCGGACAGGAAGGCCGAGCGGCGGGTCGATTCTTCGGCCATCTGCAGTGCCGCCGCGGAGGCGGCGAGCGCAACCCGTTCGTCGGCCTGGCGCGCGATGCGACGCTGCAGCACGTGCAGCTCGACGAACACGCGCACCTTGGACCTTAGCATTTCCGGCACCACCGGCGAGGGGATGAAGTCCACCGCCCCCAGCGCGTAGCCGCGCGAGGTCTGCTGCTCGTCGGCAAAAGCGGTGATGAAGATGATGGGCGTGTGCGCCGAACGCTTGTAGCGGCGCACCAGCGCGGCCGTCTCGAAACCGTCGATGTCGGGCATGTTGACGTCCAGCAGGATCACCGCGAACTCGCGCGCCAGCACCTCGCGCAGCGCCTCGGCGCCCGAGCGCACGAAGACCAGGTTCTGTTGCAGCCCGTCCAGCACGGTCTTGTAGACCAGCAGCTTTTCCTGCAGGTCGTCGACGATCAGGATGTTGACCCGGTCGATGGCCGGGCCCTCCAGCACGTCGGGTGTCGACATCAGCGGCACAGCCAGCCCCGCAGCACGCCGAGCAGGTGCATCGGGTCGACCGGCTTGGACAGGTAGTCCCAGGCGCCGGCCTCGATGCACTTCTGGCGGTCGCCCTTCATCGCCTTGGCGGTGACGGCCACCATCGGCAGCTCACGCCCCCGGGGCAGCTTGCGGATCTGCTGCATGGTCGCGATGCCGTCCATCTCCGGCATCATGATGTCCATCAGCACGATGTCGATGGCCGGATCCCGTTCCACCAGCCGGATCGCCTCGCGCCCGTTGTCGGCCGAGACGATGACCATGCCGACCTCGTCGAGCACAGTGGCCAGCGCGAAGATGTTGCGCATGTCGTCGTCGACGATCAGCGCCTTCTTGCCCTTCAGGCCGAGGTGCGCCTCGAGCGAGGCCTCGATCTCGCGCCGTTCGTGATCGGACAGCACGGCCGGGCTGCGGTGCAGCCAGAAGGCGATGTGGGTGCGCAGCGCCGGCAGCGAGTCGGCCATGCGCAGGCCGAACACGCCGCGCTCGCGCCCCCAGGCCCGGCGTTCGGCAGCGCCCGCGTCGCCGGCATGGCGCACCACCACCAGCGGCAGCTGGCAGACGCCGCTGCGTGCGGCCACCGCGTCGAGCAGGTCCTCGGGGCCGAAGTCGGCCAGCGCTTCGTCGACCACCACGCAATCGGCATCGGCCAGCGTGCTGCGCGCCTGCGCCGCACTGTCGGTGGTGATCGGCTGAATGTCGCTGTCCAGGCTGGCCAGCAGTTCGCTGCGCAGTGTCGAAGGCGGCATCACCACGGCCAGGCGCCTGACCGGTCGCTCGTGGTAGCGGAACAGTTCCGCCAATGCCGCGTGCACGACATCGGCCGACTGCAGCGGCTTGGCCAGGAAGCCGATCGCGCCGGCCTGCAGCGCGTAGCCGCGCGAATCGTCGGTCGAGACCACGCAGATCGGAATATGGCGCGTCGCCATGTCGCTCTTCAGGCGGTCGAGGATGCGCCAGCCCTCCATGTCGGGCAGGTGGATGTCCAGCGTGATGACGCTGGGTCGGTATTCGCGTGTCATCGTCAGCGCACCGGCGCCGGTGCCGGCGACCAGGCCCTTGAAACCGTGCTGGCGTGCCGCCTCCAGCAGCAGTTGGGCAAAGCCAAGGTCGTTTTCGACGATCAGCAGCACACGGTCGCCGGCGGCGACATCGTCGCGGTCGTCGTCGGCGTCGTTGGCAAAGACCACTGGCACGCCGGCCGCCGCGTCCTCGCCATAGGCGGCTCGCAGCGCCGGCATCACCGGCTCGAAGAACGCTCGCCGCCCGTCGCTGCCGCGGCGCGGCGTGTCGTCGCGCAGTGCCCCGGCCTCGTCGGCAGCGTCAGGCGCCGCGCTGCGGCCGTACCGCACGGCACGCACCGGGCTGTAGCTTTGCGGCAGGTAGAGCGTGAAGACGCTGCCCTGCCCCGGCGCGCTGGCGAGCCGGATCTCGCCGCCCAGCAGGCGCGAGAGCTCGCGGCTGATCGCCAGGCCCAGGCCGGTGCCGCCGTACTTGCGCGAGGTGGAACCATCGGCCTGCTGGAAGGCCTCGAAGATGATCTGCTGCTTGTCCGGCGAGATGCCGATGCCGGTGTCCGTCACCGAGAAGCCGATCACCTGGCTGGCGCGGTTGAGTTCTTCGTTGTCGGGTGACCAGCCTTCGAGGGCCTGCGTGATCTTGAAGCTCACCTGGCCGATGTGGGTGAACTTGAAGGCGTTCGACAGCAGGTTCTTGATGATCTGCTGCAGCCGCTTGACATCGGTGACCACCGTCTTCGGCAGCGGCTGCTCCAGTTGCACGACAAAGTCCACGTGCTTGGATTCGGCAAAGTGGCGGAAGCCGCGTTCGACCGAGCGGTGCAGTTCGTCGAGCCGCAGTTCGCTGACATCGACCGCGACCGTGCCCGATTCGATCTTCGACAGATCCAGGATGTCGTTGATCAGGATCAGCAAGTCATTGCCCGACGAATGGATGGTCTTCGCGAACTCGACCTGCTTGCCGCTCAAGTTGCCGTCCAGGTTCTTGCACAGCTGGTCCGACAGGATCAGCAGGCTGTTCAGCGGCGTGCGCAATTCGTGCGACATGTTGGCCAGGAATTCGGACTTGTACTTCGAGGTCAGCGCCAGCTGCTCGGCCTTTTCTTCCAGCGCCTGGCGCGCCTGCTCCACTTCCTGGTTCTTGCGCTCCACCTCCTGGTTCTGGTGCGCCAGCAGGCGGGCCTTGTCCTGCAGCTCCTGGTTCGTCTGCTGCAACTCCTCCTGCCGGCTGCCGAGCTCTTCGGCCAGCGATTGCGATTGCTTCAGCAGGTCTTCGGTGCGGGTGTTGGCCTCGACGGTGTTGATGACGATGCCGATCGATTCGGTCAGCTGGTCGAGGAAGGCCTCGTGCACCGGGTTGAAGTGCTCCAGCGAAGCCAGCTCCAGCACGCCGCGCACCTGGCCTTCGAAAACCACCGGCAGCACCAGCACGTCCATCGCGGCGTTGTCGCTCAGGCCCGAGGCAATGCGGAAGGCCTGCGACGGGACATTGGTCAGCAGGATCCTGCGCTTGTCGATCGCGCACTGGCCGACCAGGCCCTGGCCGAGATCGACCTCTTTGCCATGCGCGCTTTGCCCGCCCGAGGCATAGCTGGCCAAGAGCTTCAGCCGCGGCAGCTCGCTCATGCCGCTCATCACGTAGAACTCGGCCTGCTGCGCGCCGACCACCGGCGCCAGCTCCGACAGGATCAGCTGGCCGACGGTGACCAGGTCCTTCTGGCCCTGCAGCATGCGGCTGAACTTGGCCAGGTTGGTCTTCAGCCAGTCCTGCTCGGTGTTCTTCTGCGTGGTGTCCTTCAGGTTGCGGATCATCTCGTTGATGGTGTCCTTCAACGAGGCCACTTCGCCCTGCGTCTCGACGGTGATCGAGCGCGTCAGGTCGCCCTGGGTCACCGCCGTGGCCACCTCGGCGATCGCGCGCACCTGTGTCGTCAGGTTGGCGGCCAGCTCGTTGACGTTTTCGGTCAGGCCCTTCCAGGTGCCCGAGGCGCCGGGCACCTTGGCCTGGCCGCCGAGCTTGCCTTCCACGCCGACCTCGCGCGCCACCGTCGTCACCTGGTCGGCAAAGATCGCCAGCGTGTCGGTCATGCCGTTGATGGTGTCGGCCAGCGCGGCGATTTCGCCCTTGGCCTCCACCGTCAGCTTGCGCTTCAGGTCCCCATTGGCCACGGCCGTCACGACCTTCGCGATGCCGCGTACTTGGGACGTCAGGTTGCCGGCCATGAAATTGACGTTGTCGGTCAGGTCCTTCCAGGTGCCGGAGACGCCGCGCACCTGGGCCTGGCCCCCCAGCCTCCCTTCGGTGCCGACCTCGCGCGCCACGCGCGTGACTTCGGCGGCGAAGGACGAGAGCTGATCGACCATCGTGTTGATCGTCGCCTTCAGCTCCAGGATCTCGCCCTTCACGTCGACGGTGATCTTCTTGCTCAGGTTGCCCGCGGCCACCGCCTTGGTCACGTCGGCGATGTTGCGCACCTGGCTGGTCAGGTTCGAGGCCATCAGGTTGACCGAATCGGTCAGGTCTTTCCAGGTGCCGGCCACGCCACGCACCACGGCCTGGCCACCGAGCTTGCCTTCCGATCCCACCTCGCGCGCCACGCGGGTCACTTCCGAAGCGAAGCTGCGCAGCTGATCCACCATGGTGTTGATCGTGGCCTTCAGCTCCAGGATTTCGCCCTTTACGTCCACGGTGATCTTCTTGGAAAGGTCGCCGGCCGCCACGGCCTTGGTCACATCGGCGATGTTGCGCACCTGGCTGGTCAGGTTGCCGGCCATGAAGTTCACGTTGTCGGTCAGGTCCTTCCAGGTGCCGGCCACGCCTTGAACATCGGCCTGGCCGCCCAGCTTCCCCTCGGTACCCACCTCGCGCGCCACCAGCGTCACTTCGGAGGCGAACGAACTGAGCTGGTCGACCATGGTGTTGATGGTGTTCTTGAGTTCCAGGATCTCGCCCT